>JAKBRL010000041.1 GCA_021845465.1 Microcaldota archaeon
GCTTGAGGTTTCTGGTACTGTGGCTTAGGTGCATGATAAGTATGCTGTGGGGCCTTCTGCTTTTCATGTATTTCTGTATGCTTCTTTGTCTGTGTCTGGTTGCAGTTTATTGTTACATGGCTGTTAGACCCTGCTATTATTACATTATTGGTGCCACATACCTGAGACTGGCTCTTCCCGTCTACTGTTATTGATGTCTTAGGTGCTTTTGAATCAGAATTTTCGGTAGACGTTCCGTTTAGAAAACCGTGCTTTGAATTTTCTACAGATACCTGTGATGACTGTGTCTGCTGAACATCCTGATTTGCATAAGACCTATATGCAGGCATAAGTGCCGATGCTAGTGCCAGACCTGAAACTGACACAACGGTTATAAGTGGTTTTGATTTGTTGGTCATTTTATCATCTTTTATTCTAATATAATATCTTGTATTTTTTGATATATATATCTTTACAGAGTATTTATTGGTTACTATATACTCACTCGGCAAAAGACGTATTTTCCGCAGTAGTTTTATGGTTTTGTTTTACAGGCTTTTTGGGCTTGGATGCCTCCTGAGGTTCTTAACACTTAATATATTTTGAGGGGTAAAAGATATTTTGCAAGGTATAAGATTATGGAGAATGGAAATATTGCAGAAAGGCTCAAAAAAGTATTTGAAAATACCAGGAGCATTGACAAGATAGTACTTGTAAATACAGGTACACAAGACCCTAATTTTCTTTATATCACAGGATTTACAAGCGGCCTTTTTGAGTATAGTTATCTTGTTCTAGAAGCAACAAGTGCAGTTTTATTTACTTCTGTTCTTGAATATGAAACAGCCAAAGAACAGAAGAGAGACGGGCTTGAGGTAGTTAAGATAGAGAGTTCCGAAGATTTAAGAAAAAATATGGAAGAGAAGCTCAGAGGATTTAGGCTAGGGATAAACGGGGCCTTTCTCCCATATAATATTTACGAGGCCATTATGAAGCGCTACAATCCTGCATCAGTAGACGATGTTTCAGATGCATTTGCAAAAGCCAGGCTGGTGAAGGATGAGGAGGAAATAGGCAGTATAAAAAAGGCAGTGAGCATAACAAAATGGGCGCAGATGCTCATACAGAAAGAATTCAGGGAAGGAATCACAGAGATGGAACTCGCTTCCAAATTCGATAGTCTGAGCCTCTCTATGGGAGCGCAGGGAGCCTCTTTCAGAACTATTGTATGTTTTGGCAAAAATGCAGCATTGCCACACCATTATCCTGACAGCACTAAACTTAAAGATGGAGATCTCATACTGATTGACGCTGGCTGCGTATTCAATAATTACGCGTCTGATATCACAAGGACATTCATATTCAATAAGGAAAAGATCGATCCTGAGATTCTTGCAAAGATGGAAGAAATAATAAAAGTAGTTAAAGATGCACAGGTAATGGCAATCAGAGCCGTCAAGCCGGGAATGAAAGGCAGAGATATAGATAAGGTAGCTAGGGATTATATAGAAAATTTCGGAGGCGGAAAGTATAAGGGAATGTTTATACATTCGCTTGGGCATTCGGTAGGGCTGGAGGTGCATGATGGGGCGGGATTTTCTCCAGGAGAAGAGACAGTATTGAAGGAAGGCATGGTAATAACAGTAGAGCCAGGAATATACATCAATGGATTTGCCGGAGCAAGAATAGAGGATGACATACTTATAACGAAAGATGGCGCTTCGGTAATTTGAGAGATGGGGAGCTCTGCTAGCTTGGTAGGCTTCAGCCTTCGGGAGGCTGCGACCCGAGTTCAAATCTCGGGCTCCCCGTTTTTATTTTGGGGTTATATATAAAGCATAGATTTTGTGCTTTTATCTTTTAATCTAGTAATATTTTAAGGGGGAATTGTGTGGATACAAGCCTTCTGCTTTTATAAAGCTAATTGTAAAGCCATTTATATTTCAAATGAGAAATTTAGATAGATATAATGGCAGAAGCAGTTAAAACTCCAACTATTGAGAGAGTAGCCAAGCTAGAAGCATTGGGAGAAGGATTAGAGAAAGCCGTGTCATCCTTAAATAGAGAACCTCCAGTAATCATATTTCATCCTTCAAGATTGCCATCAAGACTGGAATTTAATGAATTATTCGCTATCTCAAGAGGGAATGCAGTAGAGCATGATGTAAGAAAAGGAAGTGATGGGTATTCGATACAGCAGGGCATGTATACAGATAGGTTAAATGTATGGAATGCTGTGGGCACTATAAAAAGATTCGTAGAGATATTTGGTATGGAGAGAGCTTCAGAGATTATGGAGCTTGTGAAAAGGAGAACTGGAAGTGAGAATCCTACTATTGAAGAAGTTAAAAGAAATCTTCTTGTAAAAGACCTAGGTATAGAGGAACTTCAAAGATTTGCAAGGCTTGGAGGGGAGCAGATACTAAGCTTAGGCCAATTTTTAGATATTTATCAAGGGGCCAGACGCAGCGGTGCTAACCCGGGCAGATTATCAGTAGATTTCAAAGATGGAGATGTAACTATATCTGGTGGGGATCCTTCGCTTGCTGTAAGTGCAACAGAGGAATTTGTAAAGCAAACGGAGAGGAGAGGAATTGGCGGAGATGCCGTATTTATGGCAATTCAATATAATGTCCCTGCTCTGCTTGCGTCTAAAAAGATATTCGGCCAAAAAACTAGAGTAGTCGGAGCCATATCAAGTGATATAATAAGGATTCATGGAAAAGATCCCTTTGCAGAGTTTGCAAGAACATTAGTAGAAAATGCAGGTGCTGAATGGCTTGCCGTCAAGAGAGTAGAATTAGATCTGATACAAAAGATTGTTGATCCTGATATTGTAACATATCGAGGAACTTCCGGAATTCCTCAAATGATGATTTATTTCCCTCCGGCTGAAAGCAGTGATATAAAACTTGTTTTAGAAACGCTAGTTAGATATCCTAACATAGGGGCAGTTCAGATAGATGCATAAATGATAACACAACAACTGCAAGAATTAAAAATGTTAGATTGTGACATCCTCCCACCCGTAAACGGCGTGGGCTTCCCCTGCGTTCATGCAATCACTGCATCCTGCAAAGGATGTGTTTTATCGGTTCTCAGTTCTTCGAGGACTGCCTCCCTTTGAGGTCTTACATCCTCTCCCTGAGCGTGACTTCCCCTCTGTCCGAGGGTAGCTGCTCTATGCAATATATTTATTGCGGCGTTTATGTCCCTGTCCTTCTGCATACCGCATCTATTGCAGATGTATGTTCTTTTCGAGAGCGGCATTTCCTGAATATTGCCACAATTACTGCATTCCTTTGAGGTATTTCTTGCATCCACTTTGACTACACTTATACCAGCACTTTCAGCCTTGTATGAGAGAAGTTGGATGAACCTCTTCCATGAAGCATCTTGAATTGAACCTGCCAATCTGTGGTTCTTTAACATGTTTTGTATATGAAGGTCTTCCACTGCAAATGAAGTGTATCCTGAATTTACAAGAGTGTCTGAAAGTTTATGCAGGTAGTCATCTGACTGGTTTGTAGAATATTCGTATGCTTTTTGAGCATTGTTTTTGCTCTTTCTCTTCTCTTTGAGCCTTTGTTCCTTCTTGCGACTATCTTCTGCCACTTTGCAATCTTCTTTCTTTTTTTGTTGCGTGAATTTCGGTTTTTCTATCTTTGTTCCGTCTGACATCGCAACAAATGAATCCAATCCCAAGTCTATTCCGACTGGATTGGTATTCTTGACTTCTGGGACTTTGATGTCGTTTATGGCAGTGAAGACTGCATAATAATTTCTTCCTTCCCTCTTTATTGTGAGCGTCTTTATTGTGCCTTCTATTTTCCTATGTAAATCTATTGGCATTGTTCCTATTCTTGAAACTCGTAGTCTGCTCTTTTTTACTGAGAAAGAACCATTGCCCTGGGGATATGTTATTGACTTATATCTCTCTCTTGACCTGAATCTTGGGAATCCTGCCTTCTTGTTTCCCTCCTTGATTCTTCTGAAGAAGTTCTGGTATGCCTTGAGAAGCCTGTATTCAATTTCGCATCTTGTCTGCGAATAGAGTTTTAGGTATCTCTTGTCTTCTTGGATTATCTCTTTTACGAACCTGTTGAATCGAGCCATCGAAATCTTTGCCTTTCCGTTTTTATAGGATTCGATTGACTTCTCAAGGATCTTGTTGTAGAATTGCTGTGCAAGGATTAGACGTTCATCTATCTCCTCCTGCCTTGTGACATCAGGGTAGATTCTGAATTTGTATGCCCTTGTCAGCTCCATGCGTTTTATATCGTTATTTATATTTATACACTTTTCTGCGGTTCGCTTTCATCCCACCCATAAATGGTGTGAGATTTCTCGCTCACATCGTTAAAGAAATCCGCATTGCGGAGGAGACATGCTTGATTTCCACTATTTGATTTTCTACTGAAAATCATAAAATAGGGAGATAGAATAAATATGCGACTTTAAGTGGATATTACAGATAAAAAAAATACAATAAACTCATAAAAACAATTGAAATTTAAAAAGGCAGAGTTAGTTTAAAAATTAGGAAATGAACTCAGAAGATACAAGACTAGATGCTCCTTCCTTAGTAGCTTCCCTTTTCCATAAAGATCTCGGGAAGAGAGATATTATAACTACAGGCTCACTGAGTTTTTAGTTTGTGTGCTCTGAATTCATCCTTATTGAAGCTTCGGGAAAGTCCAATGTTGCAAAATAGTCAGATGTTGTTTCTGCCCTTCTTATCAATTCTACAGTGCCGTCTTCATGCATTAGGATCTCTGCACTTCTTAATTTACCATTATAGTTGAAACCCATAGCATATCCGTGTGCGCCTGTGTTATGTATTGCAAGTATATCGCCAGTATTTATCTTGGGCAGTTTCCTGTCTATGGCAAATTTATCATTATTCTCGCAAAGTGATCCGACTATGTCATAAGTATGATCATTTGGAGACTCTTCCTTTCCCATTACAGTTATATGATGGTAGGCGCCGTACATCCCTGGGCGCATGAGATTGGCCATTGATGCGTCTACGCCTATATATTCCTTGTAGGTACTTTTTGTGTGTATGGCTTTTGTTATCAGGTAACCGTGTGGGCCTGTAACCATTCTGCCATTCTCCATGAGTATTTTGAGTGGAGAAAGATTGTTTGTAACTATATTGTCGTTATATAGATTTCTAATCTCTTTTGATACATAATTCAGATCTACTTCTTTCTGTTCTGGTTTGTAAGGAATCCCTATTCCTCCTCCGAGGTTTACAAACTCAAAACGTATGTTTAATGTGTCTGATATCTCTTTAACCAGGTTGAAGAGCATTCTTGCTGTCTCTACGAATGCTTCTGGGTTCAATTCATTTGATGCAACCATGGTATGGAGGCCAAATCTTTTCACGCCTTTATCTTTCATTATCCTGTATGCTTCCAGCAGTTGGTTCTTTGTCAGTCCGTATTTCGCCTCTTCGGGCTTGCCTATTACGTTGCCTTCTGATGTTTTGCGGAGATGCCCTGGATTGTAACGGAAACATATCAATTCTGGTATTCCTGCACTTTGTTCTAGAAATGGGATATGTGTTATATCATCTAGATTTATTATTGCGCCTAATTCGAAGGCCTTCCTGAATTCTTCCGGTGGAGTATCGTTGGATGTGAACATTATCTCTTCCCCTCTAAAACCGAGTTTTTCTGCAAGAAGAAGCTCGGGAAGGGAACTGCAATCTACTCCTTGGCCTTCTTCCTTGAGTATTTTTATTATATATGGATTAGGGCACGCTTTGACTGCAAAAT
>JAKBRL010000014.1 GCA_021845465.1 Microcaldota archaeon
TGGAGCCTGCCTTCCTTGTATGAAAGTTCTATTACGCCATTTCGTGTTACATAGCATACTCTGGCAATGCCGTTCGTAATGTTGTATGTCGAGTGGAAGGAGAGAGGCTGGCCGCTCTCGAGGCTTGCCTTTACATTTATTGGAAACTTCGTATCTATGCGGTTCCATCCGCTATCTTTTAGAGTAATAGTTCCTTCTTCTGCGTGAGTCCTTGATGACATTTAAATCCCACCACATACTGACGCTTCTATATATATTAATCTTTAGGCATAAATAATCTTTAGGCATAAAAAGAGCATAAAATAGTATGATATAGATGGGAGGGAAGCCTTTCCGTTATTTTGGCAGAGTGCTTTGAAAGTGTTGGGAATCGGTAACAGGATTTGTTTTGAATTGAGATGATTATTTGGAAAGGGAAGGGAAAAACGAAAAAAGGAGAAGGATGCTTGCTGAGTCTAGGGAAGAGGTAAAGATTGCCTATTCTACAGCCGACCATCCCATAATGCAGGCCATAAGCACCTATAAGGAGATAGACAAGGTAAAAGGCATAGTATACGAGAGAATGGATGAGTGGTACAGCATATACTTTCCGGAATTGCAGGGGCTCAATGCCGAAGCATATGCAGAGATTGTCCTGAATATGAATGATGCTGAAAGTATCACACAAGAGATTCTGGAGAAGGCCGCAGGCGCTGCTGGAGCCGAGATATTCAGAAAGATAAAGGAGAATAATACCAGGCCAAAGTTAGGCGAAGAGGAATACAAAGCTCTTAGAGAGTTGGCAAAGGCGGAGAAGGATCTTACCGGGCTTCAGGATACATTAGATAAGTTTATAGGAGAAAGCGTGGGAAAGGCCCTGCCCAATGTTACATATCTTATTGAGCCGAAGATCGCTGCTGAGCTTCTGCTTAAGGCTGGCTCGGTGGAGAGGCTTGCTACATTCCCTGCAAGCACTATACAGCTTCTCGGTGCAGAGAAGGCTCTTTTCAAGCATCTGAAATTTGGGGGAAGGCCTCCGAAGTATGGAGTGCTTTTCAAGCTTCCACAGCTGGGAAATGCAAGCAAGAAACAAAGGGGAAGATTGGCAAGGGCTTATGCTACGAAGATAAGCATAGCCGCAAGGGCAGATGCCTATTCAAAGAGATTCATTGCTGATAAGCTCAAGGAGCAGCTTGACAAGACTATAGCTACAATAATGGAAAGCAAGGATTGAAGCCTTCGCAGATGTTTTTGGATTTTGTCAAGAAAGAATAATAGTTATTTAAATCTTTCTTTTCTATTATTAATCGGATTATATGGCAATTTTCAAGCTGCAAAGCGCAATGGAATACCTGATGACATACGGATGGGCACTTCTGATTATATCGGTTGTAATAATTGCATTGGTATCTATAGGAGTATTTAATGGAAGCCTACTTGGAAACCAGTGTACTGCAACTTCTGGATTCACATGTGACATACAGTCTTACAGCGCTTCTTCAGGAAATCTCTTGGTTACAATAGGGCAGGATACCGGAACACCATGGGTAACTGCAAATATAATTTTTGTTAATACGACATCTGCGTCAAACGCACAGAGTGGAGTCTTTACGCCACAGATGCTTGAGACAAGCAATACTCTAGTCAATGGACTTCCTTCAGAGACACAGGTTCAGGTATCAGTTCCTATAGCGGCTCCTTCAACAGTGAGAATAGGATCAGGCCTTACAGGAACATTATGGGCACAGTATACAGTAGGAGGAGGATCCGGATCCCTGAACGAGGTCGAGATAGCTACAATAACAGCAAAGGCCACAAGCTGAACAGGCTTCCAGGCTTTTGATATAATTAAACAGTTTATTCCGGCTTTTGTTTTTAGCCGGTGGACATTAAAGTACTTCTTCTCTTGATATGGATTAAGGATAATGAAAAGATAGTATATGCTATTCAATTACTGTAATGCTCTTTTCTGAGATTTAATACTTCCATAAGTTCATTTGCGCTAAGCAGTGGGCGTTTCAGCCTCTCCGTGTCATCAACCGCTATTCGCGGGCATGCTGTATTGATGAAGGCATCAAATTCCATCATATTTTCAATCGACTGGAAGTCTATATTGTTGGATATGAGTATTGCTGCGGATAATCCGTTTTTCTCTATCCTGTCTTTAATCAATTTCGCAAGATTTAGATTATGCTGGCCGTTTTTTGTGCTTACTAATATTCCGAATCTCTTTGCATCTAATGCTGCGGCAATCTTTCCAAGCTTTCTTTTTCTGTACTTTTCACGATAGTGGTCCATGAACTCTATAGTGTTTGTAAATGGCTCTATTGCGAGGAATGGCTTTGTAGTATGCAATACAGCCCCTAATGGATGGAATATTCCTCCGCCAAAGTATATATGTGCGTCAACCTTTCTGTCGACGCTTGCTGCACTGCCTATATCGCAGCCTAGTATCTGGCCCTGGTGTTTTGCAAATCCGTAAGGCCTTCCTATAACCACACTCTTCCCCCTGCTTTCATAAAAGCGCTTTACTTCATCGAGCTGATGTACATGCTGTATCGTGGTGACTATGCCTATCGTATTGAAATCTTTGATGTATTCCATTGATCTTTCTAAGATCTCTGTAGGTGCGTCTACAGTATAGAATACATATTCCACATTGAAGTCTACATGATGGAACTCTGCGTGGCCATAGTGCACCAGTTTTTCAGCTCCTATAGCCTTTGCCTCGTCTATTGCCAGATCACAGGCACCATATGTTGGGGATGCTGAGATGAATACAGTATTTCCTTCATTCTCAAGTTTTTTTGCATATTCTAATGCCTTAGGCTTTAGCCCTTCTGGAAACTGCAATAATATTTTCATTAGAAAGAACCATCGTTTTGTTTTTGCTCTGTATCTTATTTGAATTTGGTGATATTTGGTTTTATTGGTATAGGTATATTATATAAGATATTACAATTATTATTAGAGTAGTATTAATTCATATGAAAGGGTTTAGATGGATGTAAAAAATATGGTTATATTGGTAAATAAGGAAACTGATGAGGCTATAGGAACAGAGGAGAAGATGAAGGCACATGACAAGGAAAATGGAAAGTGGCATAGAGCCATTTCAGTATTCATCTTCAACGACAAGGGAGAGACAATGATGCAGCAGAGGGATAAGAAAAAATATCACTCTGGAGAGAAATGGTCGAATACCTGCTGCAGCCACCCTATGCCTGGAGAGAGTGTCATCGATTCCGCACATAGAAGGCTTATGGAGGAGATGGGATTTGACTGCGATATGCATGAAGCTTTTGTATTCCCTTATGAAGCTGATGTTGGAAACGGGCTGAGGGAACGGGAATATGACCATATAATATTTGGGAAGTATAATGGCGTGCCTAAACCTAATCCTAAAGAGGTCCAGAACTGGAAATGGGTAGGGCTTGAGGAGCTTAGGTCTGAAATCAGGAAAAAACCTGAAGATTTCACTGCATGGCTTAAGCTTATGATTGATGAAGTGATAAGCCACTATAAAGAAGGGCAGATCTAACTTCCTAAGCGGCTGTTTTTAATCCTATGCCATACGTATTGCCGGTTGGCTGGTTCCGCTTATATGTTTGATGATGCTACCAGAATATAGGCAGTTAGAATGCTTAGACGCCTGGATTATAGGATATTGTTGGAGCCATATGGCATGGCGCTGTATTATCCGGCTTTTTTCGCTATAGGTTTAGCTATTATTGAATAATGCCCTGATATTTTCGAGGATGCCCTCTTAAGCGCCTCTTTTGCAACGCTGAGTGATGCTGCATTGCCTATTACTTTAACTTCAAAGACATCTGTGCCTTGGTTTATTCTTGCTGCCACAGATACAGGCTTGCCAAAAGACATGGACATTCCCTGTGAGAGTCGGTCTGCTCCTGCTCCTGTAGCCCTTTTTTTCTCTCTTATTACCTGATGAGGATATGTTACTACCCTGAAGAAGTAATTGTTCGGAAGCTGGCTTTCAAGATACTTGTTTGCTGTCTGCCTTGCCGCTTCAAGAGAATTTGATCTTACCTGTACATAATGATCTGCTTTCAAAGTTAGTATTGTATCGTATTCAGGCTTATTCACACCCATCCGGAATATTAGCAGGCTTGTGTGTGGGAGTGCCTTTACAAAATTCTTTTTTGGTTTCTTCACAGAGTATCTGCTCCATGCTTGGCTTGTTATGTATCTCATAGTTCTTGCAGGTCTGAGTTTCATTATAACCACTGAGGTAATTTTTATTATATATGTCAGGAAAGATTATAAAGAGTTTGCCTATGCCTCAGAAATTAGAGGAATGCAGGCTTAGTAGATAAGGAAGTTGAGTTTTATCCCCAAGATATTTCAGCATAGCCTACAGCGCCTACGCCTCCGGAGGTACTGCACCCTATTGAATGGCAATCTACATATTGAGGAAGGCCTCCGCCGCCTCCGCCGGCGCCCCAAATTCCCCCGTTCCCTCCTTCCTGAGTGTGTGCTCCTGCTGTGCCTGGAGTTCCCATGTTATTTCCAGAGTTTCCTCCAGCACCTCCTGCGCCGCCTGTATTGAAAGTGCAGCCGATGCTCTGCCCTGGATATCCATCAATTGAGACTATATTTTCTAAGTTGCCAGAGTACTGATAGATTCCTCCTGCGCCGCCTGGAAGTGGATAGCACTCTCCTGAATCAGATTGTTCTCCTCCGCCGCCTCCGCCGCCGGCTGATACGGAGAGTGAAGGACCAGTAAGGGTAGTAGCTTCTCCATAATTTGCATAATATGTCCATGGATGGCTTGGCCATGTACCTGGGTTAGTATCCGGATTTGGAGAATTTGGATATGGATTATTTGAATTTCCGACTACAAAAGTCAGTAGAGTATTAGGAGGGTAACCTGAGATATTGAAACTCATATATGCTCCTCCTGCGCCGCCGGCTCCTGAGTTCCAGCCTGAGGCACCCCAGTAGCCGTAGCCTCCGTTGCCTCCGGCTCCGATTAGGATTACGTGATATGTAGTTAAGACATTGCTTGCTGCTGGAGTATAGAATTGATAAGTATTAGGAGAAGTATATGATACAGAACCGGGAAGAAGGTTTTCATTAAAGTTTGCAGTCTCTATAGTATTTGAAGTTATTGGAAGAGTAAAGTTATGCGTAGTTCCTGAATAACATGAAGCTTCACCAGAACATGTCCAATGTGAGAATGTGTATTGTGATTCTTGAACAGGTTCGGTCCAGAATATGCTTACAGCGCCTCCGGCTCCAGAACCTCCGTCCTGGAGGCATCCTGTTCCATGACAGTATTTGTTTGAACTTCCTTCGCCAGCTGCTCCTCCGCCGCCTCCGCCGCCGAAGTTTCCACCAGGATAGCCAGTATTAGAATTATGTGTCTCTTGACTTCCTCCTCCTGCGCCGCCAATTCCCTGTGAATTTCCGGAGTTTCCACCATTACCGCCAACAGTACATGTGTTTTCCTGTCCTGAAGCACCCTGATCATTGATAAGTATCTTTATTGCACCGGAAGCACCTGCAGTTCCTCCTGCGCCGCCGGATACAATATAACAGCCTCCAGTATCAGAATTTCCGCTGCCTCCCTGCCCTCCTGATGAATATGCATAGAAGTTAGGCCCGCTTACTGAAGATATGCCGGCTTGGCCATTTGATACTTGGGCTCCTTCTGCAACGTTAATATAGAAACCAGTACCGGGAGGATAGCCTGATACCACAGCCTGCAGGTATCCGCCGCCTCCGCCGCCTGAGCCGCCGCTTGAAGCGCCTGCGCCGCTATAGCCATAACCGCCAGCGCCTCCGGCGCCCGTTATTGAAATAGTGTATAAAGTACTTGTGGAAGTTCCATCAGGTGTCTGAAAGTAGTAATAACCCGGTTTGAAATAATTTTGAGCATATTGTTCTGTTCCTGCAACAGTTGGAGCAGATACATTTACTTCTGCTATCTGGCCATATGAATAATAGCCGGAGCCTGAGACAAAACCAGAATTAGGCGGATTTTGTATGACTTCAAGACTGTATAGGGAAGGCAGGTTTAATTTACATGCGGCAGATTCTGTTACTGAATTGTATAATATTGCATTCTGGGATAGCATATTGCCAGTATATGAGCCTGTGCCATAGCCTGTCCATCCGGTAAAAGTATACCCGTTATATGGAATTATAGAGAAACCTGCACTGCTCCCATAAGCATATTCCCCTGAGCCTGATGTCGTTCCGCAGCCGTTTGAGAGTACAGACAAGAAGACAGGTGGTGCCTGGTAGACAATTGTATTTGATACAGTACAGTTTGCAAATGATGCAGTTACAATATAATTCCCAGGAGTTGAGGAATATATTGAAGTTGTTGCATTTCCATTGCTATCCGTATTAATCAGTGATTTGCTTAGCAATAAGTTGACGCTGTTTGCTGTTGTAAAGTTAACTGTTGCTCCTGCTATATTAGTTTCAAAGAGCTTTACATTTGCAGTCAGGTTGCTGCTGGTTCCATATGGAATTACAGAATTTCCAGATAACGAGATTGTGCATCTTGGGGGAGGAACTATTGGAGATATGTGTACATTGAATTTTCCGGAATAGGTTTCACGCTCTGGTATACCACAGTTTCTATTATTTATTTCAGTGCATACAGTTAGATTTAAGTTTATTCTGCCGTTGGAAAGCTGGTTTGGAGTCATTTTCTTATTGAAATTTATCACACATTCGAATATACCTCCTGGAAGTGCATAATAAGGATTGCAGCTTCCGGTGAATGTGCCAGTATTAGTTATGTTTATAGTAGGTATTGCATTCTCTACAGCATATTGCTGTGAGTTTGAAAATAATAATATTGCTCTTGAAACTAGATCATTTGAGCCTATTGCTATATTTCTGCAGGAAACATATCCTGAAAATGAACAGAAGTTTGGAACTGTGGAAGCGGGAAGGTAGATTATTACATAAATTATTACCATTACTGCTGCTATTATCAGTAATGCTGCTCCGTATACGGAAAGAAATTCTGATGCGGATTGAATCTTTTTCATGCACTCTTCTAAATTTATTTATAATCAATAGATGTTTTATATATGTTGGTAGAAAAGCCATTGTTTTTAGCAGGAAGAACTAATGCGTCAAAAAACGAAACGATAGTCAAGGTATAAAAGGCGGACTGCTGAACTTGATAGTATTCATTGGTTTGTTATATGATATCGTTCTCAAAGAGAAGCGAATACATAAAGAATCCCATACTTGAACTTGATGCAGACGCTGAAAAGCTTATGAAATCCGGAAGAAAGATAATTAAGCTGAATAGGGGAGATCCTCCGGTTTATTTCAAGACTCCCGAATTTATGATTGATGCGTATATAGAAGCACTTAGGGAGAATCAGACTAATTATTCCAGAGCGTCAGGTACATATGAGCTTCTTGATGCTGTTTCAAAAAGATACAAGAGACTGTACGGTAAGGATATCGGAAGCGAGAAGATAATAGCCACTGCAGGAGTGACTGAAGCTCTCTTTTTCATAAACCACGCATTGATGGAAAGAAACGATAGAGCAATAATACTGAAGCCTTACTACCCACAGTATATACCAAGGCTTATGTCTGAAGAGGGAAAACCGATATTTATGAATCAGGTTATGGAAAATGAGTGGGATGTAAATACCGATGAAATAGAACATAAACTAAAATCAATGAAGTCTGAGAACAAGCTTAAGCGCCTTAAATACATGATAGTTACCAATCCTGGAAACCCTACAGGAAGGGTTTTCAGAAGAGATACGCTTGAAAGGATAGCAAGCTTGGCGAACGAATTCGGCTTTCTCCTTATAAGCGATGAAATATATGATGAAATAGTCTATCACGGTACAAAATTCACAAGCATGTCAGAAGTTGCAGAAGACATACCACATATAATACTTAATGGCAGTTCCAAAAACCTTGACTCTACAGGATTCAGGGTAGGTTTTGCAATACTTCCTGGAGATGACAGAGAATCTGTAAGGATAAGAGAGAAGCTTAAGGAATATGCCTTGACACGCCTTTCTTTGAATACCCCAGCACAACATTCAGTAACTGTAGGCTTTAACAATTTCAGGGAACATAATAAGGCCATAGATAGGATGGTGCATGACATAAAACAGAGAGTAGAGACAGTAGTAAAAATGATTGGCGAGAATGATTTGATGGATGTAGTAATGCCAGATAGCACATTCTATGTCTTCCCTAAGATTGATCTGAAAAGATTGGATTTCAAGAACGGAGATGAATTTGTCAGGGCTGCCTTATTTGAAGCGGGAGTTCAATTGACAAGAGGCTCTGCATTTGGAGCCCCTTCTAATTTTAGGATAGTTGCACTTCCAGAAGAAGAGACACTTGAATATGCGATAGAGAAGATAAATAAGATGTGCAAGAAACACATGAAGAAATAAGCAGGCTGGAATTACATAGTTATAGTAAAGAAGATAACTACATTTAGTAGGTTTATTAGCAGAGTTTAATTTAACAAAGACTCGTTATTTAGAAGTGTACTCTGCGTAGACTGTGCCTCGATATTGTTTCAGGATTTCATAATAATCCAGTTATGGTATTCATACTTGTTCAGAGGAAATTTATTGATGGATTTGGATTTGATGCGGATATTTTAGTATTTATTTGTCTTTTTATCGGGATTCTGGCTCTTTCTGAACAATCCGGTGAGACGCTTAGCGGCATTATAATTAACGCGTTTCCTAAATGTTTATATATTTATCTTAGTAAAAGATTTATACTAAAGTATAAAGATGATTACTTGGATATAAATATAAATAATGGCAAGATAGTAAGAAAAATACTGCTGAAGACAACAGTGGCAATGTTAATAGGCTTTGGAATAATATTCAGAATGGTAAATGCGGAATATATTTCACTAGATATTCTTGGAACTATACAGAACATACAGCTACTCCTCATGCAGATAGGTCCCGCATTCAGCGCTATGCTTTTTGTTCTTGGAGGCATATTTTACGCTGTTGGGCAGTTGTTTCCTTCTTACAAGAGGGCAAGCCTGCATACTATGGCCATAGACATTATAATAGGCGCGGTGGTTGTCGCGGTTCTTTCTGTTGCTTCCACCAATCTTGCAATTGCATCGACACACATACTCTCCAATTTTACCTCAAACACACTGTGAATAGATGGCAAATCTTCTTTTAGGATACCAAGGATACGCGATATCCGTATATATAATAAGTATTATGATAGCCGTAAGCGGATTTTCACTGGGAATTGGCTATGCGCTTAACGAGAAAAAATTTAAGGAGTTTGGAAAGGAGGAGCTTTACCAATCGATAATAAACGGCATATTAGTTGGCGCACTCATTCTGCTTTTTACGCCTTCTGGAATTATTGGGGGCATGATAAATTCCTTGGTTGTTGTCAATGGCACAAAAATAACATGTTTAGGATATATGAACTCAAATCCGTCCATATGCCTCTCCTATGATTATCTTGCAGGCTCTGGAGATTACACATTTATGGGAAAAGAGCATCAGCCGATATTTTCAATGGTTTCGAATACCATTACGTCACTTTTAGCCCTAAATGCAGTAGTAGGTGCAATTTCTTCAGTTAAAATAAACCTTGAATTTGTACAGTTCTCTTTCAGTTATGTTTTTTTGCCTGTAATAACCGAGATACAATACATAATCAAGATACTTAGCACGGTAGCTATAAGTGTGTTGGTCCAGGCTGCAGTTTTATCCTTTGTTGCTGTAGGAGCATTGAGTATAATGCTGCCGTTGGGGCTTATACTAAGATCATTTTATCCCACTAGAAAACTTGGTGGGTTTTTTATAGCAGTAAGCATAGGTCTGTATGTTGTATTGCCTCTTTCATACCTTTTTAATATGGCAATATCTAGCTCATTTCTCCAAAGTGCTTCTTCATCTGGAATAGCAAATGTAACATATTCGGCAGTCTCTGTTGAGAACCAGTTGTTTTCTTCCAACAGTTATTATAATAGTACAAAGGAGAATAGCATTATAGGAAAAATATCCGGAGCAGTAACCTCTCTGCAGAATAATATTGCGCTTCTTTTTGATAAGATATTCTCAGCTGTAGCATACTTTATAGTCTATACTTTCATACTTCCTGCTTTCAGCCTTATAATAACAGGAATATCTATAAGAGAACTTTCTGAATTGCTTGGAAGCGAAGCTTCCTTTGGCAAGTTTTATATTTTGGGATAATTTATGGATAAGAAAACAGAGGATAAAAAAGTATATGCTTACATGCTTTATGGACTTGGGGCTTTCACGATTTTATGTTCAGTCTTTTTTTCAAATATGTATTTAGTGGTATTTACTTCGATTATAATTTTTTCCTCTGTTGTATATTTTAATAGCGGGCATATAATAAACAATTTGATTCTCAGAAAATCCGCAATAATAGAGATGTGCAATGGATTCTGGCTTTCCCATAATCTTAATTCGATGGTAAAAAAGACTGATGAAGGATATGTAGCAGTTGCTATGGCAGTTATAATTCCTGAAGGGAAGAAACTTATAGACAATGGCAGGGTCAAAGAAATTATAGAAAGCATAAGATTGCCTTTTGAATTTAGAATCACGCTTACTGAAGTTGATAGCAAGAGGCTTTGTGATGCGATTGAAACAAAACGAAGGATGAAAGAAATATTGCTTTCTAGGACAGATCCTGGCAAGCACGACAAAATAAATTCATTAAAGAGAGAAATAGACATCCTTGAAAGTGAAATGGGCAGCATCAGATCCGGAGGAAGGGCTTTGGATATGTTTGTCAGGGTTTTTGCTTTTGCAAATTCCGGAAGTGAAATTGAAGCTTCTCGTGAAGCCTATTCGAATATTATACAGATAGGAGATTCGTTCTCTGCTGCATTGGGAGTAAAATATGAAATTGTCAGGGGGGAGGAACTTGTTAATTTAATTGGGGGTTTCGTATGAGAAAGAATTTTATTACAGGATCTCTGTTTGCATCTGGAATAGTTATAATTCCAAATACAAATGAACATGAAGGGAATGAGGCAATTGAGTATTCAAAAGGGGGAGTTTTTGTAGGAAGATCGTTGGAGCATTCTATGCCATTTTTCCTGAATTTTAGATCTCTTTTAAATCCGCACACATTTATACTTGGAATGAGTGGAAGCGGAAAGACGTATCTTATGAAGAGCCTTATGCTCAAAATTTATTCTTTATTGGAGTGTAGGATAGTAGTGATAGATCTTAACGGAGAATATGCTGAGCTTTCAGGCATGGTAGGGGATGATTTTCCTTCAGAACCGGATCGTTTGTTCAGAATTGAAGATCATGAAGGAAATAAAGAAAGTTATGGAATTGTTTATTACGATCTGAAAAATCTTGAAGAAAAAGAGAAGATTAGAAGGGTTTCCAATCTTTTAAATAGGATAGACAAGGATATGAGATTTTGCAAGGCCGATGGAAATTTGAGAATTTTCATATTCCTGGATGAAGCGTGGAAATTCTTAAAAGAGAAAAATAGCCTTGAGAGTATAGTCAGAGAAGGAAGGAAATACGGAGTGGGGCTTGTCATGGCATCACAGATGATTGAAGATATTGATATACCGATGCTCTACAATTCAGCAGTATTATTTGTCTTTAGGATTCAGAACAAAAACAGTCTTAATAAACTTTCAAAGAGTTATGAGCTTGATGAAAAAACATTAAGTAAGATACAGAATCTTGAAGTTGGAGGATGTTTTGTGGTACAGACGTATAAATCAAAAAGGAGAGATGCGTTTTTTATAAAACAGGTAATAGGAGTAAAGCTCAGAAATTATCTTATTATTTTATTTGGAGATGACATGGTAGAAGTAGAATATAGTAGATTTAGGAAGATGGTAGATGAACTTGCCAGAGAAGATCCTTCTGATTTGATGAGGAGAATTTCTGCGGAAAAAGAGATAGAACTTTCATACCTTGTAACATATCTGATCAAACTTAAAGCAGACAGGAGGAAGATACTGAGATGTCTCATAAAGCTGAAGATACCCGAAGAAGACATATCAGACGCTTTTGCCATTGCGATAGTTAAAGGTGATGTAGATGTTGAAAAGTAAATTTCTAGTAAGCAGAATTGCTATTGGAGTTAAGATGAATGGGAAATTCTTTTCCACAATCAAAAAGATAGAAGAATATCCTAGACTCAAGTGTATAAGAAAGGGAACAGAAAGGGAATATATTATTGGTGAAGAAGTAGATGATCATTATTTTACAGTAAGCTTTTCAAGAGAAAGGGTAGTCTTTCAGATTTTTTCGCTTGAGTTGCCCCAATATTATATGCATGATGGGCTTTTGAGACTTTTAAGCATTCTTGCTTTCTTAAAAGATCACTATTCAGCTAATTTTGAAGATATTTATCCACATATAATTGGAGTTTTAGGCTCAGGCAGAATGGCTAGCATTTTTGAAAAGATAGAAATATTTCAGACGGAAGGCAGGGAAACGGATATAATTCTTGCAAAAAGGATAAACATGCTCCATGATGAGAATAAAAAATTAGGCATGGATTTTTCTAAAATAAAATCTACTTCTATATCATTGCTATCGAAATACATACAGGAAAAATATTGCGATAAACTTCGAATTAAAACAATAGTAGAAGAAACAGGATTTAATGAGGAAGATGTACTTTCCGCGATAAAGAGATTGGAAGATTCGGGTTATAGAAAAATTCTCTTACGAGATGGTAATTACTCTTTGGTGAGAACATGAGTTTATCTATTGGTTATTTCTGGAACTTCATACCGATACCACTGGGTATCTTATTTTTTTACATGGTCAGATCGTTTAAGATATCGAAAGAGACCATAAAGGTGTATCTGAATAAAGTAGAGTATACTGGAAATCTGCCCTATAACAATAATCCGAAAATGGAAAATGAGGAAGACCCATATCCTAAGGATCTTTTTGATATGTTCGGAAAGGAAGAGCTTATCGTTAATGGATTGTTGAGTAAGAAAACAGATGATGATTATAAGCCTCTCTGCAGAAAAGAACTTGGTATTCTTGATTTTAGGTCTGGAGATCCTTTAAAACCTTCCACCGATTCCATTTCCGGAGATAGAATCATTATATTTTCTGCAGATCGGAGAGAATTTTTAGATAGGATACTTAGGTTTGACCCATTTTCTGGATTTCTTTTACATTATGTTTTGGCTTCTAAACTAAGAATTGTTACTATTAGTTAGTGATTGAATGAATATTGTTGTTGGTTTTCTTTTGTCTACAGCGAAGATAAGTGCAATGGTTTCAAGTTTTTTAATAGACGCTGCCTTACTTTCCAATAGGAAAAATAGAAAAGCCTTGATTAACAAGAGTATAGGTTTCTCAGTTCTGTTTGCATTTTCTTTTATTATTTATGAGGTGATGAAATAGAATTTGTTGAACATTATATTCAGAAAATCAGGAAAGATTATACTATTTTGAAATTTGCGACAGCTTTGGGAAATGTGGAGTTGGGTATTTTGGCAATAGGATTAATTCTGGATTTTAAGCTTTGGTATACCCTATTATTTTCTATCACAGGCATAATAATCACCTGTTTTTCATACAGGAAGATAAAGACAATTAAAAGTTCTGAGATGTTTTCTTTGGTTTTAATTAATTTTTTGATGTTGTTTGCAGTGATTTTTGTATTGTGAGTTGATGGTTTTAGAAATTTTTGAGATAGAGGCAGTTCCAGAAAAATTTGACACTGGGCTTTTTCTTGATTCGATGTTAGGGTTGCAGTTTATGCTAATTCATAGGTTTAAGGAAAGCAGGTCTTTTATAGTCTCGGAAGATTATAGAATAGGGGAGAGGGTTTCTTATACAGTATTAGGAATAAGATTGAAGAATTTGCAGAATTATGAATTACGGGTTCGGAATCCTAAGACATTGATAGCATTTGATACAAGAGATGTGAAGGATAAGGAAGGCCCAATATTGGATAATATACATAGAGTATTAGAAGGTATTTCTTCTGATCTTATATTATCATTTGTCCCCTCTTCTGAAAGAGACATAATGGCTTTGAAAGAACAGGTGGAGGAGCTTGCCAGCAGTGATAAAATTCGTGTGTCTAAGAATTTTGGGGATAAACGTTTGGGAGAAGACTCAGGATCCATACAAAGCGAACTTTATTATGATTCGGGAAAAAGAAAAATAACGCTCGCAGTTTTGAATAATTTAAATGATATAATGGTAAAAAATGGAATTGGATACAAGTTAAATCTGATATTGACAGATGGAAGTGATTCTTCTTTGGAAAATTACTTGTCTTCTAAGATGTTAGTTTTAAGTGAGAAAAAACTTAGATCGAATACACTAGAAGGAATATGGAATGAGGTTAGAAATTGCGACTCACTTCCTATCTCTTATAGAAATGCGGAATTTTTGATAAACTTTCCAGATAAGATTAGAAGGGTGAAAATAATAAAGACGGAGATTAATAAGGATAGTGAAAACATAAATGGAATATCACTCGGTTCTTATGTTGATGGTTCTGTCAGGGAAGATAGGAATGTGATTAAGATAGACCCATCAACACTTAATCTAGGTATGCTTATAACGGGTTTGCCTGGCACAGGCAAGACATTTGCCGCTATGAATATATTAGGTCAACTAGAAAGGACTGGTAGCCACATTGCAATAATAGCGCCAACGGAAGAATGGGGAGCTTTTGCAAATAAGATAGGAGTCAGGGTATTGAAGTTCCATAATGAAAATTTTAAGATTAATTTTTTCAGATGTGAAAATAGATACAATAAAGAAAAATTCTATGAGAATCTTGCAATGCTTCTTGCACATGCATCTAATGCTGGACCATATAAAAATTCCATGGAGAAATGTCTGCTTTCTGCATTTAGCAAGGTTTATTCTGAGTCGCTTGATCCTGATCCAAACTATGTATATGAGAAGATAGAAGAGGCAATTATAGAGAACCATGGAAAAAGAAACAATACAGGGATAAGGTATAGCAAACATGGTGAGAATATAAGGGCAGCGCTGCAGAACCTGAGATTAATATTATTGAAACCCCAGTTTGCATACAATGATGGATTGGAATTGTTTAAAATTATAAGGGAAGGCGTAGTCTTTGATCTTTCAGGAATAAGCAATAATATGAAGTCCTTTTTTTATGCACTTACATTAAACCAGATTTATTCGTTTGCCGACTTAATTAACGAAAAAGGCAATGATGAACTAAGGATGGTCATATGTCTTGAAGAGGCGCAACTAATCTTTGATTCTGATGAACAATCGGCAGCAATGCTTGACTTAAGGCAGAGAATTCAGGATTTCAGAAAAAGAGGAATAGGAGTAATGCTCATAACACACAGTGTCACAGATATAAACCTTAGGATAAGGAGGTTATGCCAGAACAAGATTTATTTCAGACAGAGCGCAGATGTGGTAAAGTATGCTGCAAATGACCTTATATTTGAAGGAGAGGAGGCCGAGGAACTTGAAGAACGGCTTAAAATGCTTGAGTATAGAATATGTGTAGTAAATTATGTAAGCTCGGAAAAGAAGATTAAGAAACCTGAGAAATCGTTATTCTTAAAGATACCGGAATATTTTTTGCAAGAAGAGGATATCGATACTAAAACACGTGAAGTAATAAATAGGAAAGCAACCAAAATAAATCTAATTAGGAATGGAGAACATGTCAGAGACATGCAAACTCCTATAGAAATAAGGTATCTTGGAGAGCATGTAATTTCTGTTTTTGCGGATAAAGATGGCCAGATTTTAATTGAAAATTTGCTTGAACAGAAGAAATATAAGATGACCATTCCTGGAAAAACAAAAAGGAGTGCTAGGGTTTTTGATTTTTATGGAGGATGCAGGGTAGACATAGACATAGGAGATCAGGAAAGGGAGGATAAGATTAAAAGTTGAATTACCTTCATCAATGCACATAATGTATATTTTATATTTGAAGACAGGTTTTGTAAGATTTAATGTCTGAAAGCCTCCAAAAAGGTTGAACAGAGTTGATAAGGTATATTGGAATAGAAAATTGTAGAAATTGTATTCCGGATTTTATTAAGAAATAGATTAGTGGAGTGGGGGGGTGGAATTTTCTGATTTTAAACACACAGTAATTACCCATCCGCTTGCGTATAATAAATATTATCTTTTATTTTTAGACACAAATACCTTCATTTCCTTACTTTTTTCTTCTTTTCTGGCAGAAATTCTTTTAGAGTATTCTTCGATAACAAGTCTTTTGTATCGGCATTTATGACATTGCCATCCAGGATAACATGTGTTATTTTGTTTATATTATTAATATCTGAACTGGCATCCCCAGATAGAAGTACCATATCTGCTTTACAGCCTTGCTTTATCTGCCCGATCTCATTTGTTCCTAGAACATTTGCGGCAACGCTTGTTGCGGTTTTCAAGGCCTCTGTTGGAGTTAGACCTGAGTCCACTAAAAGATTTAATTCCTGATGCAGAGAGAATCCTGGTGCAACGTACGGATTTCCTGTGTCACTACCTGCTATTAATCTTACACCTCCATCATTTAGTTTTTTAACTAATTTTAGTATATTCTCAAAGGCCTTTTCTCTATTAATCTTGGTAAAATGTGTTTTGGGATTTTTCTTCTTGTAAGTCTTATCTAACGGAAATAAAATATTTAGATATTCGGAATATTCTGAAGACGGAAAAAGTTCCATCTTGCTTAGAATTAGAGTTGGACACACTGCAGTACTGCTTCCAGCTAGTACATCAATCATTTTCTTAACAGTTATTGAATTTATATCTATCTCCGCCCACCTCTTATAGATTTCTTCTGCTGAATCATCCAATTTTCCATTTAATCCGTTTATCAACAACATTGCATGCTCCAACGTATCTATCCCCATAAGAACAGCATCTTCCTGACTTGTGGCTGATAGATCCCCTGCAACCTTAAGCCCTTCAGAATGAGCTTCTTTGATTATGGTTTTTAGTATCTCTGGTCGGATACTTTTGTAAGCTTTGACCCACTGAATACCTGAGTCCTTATAAACAGTTATTATTTCTTTGGCTTGTTTCTCATTTGTTACAATGAATGACATACCCCATATAGGCTTATCCCCATCAAGAAAGATGGATGAGAAGATTCTTGGTTTGGGGTCTTTGGTCTGTTTGAAATTATAAATATTATTAACAAAATTTCCGACATCTCGGACAGTTGTTACGCCATTGTACACTGATAATTTATTAAAATAGTCAAAAAGTCTTATACTCTTTTTATATAAGCCGCCCCACGCGTTTAGGTGCATATGCATATCAATTAATCCAGGTAACAGAAATTTTGTATTGATTGTTTTACCTTTGAAATCTCCTCGTTTGCCTACTTTCGCTATAATGCCATTTGTTATTAATACAGATGCATCTTTAGTCAGAACATGTCCATCGAACATCTTTTCTGAATTAATTACTATATTTTGCATATATACCATTTCCTAAGCCTCCGGCGAGGATTGAACTCGCGGCCTCGTCCTTACCAAGGACGCGCTCTACCACTGAGCTACAGAGGCATTTTAATCAGTACAACATTTTTTGTATTAATACTTTGGAAGTATTATTACAAGATATGGATATATTTAGTATATTTTTAGGATTTAAATATTCATTGGGTATCCGATTTTCGCCTTTTTTAGGGTTAATTAAACATAAAAAGTGTGCTGAGGGAGAGATTTGAACTTCGGAATCCACTAGAGGTTTGAAAGCGTTTCCCAGCTGTTTCACGCCTATATACCTAGCCTATTTTTGTAGATTTTCAAGCTTTGCTAATAGGTCATTCTTCAACTCCTCCCAATTTTTAGGTCTGTTTGCGGCTGGAATAAATGGATTTGTAAGATTGCGCATTTTCATTGGGTTGCTTTTTTTGAGGTTGGAGGTTGTTTTCTGTAGAAACAGATCTAGAGTCTCATCAACACCTTCAGATTCCAACATCAGTCCGATTGCGTTCTTAAGCACGCGCTTGGAGCACATCGGCAATGCCGTATGGACATCATATAAGTCTTTGCCCTCCATGCGTGTTGCAAGCGCATTCATCTTGCGCGCGGTCAGATCTTCTATGGAGTACATCTTTATGCCGCTTATAGAAGATTGCGTGAATTCCGAGACTATCTGATTGCTCTCCAAGGGCTTTGCTGTGAGAAGCTTTTTTGGAGCTATATCGATTCTAACGTGATCCTTGGCTCCTAGTGGAGTTTTATAAACACAGTAAAACTGCATAGTAGTACTCACTTTGCGGAAATCCGTAATCTCGTACCCTTTAAGACTGTGTGCTAAATTTTTCGAAAATCCGATCAGCTTTTTACTTGCATCATTTATCACCAGGTCAAAATCTGCATCTTCTGAAAACCTCTGTGTTTTCTGCAGATACGCTTTGTTGAGCGCGGTACCACCCTTGAACACCAACGAGCCTGGAATTTGAGTCATGAGTGAGGATATTTGAGATAGTACTCCCATAAGGTGGAACTCTTTGAATACGAATTGGAGTGGAAGTCCATAACGGATTGCAATTGTCCTGCATATTTCCAAATCTAATTCCATGTTAATCGGCCTTTGCTTGTTACCGCTTTCTTAATTTTGTCAAACTTACTGCGCGTGCTTTTTGAAACGAAGCGTTTCACATATGAATCAAATTCTTTTAGCTCTTCTGTGCTTAATTCTGCAGTTCTGTAAGCCTCAATAAGCTTATCTTTTTCGATTGAATATCGCTCTAGATAAATACAGTCGAATAAGGTCTTCGCTCTGGTGGAAACCGTCAGATTATTGATATTCTCGAAACCTATAGCCTTCTCTTTCATGGCAATAGCTCTGAATTCGTATGCGCCTATAACCTTAGATGTCGATTTGTGTGTTGTCACCACTGTTATAAGGAATGGGAGCTCAGTGATTAGCCTGTGAACATACAGAGCGCTTGAGAATCCAAGGTATCCGTCGTAGATGTGCTGTGCAGCCGTGAATGCATCTCTTATCGGATTTGATGAATATACACCGCGCTTAAGGCGGATAATTTTATCAGATTTGCTCAGTCTGCTCAGCGTCGTTTTCAACGTGTTGTCATCGCAGAATTGCAGGCTTTCTAGCGTTTCGAATGATGCAATGCTTTCCGGTGAATTCTGGATTGCTTTTATGAGTCTTTCAGTTAAATTATCCATACATAGATAATAAACAATATGTTTATTTAAAGTTTTCAGCTATTATGCAGGCCCCATCTGGAATTTTATAGGAAGAAAGATTTGAACTTCAGAATCCGCTAGAGGTTTGAGAGTGTTTCCCAGCTGTTTCACGCCTATATTCCTAGCCATATTTCACACCGAAAACAACATAAAATTCTAAGCCCAAGCAGGTTCATCTGAACCATAGATTATTGCCGAGCAAGGTATATAAGCAGCTAGCGTTCAGATTTCCAGCAAATCTGAACCATCAAAAATCTAATTGCATGATGTAACGGCAATTAGTTTCTCTGAGAGCAAAGAGGTCTAAGCCATTATTTATTTTGTCTATTGCATCTTTTTTCGCTCTGTTTATTTTGTCTTCTATTTTATTAAAATCATTATATTCTTTAGTTTTTTTAATCTGTAAGGTAATCTTTCCTATTTCATTCATACTCCCTTGAGCCATTCTATATATGTTTGGCCAATGGCCTTTATCTATGTCAAATAGAGTAAAGAACGTTGCTTGTAAAGCAACTTTATCACCTAAATTCGCAACCAATTTTTTGAATCCGTCGTGTGTTGTTACTTTATTGTATAACTCTTTGTATTTAAGAAAATGCGACTTCATACTTTTAGAATATATGTTGCGTAACTTGTTTGTAGCAGTAACAACTTCGGTGAGTCCGTGTTTCTTCAAATCTTCATATAATGCTTTATCCACTATTTTTGTGCCAGCATTCAGATTTGGACCTATGAATAGTCTAAAATCCACTCCGCCTTCTGATTTATCCCATGGATGGATGGGAAGACTTAGGTAGTCTTCTACCTCTTTTGGTGTTATAAATAACGTTTGCTCGCTTACAAATAAGTATCCACTATCAGAGCCAAGTTGTTCTATATTTAACTTTAGTGGAACTAGACATTTCTCTTTTATCTCATACAGATGGTCTCTTATGTGCTTGTTTATCCTGCGTGTTCTTTCGATAAATAATGATAGGTCACTCGCTATTAATGTACCCAGTATTGTTGCGGCAGCACCAATTATGCTTGAATTGTAAGCCTGTTTCAAAGATAAACAAACTAGCAACACCGTCAAGCCAATTATAATTGCAGTTAATATATAAACAATATGTATTATCTTTATCATCGAATCAATTTTAGTATATCAAAACATTTTTGATACGTATTCTGTTATGTACTGGTAATATAACAACAATCCACCAGTACCAATAGCAAGAGACAATGGATTGCTCAATTGCGTAATGAATAGCACAGCTATTGCGTATAATGGAAATGTCTTCACGAATCCCCTCTTAGACATTATATTATCTTGATCGCTGACTTTCTTCAAACCTAATGACTTATTCAGAAGCCACAGCAACCCTAAACTTATGAAATAGATTACAAAGAGCAAAATATCAGATAAGGTAGCAGATATATGCCAGATGATTGGTATTGCTATTGTAAGTGCAGCATTAACCACAGGAAGCATATATGCAATTAGGACATAGCTGACAGCGATTATTGGATGGCTCATACCTAATGATTTGCCTGCCCGTATATTTTTAGCCGCGTCTCCATTATCTCTATCGTTCTCTGTTGATATAGTTGCATCCTCTGCCATACATATCATAACATTTTAACATTTCGGCCATTTAATGGAATCTAATCCGGCCAATATATTTTTGTGAGTGGTAAAAGTTGTCTAGTCTCATTGTCAAAATTCTCATAATTTTGTATTATTAAATCTACTAAATAATCAATATCCACCAACGTGATGGGAATATTAGAGCGTTGTGCTTCAAGTGTTGCATTTTTTGTGAATCCACCTGTGCTAACATACATAGCCATATGTTCTGGTCGTATTCTGCCTATAAATGAACTCACTTCTTTTGTGTCCATTTGCCCCTCGCGGTGTTTTACTTCAGCAATTATTCTGGGTTTTTCCAAGCCTATTCCATCTTTTGAAGCAACTATATCCCTTCCCCCATCAGCCCCACGTTTTGATACCCGCGTTTTATATCCCAAAGCACGTAAAATTCCAGCAACCAGTTCTTGCATTTGTTCCCATGTTAGATTGCTTATTTTATCTTTGATTAATTCTCGTGATTTGTCTTCTGTATCTTCTTTTATATTCTCTAATTTCAACTGTTCTTCATTTACATTCATCGCGGGCTTTATGCCATCTAGTAAATTCAATAGTTCTGTCTTTGCTTCTTTATTTACTTCAAAAATTGTTGCTATTGAGCCAAGCGAATTTTTTGTAGAAACTGATAGATTATCTCTTTGCACAGACCCTAACCATTTTACTTTTCTAATATGTTTATATTCTTCATTTGAGTTGTATTCATACTCACCTACTATTTCTCCTATCAAGTATTCCCGGCTTACTGGATTATACGTTATTACGTTGTCGCCAATTTTGAAATCTGACTTGAATCTGCTAATTTGCCCTGCATTCATATTTATTTTGCCTTGTTTCTGTTCGGGGTGCTTTTTCATTAATAATGCTTTTATATCATCTGAATTAGTAGTGTTTTTCAAATCCCCCAGTTCCCAACCTATTGCAACTATATTTTTCTTTTTAAATTCTTCAAATAAGTATCCGCCTTCACCAGCTCGCACCATCCACATTGGCTTTTGCTCCATTTTATCAACCGATTAGATATTGTAGATTAGAAGCTTTAATGGTTTAGGAATTCCCCAACCCCTTGGGGTGGGGTTACAAATTGACTGATGGATATGGCTTCCAATAATAATGCCCAAGGGCTTGCCCTGGGGTTATTTACTATTTAAATCCTTTAAGCCAAGGAGGTAACACTAGCCTTTTAAAACCACCACTCTATCGCCAATCCTACGGACTGTCTCACGAGGAGTCGTCCCAACGGACTTTAAGCTAGCAACCTAGCAAGCGGCTTGTTTTGGGTGGGAACAAAACAAACCTTAACGCCGCCATGTACTACAAAGTAGCCGCAGCAGCCGTAGCCCGCCGTGTGACACCCAAAGGTGTCTTAAAGGCGGGCGGAGGCCACTATGCGGGAGCTTCTCTACATGAAGCTCTACATGAAACGCTAAAATATTGATGTGCAGTATTCCCTCGACAAAAATCCCTGTTTTTCAGGCTGTCGCCGAGACTTTTCTCTACATGGATTGCCAAAGTCATGTAGAGGAATTTTGGCCATGTAGAGAGACCTCCAAATGTGTAGGAAGGCTTATATATCTATTAGGGTATATACTTATTAGGTGTTACATAATGCAAATCCAAAAGGACGTCGTCCATTATCCTACGCTTAAGACCATACTGGCTATAGAGGAGGTAGTGAAGAAGGCCAACAACCCCGTCAGCAGGAACCAGATATTGGCCAGATTGCAGACTGGTGTAATGCGCTCGACCCTGAACCTTGCGCTTGACTACATGGAGAAGCGTGGGATGGTGCTTGAGACTAAGAAGGGTTTCATCTGGACATTCAACCCTAGCAAGAAGCTGGAGAAGGCCGAGCAGGAAGGCTTACCGATGTGATGTTTTGGTACAGAAACGCGTTTCAATAAAGCTGTTAGGAGATGCAAAAGACGCTTACCTAGCACTAAAGAAAAAAGTTGCGGAGGATGCAGCAAAAGGCATAACCGACTCATTCCACGAGATGCTACTTAAATCAATAGACAACAAGATAGCAATATTAAAGGTTGATTATGACTACGGAATCCACATACCAAAGAAGAACGTAGCTCAGAAGTACATCTCGCTCTATGAAGTTACGAACTTATGGAAGGTCAATCTCTCAGGCGCTTGGCGCATGATATACACGATAAAGCAACCACAGAGAGAAGACACAGAAGTCGAGATACTCTCAATCTGGCTAGACGTGCTGGATATAATAGACCATGAAGAATACGACAAAATCTTCGGCTACAGAAAAAGATAGACTTTATACATTTCTAGTCAATCTTGATTTCAGGCCAACCGCTTCGCTCAACCCAAAGGCGTTGTCTATTTCCTTGTATAGCTCCTCTTTGCGTGTAGTTATGTAGGTCATTGTGGTGCTTGGATCGCTATGTCTTGCAAAGCGGCTTGTCAGCACCACATTCCCGTTTGTCTGCTTGGCGAAGCGGGTTATTGCGTAATGCCGTAGGCTGTGGATGGTGAGCCTATGGAGATGCCTTACGCTCTTATCTGGGGTTGACTCATCTGAGGTATCATATACCTCGTCCAACCCCGCCAGTCGCACATAGTGCCTGAACCTGTTGCGGACGTAGTTCTGCTCGATGTAAGGCTCAGGCCGTTTGGTTCTCAGCTTATCCGCATAGAACAGATAACCCTGCGCCTTCTCAATCTCCGCTCTGTGCTTTGAGATGAAGGCTATGGTATCCTTGAACAACGGCATAGGTATCAATAACGAGTCCATTACCTGGGCCTTCTCGGTCTTCAGGGTAAGTTCCCTCGTCTCTAGTTCTATTGAGTTTATGTTTACCCTGACCGCTTCTCCTATTCTAAGTCCAAGCTACGCCTGATACATAAATAGGAGGCGGAACATGTCAGAGTCTATCACGTACAGGAACCTTTGAAACTGGATGTCGGAGAACGCCTTCGAGAGTGAGCCATATTTCGGCGTCTTCCTCTTTCAGGCAAACCTCTTGGTTTGCGTCTTGTGCAGCAATGGCTGCAACTGCTGCAATTGGTGCCATGAGACGTTCATTGACACCTGCTTGAGACTGTCGGAAAACCTATTGAGATCTTCCTTCCATGAAGATTTCCGTTCCAGATTTCCGAACCCTGCTTTGACGTCGTAAATTGGATTTGCAGGGAGAGAGATTCGAACTCTCGAAGGCGCTAGGCCACAGGATCTTAAGTCCTGCGCGTTTTTCTGTGGCACAAGATGCCAAACCAGGCTCTGCCATCCCTGCAGGGTTTATTTAGTCCAGAAAGTATTCTTTTTACTCTGTACTATTTTTCCCAAGTAGATAAGGCGTCTCAAATTTATAATGTTTTGTATCTGCATGTATGGAGTTTCATCTGCATGTTATATTTGATACCTGCGAATGATGTACGTTCGGCTGCTTTGTGAAGGATATTTGCCATCTGCGGATAATGCACTACGGTGCACTGAAAAGGTGTGAAGGTATTGCGGCTGCACCTATAAATCCGGCAAGAAGGCTTGCCAAGAAGAGTGATGCCAGAAATATCACAAGTATGTAGTACCATCCTTTCCAGAATTTTTTCTGTGATCCTGGGAATCTATCAAGAAGAAGGGATACAGGATATGAGAATATTCCAGCTATGCCATATAAGAAATACATAACAAGAAGTGCGAGAGGCGCTTGGGTTAAGCCTAGCCCATAACCTTCAACCCCGTATATTATTGCCATGAATCCGGACATAAGGCCCAGGAAACCCGCATAATCTATTCTGCCCTTGAAACGTATTACAAATGAGAATGATAGGAGGACTATTCCGAATGCTACAAACGGATCATAAAATAAGATGTTATAGCTTCCCGGGAGAGGCCATGAGAACTGGCCCCAGAGGCCCATTATGAGTATGTATGCTCCTATAAGTGCTAAAGGTATGCTTGCTCCATTCAGATGTTCTGTGAAATCCTTGCCTTTTCTCTTGTAGGATTTATATATGGATACAACAGTGTAGAATAAGAGAAAGCCAGCGAAGCTTATGCTGAATAGAGAATATGCCAGATTGTCTATGAATACCATACAATCGTCTAAGACATCAATGCTTTTAAATATGTCGGGTTTGGAATTTTGCTTATGCTTAAAATTCTATATACAAAAATCCGAAAAAGAATTATAATAATAGATTGATGTTGTTAATAACATGGGTGTAAAGATGATTGATGAAAGAATATTCAAAGCTTATGATATAAGGGGGATTTTTCCTAGGGATCTTGATGGAAACACTGCAAAGATAGTAGGTTATGCTTTTGGAAAGTATATGGGAGAAGGAAAGAGAATCGGGCTATGCATGGATGTCAGGACAAGCAGTCCTGAATTGAAGAAGAATGCGATGCAGGGTCTTTTGGACAGTGGATTGGATATAGTAGATATCGGAGTTGCGCCAACACCCGTATTGCATTTTGCAGTAAGTTACTACAAGCTTGACGGAGGCATGATGATAACTGCAAGCCATAATCCGAAAGAGTGGAATGGTTTCAAGTTCTATAAGAGCGGAAGCGTCCCGATAGGCTTGGAGAATGGACTTTCTGAGATAAAAGACATTGCTGAAAAGTCAGAGTATGCGCAGGCAGAACATAGGAATCTGGAAAACTTGGAACAGAAAGTATTGAAGGACTATAAGAGATTCTTGTTAGATAGGATGAAAACAGGGAAGGGGATAAGAATAGGAGTAGATCCGGGAAATGGGGCTTACTCAGGCATAGCAAAAGAGATATTTGAAGAAGCAGGAGCAAAAGTGTTTACTATAAACGATTCTAGAGATGGAAATTTTCCAAACAGGAGTCCTGAGCCCAAGGACGAATCGCTTACAGGCCTTAAAGAATTAGTTTCAAAAGAGAAACTTGATTTTGGAATTGCCTTTGATGCAGATGGAGACAGGGGAGTCTTTGTGAGCAACAAAGCCGAAGTCCTGCGTGGAGACAGAACACTGGCTATAATAGCAAAGAATATGACTAAAAAAGGAGAGAAGCTTGTTTTTGATGTTAGTTGCAGCGAAGCTGTTGAAGATGGACTTCGGCAGTCTGGTGGAATTCCGGTAGTCACAAGGATAGGAAGGACTTTCATATCGAAAAAGATGCTTGAAGTTGGAGCCAGTATAGGCGGAGAGCTCTCTGGACATACTTATTTTGCAGATATGTATTATGCTGATGATCCAATGTTTGCAGGATTGAAGATAATGGAGATGATATCCAACAGGAAGAAACCATTGGGAGAATTAGAAAAGGAACTCCCTTATTATAAAAGCATAGTCCTTGAGATGCCTGTTGAAGACAGCATGAAATCAGAAGTAATGGAAAGAATACGCAAAGAACTTTCTGAAAGATATGAGCCGATAACCATAGACGGGATAAAGGTAAAGACGAATGAAGGATGGTTCATTATCAGGGTTTCAAATACGACTCCTATGATAAAGATAGTGGCAGAAGCTAAAAACAGCGAAGATCTTGAGAAAGTGGTGAGAATACCAAGAGAAGCCTTTGAAAAAGCTAAAAGCCACGTTTCCAGTTTTAGAGATAAAAACCTATAAAAAACCTAGAAATCAGGAAAGATGTTTATAGATACATGATGAAGGAAATATGTGCATTTATGGGAAAGACCAATGAAACAAAGAAAAAGATAGTTAAATTGCTGAAAAAAAGGGATATGACAGTTACGGAGTTGGGGAGAGAATTGGGCCTCTCCACAGCAACGATAGACCAGCATATGGAAGAATTGTCTGGAATGGGAATAGTTACAAAATTGGAAAACGACCATTTTAAAAAATTAAAATATTATAGGCTGGCAGATATGAAAAACAACAATACCGGAAATCCGGATATGAAAATAGCCAAATATATAATAGGAGTAATTGTTATCTTGGGAATTGCAGGGATAGTCTCTTATTATTATATAGGAGTGAAGAGTTCAGTTCTGAATAATAATATTAACAATATACCAACAGCTAAGAATAATAGCAGTATCAATAATTCAAGCGCTGGGAGGACACAAAATCCTGGAAACCTTTCAACCACAGCCATAATTAATTCCTCGGCAAACACATCGGCTCAGGAAAATTCAACACCTTCGATATTACCAGGAAGCTTTGAGGCATGCCCTCTCATAGATTATAATCTTAATGGAACCATAGTCGGGTACTCTAATTTCACAAGATACAGGTTTAACAATACAGGAATTGGAAACGTCTCCGATTATGTAATGAAACGCAGCATAAGTGGAAATTCAACAATGGGGATCTTTGAGATAGAGGAGTTCGTAAAGAATGTTTTGGTCCAGAATAATGGAGGCGGCAGCGGATTTTTCTATAATAAGACACATTATGCAACTGTAACCAGCGTGAATTCCTCAGTTCCTGAGAATGGATTAAATATCACATTCTATCCAGAGAAATACAACGTGGTGGAAAATTCCACAATTATTTTCCAGGTTAGAATAAATTCAGAGGGTTCTCATAATGGCACATACATAGTTAGAATAGACGGTCCATGCCAGGGAGGAGTAGGACCGTTTCTTGTAACAATAGGTAATGGACCATATGAAGGAAGGATTTCTCAGAAAGTTTCAATTTACGAGTAATAAGTGTTAATATGGAAGATGGAAAAAATTTAGCATACATGATCGTGTTGCTGCTTGGGATAGTAATAATAATGCAGATATTTCTGATTGTTGGGCTAAAAATGCAGAATTTACAGACTGCAGTGCCTTCTGTGGGAAATCAAAAAAATACAGGCAGCATAGAAATTACGGCTACAGGCAGCGCATCAGGAATACCTACTGAAGGATTACTTACAGTTGGAGTTGCGGGAAGAGGCAGCACAGCTTACGCCGCTACATATAACCTTAGTAATGATGTTTCGCGGCTCAACGCAACAATAGTCAGGTATCTTAACGGAAACCTTAGCAATATAGCCACAACGTCGTATAATCTTTACAATCAAAGCGGAAATTATTATACATCATATAACGGTTATGTGGCAGAGGAATACATGAGCATAACTATACCTAACATAAATAATGCCAGCAGTGTGCTTGGAAGCCTTTCCTCAATGAATGGCATATCGATAAGTGGTCTTTCCCAGAAGTTCTCAAGCGGTCAGCTTTCATCATTGAGAACAGTGGCATTGCAGAGAGCCCTTTCAAACGCTACAGACCAGGCTGAAGGGCTTCTCCCAGGCAAGACATTGATTGCAAGAAACATTTCTGTAAGCTATTACAACCCTATAGTAATACCATATGCTTTTGCGGCATCTGCAGCAATGCCTAGCCCGAATCCTGGCTACTTTACAGGAACCGAGTCAGTTACTGGAAGTGTCAATGTTGTTTTTTCGTATAACTATAGTTGATGCCTAAAAACTACCAGAAATGCCCATGTACATTTGGCTTAGG
>JAKBRL010000015.1 GCA_021845465.1 Microcaldota archaeon
TGAAGTTTCTCAAACTCTCCGATCATTATCTTCAAGGCCGTACTATAATTTTTCGGTTCTATTCCTGCCACTCCCGCTATGAAACCGAATGTGCTATAAGAGTTATAAGAAGCCATCGGATCATAAGAAAGGCCTTTTTTCTCCCTGATCTCCTCAAAGAGTTTATCTCCGATATAACGCTCCGCCAGATTAAGCGCGATAAACTCGTCAATATCCCTTTCAGAATACTCCTTGCACAAAAATCCCACACCAATTCGGGCCTGGCGTATTCCTCTTCTCTCTATGGTTATGGATCTTTTAACTGGTTTTTCCACTGCTGCCCTTCTTTTGAGGCCTCTGTATTTTCTATCCATAACTCCAAAATATCTCTCTGCAAGCGATAAGGCATCCTTGCTGCTTATTCCTCCGTATATGGAGAGCACGCAATTCTTAGGAGTATAATATCTTTCATATATGCGGGCAAGATCGTCTCTTGTAGTGTTTCTTATAGTCTTTTCATTGTCTCCTCCCACTGACATCTTTGCAGGATGTTTTCTGTAAAGAACCCTTGGTATATAGTCAGATATCATATACCTTGGGTTATCGTGGTGCATCATATTCTCATTAATGATGGGCCCTCTCTCAAGTTCAAACTCATTTTCAGGAATTGTGGAATTATTTACCATATCTGAAAGTATCTCCATAGTCTTGCCAAAATAATCCTTAAACGACTGCATAAAATAGAGGGTGGTTTCATGGTCTGTGGTTGCATTATATCTTACCCCAAGCTCCTTAAGCTGGTCATCTATTTCCTTCCAAGTTCTCTTCTTTGTTCCCTTGAAGAGCATATGCTCCAGAAAATGCGCAGCTCCGTTTATCCTAGGTTCTTCGTCTATAGAACCAAACCTAACCCCAAGGCAGACGGCCGTTGTCTCAAGCCCTGGAAACGGATGCACGCTTACTTTAAGCCCATTATCAAGCGTTTTAGATACCGTATTCTCCATAATTTTCTTACTTACGGCAAAGTATAAATTAACAAGGCAGCGACAGACACAAGCAATAATCCACTATTACGGGAATACAAACTTCTACAAAGAATAAAAACCGGTTTAGCCGGAATGCGATAAGCACAAACTACGGCTTAAGCCCCAGAGGAGCAGATTGAATGATTATCTTGCTAAGCCTTTTTAGCAGAATGTCGCCCAGCCTGCCGAGCAGTTTGCGCAGGGCGTGTTAAATACTCCGCTCCCTTCGCCACAGCAACTATCAGGGTTATCGCTATCGCTTGTACAAACTCCACAAATGTATAGGTTATTCCAAGAAGCACAAGCACCCACAGCACAAGCACAACAGCCCACCACCATTGGCTCCTTACTAAACTCCTCAGCGACATCAGCATCATCTTTCATGAACAATAACTTACCACAATCTATTATAGCATTCTGGTAAATCAAGCTTCCAGGTTGGGACTTTTCCAGAACTCCAACAACATCCAAAAAAGCCAAAGGATATAAATATGAAATTTTCCATAATCTAATCATGGCCGACAAGCAGACAGGGACAGAACAGCAAGAATCAAGTCCTGGCAATAAACCAAAAGCTGAAGGTACAAAGAATCCCAAGGCAAAAGAATTCTATACTCAGGGAGGCAAAGCATTCGAAGAAAACAAGTTCGAAGAAGCCATAATGATGTATTCCAGGGCCATAAACGAAGATCCTGACTACGCAAGCGCATACTTCAACAGGGCACTATCGTATGCAATATTAAACAACTATACTGACGCTACAAGAGATGCCGAGCATGTGCTTGACATGGAGCCTGACAGCTACGATGCACCATATGTTATGGGCATAATAGCAGAATATCAGAATGACCTCCAAGGCGCAAAGGAATGGTATGAAAAGTCATTGAGCAAGAATCCAGACTATGAACAGGCAAAGACCAGGCTCGACCAGGTAAACGCAAGATTGGCCTCCCCTCCAGCAGGCGCAGCATCGCCACAACAGCAGGTCCAGATATCTTCCACATCTACAAACAATGGCGCCATATCTTCCGATAAGACGGAGATTCAGGAAGGCCAGATAAAGAAGGTACGTTTCCACAAATCTAAGATAACCTTCAATGATGTAGTCGGAATGGAAGAACAGAAAAAGCTTATCTATGAAAATATAATATTGGCTATAAGAAAGCCAGAACTCCTGAAAGTCTACGGAAAGAAATTAGGCCTGGGCGTAATATTCTACGGCCCGCCTGGAAATGGGAAAACATATCTTGTAAATGCAATAGCCGGAGAGACTAAATCTAATGTCATAATAGCAAGAATAAACGAGATAGTTGACATGTATGCTGGAAATACTGAAAAAAACATGCATGCCATATTCGAGCAGGCAAGAGCAAATACGCCTGTAATAATCTTCTTCGACGAGATAGATGCCTTGGGAATGAAAAGGAGCGGCGGCGGAGGCGGAGGCGAGCAATCAAGCACAATGAGAATGGCTGTAAACCAATTCCTTCAGGAACTTGACGGTGTAGAAAAAAATCCTGAAGGCATATTCGTTATAGGTGCAACAAACCAGCCTTGGGATATAGACTCAGCGTTAAAGAGGAGCAAACGTTTCGGCGAGTCAATATATGTTCCACCACCAGATTTCAAATCAAGAAGGCAGGCATTCATATACAATACCAGGAAGATGCCGATAAAAAACATAAATTTCGGCAGGCTCGCAAGGGCAACAGCCGGATTCTCGCAGGCAGACATTGAAGAAATATGCGACAAGGCAGCTCTGATTCCGGCAGCAGAGGAAGACCGTACCGGGAAGAGAAGAAGCATAGTAATGAAAGACTTCTTAAGAATGATAAAAAAACACGGTAACAGCCTTGACGAATGGTACGCACAGATGAAGAAAGAAGTCATAAGCAAAACAGAGACAAGCATAGTGGATGGAAAGAAGCAGACTGTAGTAAAAGAGGGCAAGCTTACAGCAGAGGAAAAGGCAAGATATAAACCAATGATAAAAGACGTCAAGAGGAATACTAACTCTTTCTTCATACGCACAAAAAAATTTATCAGATGGACTGCACTCAATATAATGTAGTATGGCAGCAGTTCAGGATTATTCACAAAAGATTCATACAAAATAAAAAGAAAGGCGCATACCTAAAAATAAGCAATGTTAAGATATATGCAATATATTAGAACTAACATTTCCGAATATACTACTTCGGACATGCGTCTTTCTCTTCTATAAAACAAAATAAAGAATAAAATCAGAAACGACTACTCATCACTGTCCATGTCTTCGTCCCAATCCTCTTCATCATCCATATCTTCATCGAAGTCTTCGTCATCTTCCTCTTCTTCATCTTCTTCTTTATTCTCTTCTTTTTTTGCCATTCTTTCACCTTCTTGTTTTACCAATTACCTATATAGGATAACTATTTAAATATATCTAAGAATTAAGGCAAACTCAAGGTATAACTGGATTTCAAGCCAGGATGCCCTTCAGGAAAGGTGAGCATGCCTTCAAACAAAGACTATTTTATACTTTATCTGTATATAACTCTAATCACAGTGTACATAATCTACAGCATCAGATGTAAAACTGTATTAATGGGCTTGTAGCGCAACGGCAGCGCGCCCGCTTTGCATGCGGAAGGTTGCGGGTTCAAATCCCGCCAAGTCCACATTTTTTCCAAGCAGGGATTACGGCGGCAAAAAGATGATAAAGTTTCTGGACACCAGTAACATATGTGGGATTATATGGGAATTCTGAATAATATCCAGCTCTATTAATTTTTCGAACAATTTGTTTTTCTGAAATGTGCCAATTAACTCGTAGTGTTTGCTCAGGTTCGTGAATATGCTTGCGCCTACATACCCGCTTGCTCCTGTAACTAAAATCTTCATTTTAAAACTTTGTTTGATTTATATCTATGACAATCGGTGCGTGGTCACTCGGAGGCTCAAGACTTTCTATAGGGATACGTTCTTCTTTGTCTACCCATATTCGATTCACCAGACCCAGAGTATCTTTATCCCCTAAGACTAAATCAAAACGCAGACCTTCGTCACGGTTAAATCCACCTCGCATGTAAGGCCACCACGTGAAAACGCGTTCTTGAGTTTTCGTTCGGAGTATGTCCTGAAGCCGTTTTCCTTGAAGTTTCTTTAGCCAGGCCCTTTCTTCAGGTGTACAATGGATTCGGTCCTTAAGTCCTTTCGGATCCCACACATCACAATCATCCGGAGCAACATTAAAATCACCCACAACAAGAAGAGGAGGAGTTTGCGGGAGGTTTTGCAGCCAGTTCCCAAAAGCCTCCATCCAACGACCTTTAAGCAGGAATTTATCACTAATTCTGCTCTCTCCATTTATCACATAAGCATTAACCAATCGCAGTCCTCCAATACGCGCTGATATTACCCTGGCTTCATTAGACGAAGGATCTTTTGGAAAACCATGCAAAACTTCAGAAAATCCTAGATTGTTTTTCATTTCGGCCATTATGGAAATCTTGTTTTTAGGAAAAGTCATTAAATTGCGTTGTTTCGCTTGACCACGAATCAGGATTGCCACACCATTATAGCTAGTTTGGCCGTAAAGTATTGAATAGTAACCTGCAGTGCTCAATTGGGCTTCAGGAAAATCTTTGTTGGCTACCTTAGTTTCTTGCAGGCACACTACGTCAGGTCTATGGCGTTTGACTAATGCCAAAAGTCGAGGTAGTCGTGCTCGGATAGAATTTATGTTCCAAGAGATAATACGCATAAGTAGTACCTGCAGTAATTATTTATTTAAAGGTTGATTGCTGAATCTCGCGTCTTCGTGCTTATGGATGGGACATGCCAACTCTCACCCATTTTTCTTCCGATTCCCTTACTGATGTATCCAAACAATTTATTTTACAAATTTGAACAGGCCTTATAAAGAAGCCGAATACTGAAGGCTTGATTTTGGCTCAAAACCCCCCATCCAGCAATAACTATAAACCTTTACTTGTTAATGTAGACGGTTGTATGGCTAAGACAAATGCGAATGTTCAGAAGAAAGGGAAGGGATCGCGCAGTCGGATTATATTGGCACTGTTTGCACTGATCATCATCGCAGGCGCATACCTGTTCTTCACGTATGGTTCGCTGCCTTACGCAGTTATTACAGCAAAAAACCTCAATTCAAGCACACTTATCCAAATAATGGCACAGAAAATCAATTCCACAGCCATTGTAAACCTTTCATATTCGGGATCTATAATGATAAATAATACCGATCCGCAGCTTAGCTTCTTTTACAACAAGAATGGCAGTCAGTCGTGGTCCAGCCTTGAATTGACTGGAATACCAAATGTCGGGGATATCCAAGCAAAGACGCATCTGAACCAGACTTATGGATCGGGGTACGGCTGTGTGATATACAACTTCACAAGCCAGAACTCCATTGCCACTCCTTGCGGGAATATGGCTTATCCATACTCAATTTACACAAATGTCCTCGGTTACCTATTTAATCTGACAAGCATTGGCAATGTAAGCACGGAATCCTACGGGTTGGCGGCTGTTGGCGGTCAGCCTTGTTATTCGGTATCCGGATCCGGAACCGTTATGGTTAACGAGGACCTATTTAACAAGACTGGATACGCTCCGGCAAAATTTACTTTCGATACATGCCTTTCAGCCAAATACAATGTGCCGCTCAATGTAGAGGTGCATGCCATGCTGAATAATGGGGCTTCCATCAGCTTTAACGTAAAGAATTATGGCATGGTATGGTATAGCACCTGAAAAGTGCAGGCATCTCTAACCCCGCCACTTTAAACCTTAAAAGGTAGGAGGTCACGACTTCTTCTGCCTGTTCGCAACGGCGAGGCCTCCGATGCGTTTATTGCCAATTCCATTAAACTTCATAGAAGAAGTTTAACCAGGAAACCATATCAAATACTAAAACAAAGACAGGAATGGATACAAAGGCAATGCAGATGCAAAAATACCGGCAGTCTTTCCATTCCGAATAATCTCTCTAGCATTATTAAATATTGTTTACCAATAGATTCTGAGATATTCTAATGGAAGGGCTAAAGATAAGAAAAATATCAAAGACCTACGACGGCAAAAAGTATGTCCTAAAAAATGTAAGCATGGACTTCATGCAGAAAGGGATACTTGCAATAATAGGCAGGAACGGCGCGGGAAAGACCACGCTGATCCGCATATTGGCAACAGAGCTCATGCCAACTAAAGGATCTGCATATGTTGAAGGAATAGACATAGTAAAGGAGCCCACGCGTGCAAGGGAACTGATGGCCATAGTTCCTCAGGAGGCACGAACTATACCCTGGATGAATCCAAAGCAGCAGATACTCTCCTATCTACTATATCGAGGATTTTCATATAAAGAAGCATCATCACTTGCATTATCCTCTATAAAAAAATTAAATCTGGAGCAGTATGCCAATAAACTAAGCAGAACTCTCTCCGGAGGAACAAAAAGGAAGGTAATGGTGGCAACTGTTCTAGCTTCAGAAGCAAGAATCATATTTCTTGATGAACCTACAACAGGCCTAGATCCTATCTCAAGAAGAGAGCTCTGGGTTCTTCTGGAAAAGTTAAAAAAAGATTACCTTATTGTATTAACAACGCATTATCTTGAAGAAGCAGAATATCTGGCAGACAAAATAGCAATAATAGATAACGGCAGGTTGATAATCTCAGGCAGCATAGGTGAACTAAGAAAGAAAGCAGGTCATGAATACAGTATAAGGATAGAAGGCGACAAGGAATTGAAGATGCCAAAAGTAGCCAACATCTCAAAAATAGAAAAAGGTTACCAGATACTCACAAGCCAGAAAGAGGCATTTGCCATATCCGAAAAGTTAATGGCACAGAAAATAAAATTTTCAACAAATCCAGTCTCCCTTGAAGATCTATTCTACTATTTTGCAAAACGCTCAATAAATGACGAAGAGGAAAGTGACGAGGGGGAATGGTGATGAAACACAGAAGCATTATAAGCCAGGTGCTGGCTTCAATTCTCATAAATGCAATATACGCCATGCAGAACTATCCTATAATGTTCATCAATACCCTGCTTGCTCCAATCTCAATACTTGTGGTTATAACCTTCGTAAGCCATGGTGCCCTTGTAGGGATGGGCATAGAAGGAGCCCTGATAATGACTGCAGTAATGTCAGGCGTAAGCATGCAGGGCGACATATCGCATCTTAAGAATGACCTGAAGCTTCAGGATATGGTAGTTACCTCTCCCACAGGACCAATGGCATATGTCGCAGGAATGGGTATATCAGAAGTAGTATTCTCTATACCTGTGCTAATACTGCTCATAATCCTGGCTTCCATATATCTACATCCCACGCTTCTCCAATCCCTTACAATAATTGCCATAATGGCGGTTATGTTCGTCTTCTCAGTCTCACTGGGCTTCTTCCTTTCCACACTTACAACCGATATAATACAGAGCTGGGGCTTCTCCGGCATAGTCACAGTATTATTAAGCACAATACCTCCGGTATACTATCCATTAAGCTACATACCCCTGCCTTTCAGATACATAGCCTATATCTCTCCTACAACATACGCTGCGCAGATAGCACAGGCAGCAATGGGCTATGTCAATATAAATATGACCAGCCTTGCAATAGACTGGAGTGTAATAATTGCAGTATGCATTGCACTCTTTATAATAGGATACAAAAAAGCCAGGTGGAGAGAACCATAAATCCAATGCTTTTCTCTTCAAATCCTATATAAAACAGAAACGCTAATGCAGCTCCAGCCTGCGCTTGTAGTGTTCTTTAAACATGCATCTGTTCATTACGAAAAGAAGGCCGTTATCCTCTGCTATTTTTCTTGCATCTTCGCTGACTATTCCCTCCTGTAGCCAGAGAGCCTTCGCATGTACTGAAACTGCCTCCCTCGCTATCTCAGCAGCTTCAGCAGAAGGCCTGAAAACATCTACAACATCTATCTCTTCCTTCACATCAGTAAGCTTCGCATACGCCTTCTCTCCAAGAATCTCATTAGCAAAAGGGTTTATCGGTATTATTCTGTATCCTACTTTCTGCAGATACATGGGTATATTATGGCTATCCTTTCCTTCTTCCCTGGAACAGCCTACTACTGCTATTGTCTTAGACTCGCGGAGTATTTTCCATATTATCGAATCTTCTTCACTTCCATCCATGCTTAATAAATGACTGAAAAAGTTTATATTCACGCTCAAGGAAGAAGGATAAATGAATAAACCAGATAAGGATAAAAAAGATATAATCAAATTAAATCCAGGTAATATAATGGAGAAAATAGAATTCGAGTTTGCAAAGGATGGACCTATACTGGTAAAGAAAGACGCCAAGGTAGAGTATGCACTATGCAGATGCGGTCATTCAACAAAGAAGCCATTCTGCAGCGGAGCCCACATGAGTTCAGGATTCAAAGCCGATTCCTCCACCCTTGAACTAAAAGGTTAATTATTCCTTATAAAAAGCATGGCTTTTATTGCCATGCCTTTAATTTTTTTTATTCTATTCTGCGACCTTACAAAATCCTGCACACAAGCCCATAATGATGTGGGCCGGCGTATATCTCCCGCTCTGTCCTGAAACCTTTTCTTTCAAGAAAATCTTTCGCTTCGTTTTTGCTTATTATTATGCTGTCAGGAGGCCCTCTTCTCGGTTTCCCATCTGATTTCTCCCAGTCAACATCGACAAAAACAGCATCCTTTCTCCCTATTCTCTTTATCTCTTCAAAGAACAAATCCTTATCTTCTATATCATGAAGGACATTTGCGAAGAAGACAAGATCTACGGAGTCATCCGGAATGCCTGTATCCGATACATCAGAGTTAACTGCCTTTATGATTTTTCTCAAGCGCCTATCCGCTCCGATTCTGCCTTTAAGGTATTCAATGGCCTTTTTTTCCATATCTACCGCATATACCACTCCATCTTCTCCAGTAAGCCTTGCCATCTCAAGAGTAAAGAAACCCGGGCCACATCCCAGGTCAGCTATCTTCATGCCTTTAGAGATCCCAATGCTCTTCAATATCTCTTCAGGATTCTGCCATTCCTTACGTGACTCCGAAGCCAGATTTGAGAGCCACTCATCAATGTTCTGCCTTGATTCATTTTTCCTATTTTCATGCATTCAAATCACTATCCAAAATTTTTATAACATAGCTGTTTTTATCATTATCGAAGGTAATCTAGATAGTTATTTATAGATACCAATTTTATTAAAGTCAGGTAAATCCGATGAAAGCCGTAGTATTCACGATAGATGCCATATTCGCAATGATAATTGCAGGAGTGGCAATTACTATGCTTATATATTTTTCATATACCCCTCAAACACCTTTCCTAGCTTCGTATTCCGATACGCACTCAATACTTAATATTCTATCTTCAACGACAGTGGCTCAAATAGCAGTTACTAATAACAATACTGCAAGCCAGATGGTTAATCAATATAATTCAAAAAGCAATTCTTGGCAAGAATACGCAGACAATTCAGAAAGAAGCAGTTACTCCGGATCGGGTCCCCAATCACAATCGATATCCTTCATATACAATCTGCCTTCACAGCAAAACGCGCAGCCTGTAGCTGGTCATGGAAACATTTATCTCGCTTCCGGAAACTACCTGATAGCACTAAATGCAAGCTCAGGGGTAACATCATGGAAAACGGAAATGCCTACCCAAGCGGAGAGTCTAGCGCTTTACAACAACATGCTAATATACTGGAACGCCTCTTCATGGATAGTTGCACGATCCGCAGTAACAGGAACAACGCTATGGCAAACGCATTCAGATTCCAACTTCATATCCCAAATACTTATCAATGGGAAGTATGGGGTTGTCGGAACATCTTCAAACTCTATAAATTTCTACAACCTGGATAACGGCAGCCTTGCGAATCCATACGCCGCTTCAGAAAGCCAGAACTCAATATCCCTGGCAGTTATCTACGGCTCAATAGCATCAAGGACTTCATACAACGGAATCCAGATCTCAGGGATTTCAGTAGAGGGGAAGTCAGCAGGATTGCCAATACTTATAGAGCCATCGCCTATCCATCTTCCTGCGACTACAAACATCACTGTCTCACAAGGCTTAATAGCATTCGGTAGCAATAATCAAGAGTGCGCAACATACTCGAATACCATGGAAGCATTCTGTTTTTCTACGGGACTCGGCAGCGTCTCTTCAGTATCCTCATCAGGAAGCATGTTCATATATCAGACGTCAAACTCAATAATAGGCGTATCAACTTCAGGTTCACTTATATGGCAGGTTCCTTTTGATCTAAAGTCTTCTCCGAATTTAGCCCCAGTTGTCTCATCAGGTGTCGTCTATTCGGGATGGTCTAATGGTGAGATAATAGCACAGCGAATATCTACAGGAAGTCCAATATGGATGACACAATCCATATATGGCCCTATAACCGAGATGATACTTGCTTATGGAAGGCTCTATGCAATTTCTGGGGAAAAGCTTATAGCATATGGAAGCTGCCAGGGAGACAGCCAATCCTCGATACTTCTCAACGCAGCGAATCTATATGCAAATGGGGATGGCTCATGTGCGGCATATCTCTTAAACAGCGTATACCAGCTATCAAACTATACCTTAACCTTAAACAATACCCTGCAGGGAGCTGAACGGATTCCTTACTTTAACGGCACAAACAGCTACATGATAGGTAACATAACCTCCCTTCCTACGGAGCCCCAGCTTACCATAACTGCATGGGTAGATCCATCCGGATACCAGCCATCAGGTTGCGGTTCAGAGTGCGGAATAGTCGCATTTGGAAACAGGGAATGTCCTGGCCTCGGAAGAATGTTAGGCCTAAATGACCCAAATCCAAGCCCTACTGCAAGCAATGACATGATGTATGTAAGCATGAGTGCATGGTGCCAGAATTATGCACCTGAACCAGGACCGACAGTCAATGACAACCAATGGAATTTCATAGCAATGGTAATGAATGGAGCTTCTATCACCCTGTATGCAAACAGCAACAGCATATCCGGAAATATTATAACAATGCCAGGAAGCATCAATTCTGAAAACCTCTCCATAGGAATGGAGGGATACCCCGGATCCTTATTTCCCTCAAACACATTCAACGGAAGCATAGCGAATGTGCAGATATACAATACACCATTCCAGCCAAACCAAATCTCCGAATTATATGAGGAAGGGCTTAACGGAGGACCCGTATCAGGCCTTGGGATTGTATCATGGTATCCTCTTGATGGAAATACAAACGATTACGGGCCTTACAATAACACTCTATATCCTGTGAATATAATATACCAAGATTCTGGTTATAGGCCTTCAAGCTATCTCAATTCTTTCTCAACTTCCAAATCATCAGTGGTCGTTCCGGTTTCTTCGTATGTCGCAGATTTCAACGGCACAACCAGTTATATCTCCACAAATGCCTTGGGCCTGCCTCTGGGCAGCTCTGGAAGATCTGTTTTCGCATGGGTATATTTCAGAGGTCCGAGCGGATCATGCACTACAACATCACCAAAATACTCCATATATGGATTTGGAACTCCAGCAACAACCAACCAGTTCTCAGGGCTTTTGCTATGTGGCAGCCAGCTTTATTTTGCAGGATGGAACAATGATGCAAAAAGCACTTTTTCGTTAACTCCAGACACATGGAATTTTGTAGGATATGCTTATACAAAAGGCTCATCATCTGTAACTCTATATCTGAACGGATCTTTCCAGATACTTCCTCTTTCCTCCTCTCTCAATACTCAGCCTTATGTATCTGACATCGGCGGCATAATCAGTCCAGGATTCCAGGGATATTATTTCAACGGAAGCATAGCGAATGTCCAGGTATACAATCTTACCGTGTCTTCCCCATCTGCAGCTGATCTCTATTCCGAGGGTGTCTCCGGACTTCCTCTAAACGGATACAACCTAGTGGGATGGTGGCCTCTCAATGGACATTCGACAGGATATGCCATCGCGCCCCAAGCTGTTTCAAACGATATTAATTATTCTTATGTTCCAAATCTATACAATGTGGGAATAGTATCATGGAGATAAAAAATTTTCTCAAGACAAAGAAGGCACAGATGATGTCAACCGCTGTGCTCCTGATGTTCATGCTTATGCTTGCGGAGCTCTTCGCTTTCCTGATAATGAGCTCAAACTATAGCCAACTTTCCACTTCAAGGATTATATCTACGGGATCCGAGTCAATAGGCTCCTCATTAGCATCAAGCTCAGGCCAGTTTGCAAAATCAAGCCTCAAAGCCGCAATACTAACCCTGTCCGAATATGAATATAATCCCTCTTTGAGAAAGGGAAATTTCATAACTAACTTCTCATATGATGTATCCAATCTAATGATATCGGGGACGATCCCAAATGCCACCTCTTATGCGCAGAACTCAATATCACAAGATATGGAAGGGCTAACCCTCTCTTCATATAACCAGAGCGTATTTAAGACATTTGATCTGGGAGAGAGTGTCAAATTAAATGAGAGCAGGCCACACATCTACCAGTCAAGCCCATATTCAATATCTGTAAGTTATATAGAAAATGTAAAACTAAATACCTCAACAGGCGAATATTCCTTCGGGATTCCCGTAAATGCAACTCTAAACCTCACAGGCCTGCCTGATCCTTACTATGCAGAGTCAGGCATCTGGAAGGATGTTAAATTTGGGAACATATTCAATCAGGTTCAAAGGATAGGCGGCATTCAGGCAGACCTTGCAAACCAATACTCCTTCTCATATGGCACAGTATACTATCTGGGTTCTGGATCTTCATGCCCTGCAAACATGAATCCTCTTCTCGCAAATTCAACTATACTTGTAACTGAGAATGCAATGCCCATAATCACTTCAAGCTGTGAAAACAATTTCGGAGGCCTTATAACCGAGTCAAACACCATACCAACAAATTCCAAAATAATGGTACCTTACCTGGGTTATACTCCTGGCATACTTCTCTCAAAACTCTTCCAAACCGGGCAGGGAGTGCTTATTTATGGGCCTAGCTACTCCGCATATAACATACAGAATCTCCAAAAATCAGTTGTAGGCGGATATTATTTTGCATCTCCTGCTACAGCCTCATATATCGACAGGGCAAATGGAAATCCCGGAACAAGCTCCACGCAAGGCATATTCACATTCTCAGGATATAACAGGCAATCAGTTCTATTCAATGGAGTTTCAAGTTATTTAATTGCAGGAAATCCGGCCTCTAACTCGCTTCTAAGCCCCTTTGTAAATAATCAGATAACACTTTCTGCTTGGGTATTCCCAGAAGAAGGCCCCTACCAGCAACAGACAGTACTCGATTTTGGCACTACAGGCAACTCATACTGCCATGCAGCAAGGCTGGTAGTGCTAGACGGAAACCAATGGTATGGCACAGTCCAAAACCTCAACAACGGCCAATCATCCCTCACAGTAAGCGGTCTAATTCCATTCTCATGGAATTATATAGCAATGACATTCTCCGATTCCGGAAGCCTAAATCTGTATCTAAACGGCCAGCTTGAAGGAAGTGCACCGGCAACTGTCCCACTCAATAATCCAAACCAGGTAAACAATCTGGTGATCGGTTCAAATCTAGGCACAGCCACATCAGGCACGTCAATATGCGGAGGAAGCCCAAAACCATTCAACGGAAGCATAGCGAATGTGCAGGTATACAACTCTACGCTTACCTCATCACAGATATACTCAATTTACCAGCAGGGTTACTCTGGAAGGCCGATTTCAGGCAACAGCCTTGTTGCTTGGTATCCTCTAAATGGGAACGCTAACGACTACAGCGGCAACGGCAATAATGCAAATACAGTCAACACCATCTTTACAGATGCACCTTCAGGCGTTCCTTCCAGATACGCATCAACATTCAATGGCACTTCATACATAGATTCCAACATCACTTCCTATTTTGGCACAAACAATGCATTCACCGCAGCAGTCTGGGCGTACATCACTCCAAAAACAACAGGCCCGGTATTCGGAATAACCGGAGCACAATACTTCGGAGTATCATATCCTACCTACAACAGCATGCCCCTGCTCTTTCCTGTAGGGCTTACACTATATAACTTTATAACTGGTAATGGGCCTACAAATCCTCCATGCTATGGTGGGTGGTGCCAAGCAAGTTATACTCTTCCCGCTTCTGGATGGTATTCACTAGCAGTCACATACGTCCCATCCGGTTCAGGCGGAACAGAGACATTATATATAGACGGAAAAGCGACAAACCAGCTAATTCTGTCCGAGTATAATCCCGCGAACTCGGTAATAGGTCCAACCGACTTTTTCACTACCGATGTACAGACAATATTACCTGGTTATTCTCCATATCATAATCTCACCGGAAGCATAGCGAATGTCCAGGCATACAATACCTCGCTCTCTCCAAGCCAGATAATGAAGATATATACTGAAGGTATATCTGGAGCGCCAGTCCAAGACAAGAATCTTGTGACGTGGCTTCCGCTTGGTGGGAATGCTAATGACTATAGTGGAAACACACATCCTGGAATACCTACAGGAGGAGTTCCACAGAAGACCTCTCTTGGCCAGAATGACTACGTCTTCGGACCTAATCATGGCATAGAGTATCCTCTTCCAGGAATAGGCGATTGTGTAAATATCTCCTCCTGCTCCAATGCCTCCTCACATAACATATACGCAAGCAGCTTTCCAATACTTCCCATGGGTTCCCTGCAGGCTGCCTCATTCTCAGGAACTACAGATTTATACGAGAACATTTCCTCGTACTTATATACTGACAATTCATTTTCAATTTCGATGTGGGCATATATAAAACCTGATACAAACGGCCCCTTGTTCGGTGTCACTGACTCATATCCTCTTGAAATCGGTCCTGGGAACGGATATAACGGAATTCCATGGGATGATCCAATTCTCAGCACTGCAGATACGAATGTATATGCATCGGTATCCGGAGTGGATCAAAACAATCCTATAGTAGCGGATATTGGGCAATCAGGATGGCAGTATATAACTCTCACATACAACTCATTAAACGGCGGACAGACATATCTATACATAAACGGACAGCCTACTACAACAACTCCTGCGACAGGCGAATATACCGGAGCAACACCTCCGTCTTCAGGCTCCAGTGCCCTCCCCGCATCACTACCTGTCTACTGGACTACAAACATATCAGTCTATTCAGGAGTGCCTCTGCCACAAGGAGTAAATGGCTTACTTCAAGGAGAAATATCCAATGTGCAGTTATACAATACTTCATTGTCACAGAATCAGATAACCTCAATGTATAAGGGCGGAATTTACAGTGTGCCTATAAGCTACTCAAACCTAATTGGCTGGTGGCCCCTTCAAGGGAACGCAAACGATTACAGCGGCAACGGATACACAACAATAACAGACCAGAATGTAACATTTCCATACATCTCGCAGAATACCTCTGTCACTGCGAGTATATGGCAGGCGCTGGGTTTTGAAGTCTCCCCCAAATAATACAATTCGATCTAAACTAATCTTAAGGGGGAATGTCACTAAGACCAAATAAAAATCATCCAAGAAGATAAAAGGCAAAACAGGAAAAAATGACCGCGCAGAGATATCCGCGCAGATTCAATTCCCGATAGGTTTTTGTAAACCAACTACTAAAAATAAAGAGTGCAGAAAATGGATAATCAAAGATTGCCATCCTGGATGACTATAAAACCTTCAAGCTCCTCCAAATACTCAGAGATAAAATCCGAGATACTTTCAAGAGGATTGCATACTGTATGTGCAGAAGCACACTGCCCAAACATAACAGAATGCTGGAGTGGCGGCACTGCAACTTTCATGGTCTTAGGAGACCTCTGCACAAGAGGATGCAGGTTCTGTTCTGTGCAAAAAAGTGCAAAGGGAAGAATTCCAAATCCCAAGGAGCCTGAAAACCTCTCTGAAGTTGTAAGGAAATGGGGGCTTAAATATGTGGTAATCACCTCCGTATGCAGGGATGACTTAGAAGACCAGGGGTCAGAGCATTTTGCAAGATGCGTAGAGGAGATAAGGAAGCGATCTCCAGACACAACTATCGAGCTCCTAATACCTGATTTTAGAAATGAAGACTCATGCATAGAACGCATAATCAAATCAAAGCCAGATGTGATAGGGCATAATCTTGAAACTGTAGAAAGCATAACCCCAAAGATAAGAGATAAGCGCGCAACATACTACCAATCCCTTGAAATTCTCTCAAAAATAAAGAAAGCTGAAAAGGGCATATATACAAAATCTGCAATTATGCTCGGATTAGGGGAAAGAGAGGCAGAGATCGAAAGAGCAATGGATGATCTTCGCCATGCCGGCGTGGATTTTCTTGCAATGGGGCAGTATCTAAGACCAAGCAACCTTCATGCAGAGGTAAAAGAATTCATAGCCCCTGAGAAGTTTTCAGATCTAAAGGAAAGGGCAATCAGAAAGGGATTCATGTATGTTGCGTCAGGTCCTTTTGTAAGAAGCTCCTATCGTGCCGACGAAGTGAATAATCTCATAAAGAGAACTGTTATCTGCTGAAATTCCATTTTCTTGTACCGTATACACCTATCCTCAATTTTTCTGCGGCTTCTATCTCTTCCCTGCTCCACATTCCAAAATCGTATTCTCTCCCTTCTGTAAAACCTTCAAGCAACGCACCATACAGGTCATTAAGTGAGAAATTTCCAAAAGCAGATACCGAAGTAACCCTTTCCTCTACGTTTTTTATCATCTTGTCTGATATCTTCTCCTTGCTCACATTCAAAAGGGAAAACATGCGTTTTATATCAAGGGAATAGAGTATTGTGCCATGCTGTAGGAGTACGCCTTTTCTTCTTGTCTGCGCATTCCCAGATATCTTTTTCCCATTTGCAACTATATCATTGACTGGCATGAATTCTGTCTTTATACCGAGAAGAGCAAGCCCTGAGATTATGGACCTGCAGATGTCCTTATAGCTCTCCCCGATTCCCGAAGGAAATTCAGCCTCAGGAGCCACAAGGCTATACGTTATCTCTCCACCATTATCATGGTAGACAGCACCTCCTCCGGTTATCCTTCTCACATAATCCACCCCGGTTTCCCTGCATCTTTCGACATTGACTTCTTCTTCCATAGACTGGAACCTTCCTATTGAGACAGCACTCGGAGACCATCTATAAAACCTTATTGTAGGAGGCGAGAGCTTCTCAGAGACCCTTTCGAGCAATACTTCATCTATGGCCATATTGAAATACGCATCATGGGTTTCCAAACCTACAATTCGCCATCTCATGAATTCACCGCCATCTTAACTGCCTTTGCTATTGATGCAGGATCTATTCCTACCATCTCGATTTTTTCTTTAGAAACCACTTCGGCTATGTTAGAAGCAATATCTTTCTCATCAGCGTCTATCTTGAAGCCTTCAACAGATCTCTCAATCAGGCCCAGTTTTTCCTCAGGCAGCAAGAAAAAATCACCTATTATCTCCAACGATTCTATGGTTCCGTTCTTATGTACCAAACGTATCTCTATGAGTTTTCCCCCCGGCACCTTGTACTTTGAATGACATTCCATGAAAGAGATATGCTGCAAATCGTATTTATATTTTGGGCAGGAAATACTTATTGTGTTTACATGATGCCAAATATGGATCCCAGATCGCTAAAGCGAATGATGGACAGTATGGGGATGAAGACAATGGAGATACCCGCACTCAGGGTCATAATAGAAGGAAAGAACAAAAGCTTCATAATCGATGAGCCGAATGTTACTATGATAGAGATGCAGGGCAATAAAAGTTTTCAGATAACCGGAAGGATATCTGAAGCTGAACGTGATCTGCCTCCTCCGGAGATAACCGAAGATGACATATCTATGGTAAAGGAGAAAACAGGAGCTACAGAAGAAGCGGCGAAGAAAGCCTTGGAAGAAACCAATGGAAACATAGCAGAGGCTATAATGAAGCTGAACGGAAATCCATCTTAAAGAGGTAAAGGCAGGGAACTCTTCCTATCTTCCTAATATCTGAAGCCTCTGCCATCTTCCTTTCTATGAATATTCCTACAGATGCCTCCCCAACTATATTGGCAGTATAAAAATCAATCTCGCCGACTAATGCACCGGCGTCCTCAGGCTTCATAAGATCTCCAATATAAAAACCAGCGTAGCTCTCAAGATCCAACTCACTCTTTCCTTCACTGTGCTTGCTCCCTATGAGTTCTCCATCACACATTGCTATTATGCTGCCTTCCGGAGTATCATGTATCTTTACATATATCCTGCCAGCAAGTTCAGCCTTGCCATCTTCCTTACTATTGTCTGCCTGAAGGCCAGCCATCTAATCTACCTGTATCTATAAAACATGTATGCTGTCGAGATGTAGAAGATTCCGTATCCTATAAGCCAGAGACCACCATACAGGTTATTTATCATCACTGCAACAATTCCCAAGAGAAAGAGTATGCCTGAAAAGGCGGTTTCTACAATTGAGTTCTTAAGCGCAAATATTATGTTCTTTTCAGATTTAAGGAAAGATATTCCTGTCCACGAATTCTTCACTGTCTTGCTGAATACCGCAAAAAGAGCAGCCTTGGCCCTTATAAACGCAAGCGCAAAATTAAGAAGCAGCATCATAAACCCTTTCTTCAGTGATCCGAAATAAAGTTTTGTTACTATAACTGGTGCCATAAGGGATAACACGAAAGCAAGAACCCCAAGCGTCTCGAATATCATCTCAGGGCTGCCCAGAAGGAAGCCGCCAGGTATGATCATGTTTGGTACTACAGTAAGGCCCGAGAAGACTATTGCAACAGAAACAATAGTGAAAATTATCAATACTACCGATATGTAATTCAGTCCGAAGCCGTGTGTGACATAATCAACAAGGAGCCATTTTGATTTAGGCTTCTTGTTACTCTTTCCAAGCAACTTCCCTACAAAATATCCTAGAAACTGTGTATCTCCATAGTTGTATCTCCACTGCTGCTTTGCAAGATGGCTGAATTTAGTTATAGGCGCTCCAAGAGCATAATGCCTTGGTATGTAAATGCTCTCGTATCCATTTGCATCCGACTCAAAGCTGAAGAAAGTATCTTCAGTGACATATTCCGGAAAGCCTCCTATCTTCTTCAGGTATGATGTCCTTATAATGCCACATGACCCTGCGAATATTCCTGTATTATTCAGGGCTCTAGAAGGCTGTATGAACTTGAAGAAAAATCCATGGAATATGTCTACCGTGTCAGAAAAGAAGGTCCCTTTCTGGAATCTCTTTTCTGTCTGTGCATAAGATAATTTTTTGTTGTTGAAATATGGGAGCAGGTCCAGAATGAATCTGGTATCGACAAGATACTCGTCGTAATCAAAGATGGCAAGGAATTCCTCCTTAGCATTCATTGCAAAATTGTTAAGCGCGCCTGCCTTGAAATTCCTTCTGTCATCCCTATGTATGTATCTCACATTGTGCTTTCTCGAGAACCTCTCAAGTTCTTTCCTTATTGCAGGATCTGTAGAATCATCCAGAAGGTAGAAGTTGACCCTGTCCTTGGGATAGTCAACCTCCATCAACCTGAGAAAGTTCCTCTCGGTCATTGCTGTGTCTTCATTGTATACTGGCACCGCTACCGCTACAAGAGGAAATCCTTTCATAGGCTTAAGTTTTTTCTGTATCTTCTCAAGATGCTTGTCATAAAGATATGATCTGTAGTAACTGTACGATGTGAATGTGTTGAAGAACCCTGATACCGCGGAAAGTATAAGGAAGGCTAAGGCAACAACTCTGCCGAGAATAGTATTTGTTGCTACTATCAAGTATACCGAAAATCCTATCCCAAGTATTGTAAGAACCGAAAACAGAAAGATCGAAATTCCTCTCATTGCAAGATTCTTATCCATTTTAAACATCATTCTACTTTGTAATACATTATAAATGAAAGACGAATAAGAATATAACCTTACATATTTAAATAAACAAGCATGTGCCGGGATGGCAGAATCCGGTATCGCGCCAGAACAAATAGGCGAAACTCGAGATCTGGTGGCCTTCGGGCTTTTTGGGTTCAAAAACAGCTCCCTCTGGCAGGAGCAATGAAAATCCCAATCCCGGCGCATCTATCTTGTCACAAGATAGCTCTTCACAGCCTCGTAAAGCTCCCTAGCTTTCCTATTTTCCTCAAAATGCTTCCTTATAGGCATTATCTTTTCTTCAAGCTTTCCTGAAACAAACGACTTGATGTCCATCGGGTGTATCTTTCCGTCTATGTAAAGCCTTCTCAATTCATTATAATTCTCTGCAACTATATCTCCTCCGAATTTCTGGGACCTGGCTATGGTTATAGGGCTCTCCCTATTCTCTATTATTATCTTATCTATATAATCAAAGACAGGATTGCCATCACATATCCTCTCAGGGCAGTATGCAGAGTTTATCTTTTTGGCTATATCTTCACTGCTATCATGTATGGTTATGGAATTTTTCGGATCCGATTTAGACATCTTAAATTCCATAAGCTTACTTTCATCATCTGTTTTGAGGTCCGGAGGTGCACCCTTAAGCCCCAGAAGAAGCGGATGGCTTACAACTATCGGTATCTTCCATCCAAATTTCTGCGCAGCTTCCCTTGCAAGTATGTTTGCTTTCCTCTGGTCTATCCCCAGTTGGCATATGTCTATATCCATCTCGAAGATATCCGTAGCCTGCATTATTGGATAAAATATCTGCGCCGATGAAAGCGATTCTCCCTCTTTTCTTCCCATTATGGTTATGGCCCTCCTTACTCTATCAAGCGATGTTATCCTGCCTATCTTAAGGAACCTCTCCCAGTAATCGAAGCTATGCATAAGGTCCTTGTTCCATATTATCTCGACCTTCTCTGTATTCACCCCTGCCGCTTTCCATACCTCAACAAAATACATCCCCGCAGTATGTATATGCTCAAGATCTCCACCAAGCTTGTTGTTTATATAAGCAAAATAATCTGCAAGATAGAGTTTGAAGTTTATTCCTATATCCATGAGCCTCTTAATGTTCTTTGAGCGCATAAGCCCAAAATGTATGCCCGCCAGTCCGGAAGGCTCAAACCCATCATATGCAACCGGATGTTCGTTACTCTCAAACAGCATCTTCAGTTCTTCTTCTGTAACTATCTCAGCGGCAAACTCCTTTATTACAGCTATCTTGCCTTCAGTATCCATTTAACCCATTATACTATTGCCATGCAAGTTTATAACGATTATTCTTCAGCCCGGCCAATTGCAAAGACTCCGCAACCTGGAAAACAGAAAAACCGTACAAGTTCTCCTATCAGATACCAGCCACCTAAAACCTGAAGATACGTGATTTTCCTACAAATCTTTTTATGTTTTAACATCTATCTACTACTCGGCGACTTAATGACGGACAATGCACCAATGCTATCACCTGACGATGAAGAATTGCTGAAATTCATAGAGGCGGCAAAGCCAAAAATCTACATTATAGGTGCCGGAGGCAGCGGCTCAAACACGGTGGCAAGAATCTCCGAAGTGAATATAGACGGGGTTACCCTCGTAGCAGCAAACACCGACGCATCGCATCTTGCAAAGATAAGATCCAACAGAAAGATACTCATAGGCAAAAAAATTACCAGGGGCCTGGGAGCAGGAAGCGATCCTAAGATAGGGGAAGAATCAGCCATAGAGAGCAAGGAGGAGATAAAGAACATAATAAACGATGCACAACTAGTATTCATAACCTGTGGGATGGGCGGAGGAACAGGCACAGGCTCAGCACCAGTAATAGCACACCAGGCAAAGGAATCCGGAGCTCTTACTATAGGCATAGTAACACTCCCATTCACAAGCGAGGGAAGGATAAGAATGAGAAATGCCCTTGAAGGGCTCTCAAAGCTGAAACGGTCAACCGATACCACCATAATAATACCAAACGACAAGCTCCTCTCAGTAGCGCCTGACCTGCCGCTCAATATGGCATTCAGGATAAGCGACGAGGTACTATCAAATGCAACAAAGGGAATCATAGAGATGGTAACTAAACCCGGAATGGTAAACCTAGACTTCGCAGACCTGAGAAGCGTATTAAAGGATTCCGGCTATGCTGTAATAGGCATAGGCGAGGCTAATTCCTCGAATTCAAAAGACAGGGCAATGATAGCAGTTGAGAATACTCTCAAAAGCCCTCTCCTAGATGTCAATCTATCAAGTGCAAAGAAAGCCCTAGTCAATATAGTTGGAGGCGAGGACCTTACTCTCCGCGAAGCCGAAAGGATATTCCAGGAGGTATCAGGAAGAATAAGCCCAGATGCAATGCTAAAATGGGGAGCGCGCATAGATCCCAACCTTCAGAAAAGCGAAGTAAAGATAATGGTAGTGATGGGCGGCGTCGAATTCGCAGAGTATACTGAAACAGGAATAAAGAACAAGATAGATGCAAACAGCGATCTTGACCTTGACATGATATTCGATGACGAAAATTCCTGAATACTATCTTTGGAAAGATGCAGAACTGGTGTATCTAAAGTTATTTATCTTTTAATGCTCAATTCTGGATGATTAATTGGATATAATAAAGAGCCTTAAGAACTTCATAGCCGACTCGAAAAGAGTGCTATCAATAAGCTACAAGCCTGACAGGGCTTCTTTCAACAGAACTTTCAAAATAGTGCTTATTGCAACCCTGATAGTAGGCATACTCGGTTTTATAGTTGTCACTATCATAGGATTTGTTACCTGACCTGTCTTCATCTGCCGTGTTTGGGCCATTCAGAATGGAGGATAGCAAAACCAGACTAGACAAAAAACAATGAGGCCCAAGGCAGAATTAGGCATATGCATGGAAATCGAAATAGACTTCAACAAATCCGCACAGAAAAATGCAGAAGATTACTTTGAGAAGAGCAAAAAATCCAGAAGAAAGGCGGCAGGAGCTGAAAAAGCAGTTTCAGACCTTGAAGCATCTCTTGCAAAGATAGGCTACAACACAACAGAGAAAAAACAATTCCGCGAGATAGAGAAAAAAGAATGGTATGAAAAATTCAACTGGTTCTTCACAAGTGAGAAGGATCTTGCCATAGGAGGCAGAAGCGCAGATCAGAACGAAGAAATATACTCGAAATATCTGGAAAAGAATGACCTATTCTTTCACTCTGACATATTCGGCGCTTCGGTGGTTGTGCTTAAGAACGGAACCTCGGCATCTGCAAAATCAAGGGAGGAAGCTGCGCAGTTCGCCGGATGCTTTTCAAGCGCATGGGAGAACCTGCAGACAACTGTGGATGTATACTCATTGAGAAAGGAACAGGTCTCAAAGTCAAAAAACGAGGGTTCCATAAGCAAGGGCAGCTTCACACTCAGCGGCGAACGAGAATGGTACAAGAACATGCCCCTAGAGATGGGAGCATTCCTAAATGAAGAGATAAACAAGGCAGAGATCGCGCCCATGAAGACCATTTCGGAGACAAAGCCTAAGAAAGCAATCCTGATAAAGGTCGGCAAGACAAAAAAATCAGATGCAGCCAAATATATAAGCAAAGAATTAGGATACCCGAATATAGACTACATAATGCAGCATCTGCCTACCGGCCCATTCTCCATATCCGAATACAAATCATGAATCCGCATATGCCCGCATTCCGGCAGAGGCATGCAGGTCCTAACTTATGGCTTGTATCTTTGAATAGTTTTTATTGCATATTATTTTTTAATGGTTTTTATTAAATACTCTTCATGCAAACGAAATACATTGTTGTTCTGGGTTCAATGATGAGCGGCCTGGGCAAGGGAGTCGTGACCTCATCCCTCCTCAAGATGCTCGATTTCTACGACTATAAAGCACTGCCAATTAAATTCGACGGATATCTAAATTATGATTGCGGGACAATGAATCCATACAGGCACGGAGAGGTCTTCGTGCTTGACGACAAAAGCGAAGTCGACATGGATTTCGGAATATACGAACGCTTCAGCAATCTAAATCTCACCGGAGATCTCTCCATAACAGGAGGAAAACTCTTCGGATCTGTAATATCAAAGGAACGCAGGGGCGAATATCTGGGCGAGGACGTACAGATAATTCCCCATCTCACAAACGAGGCTATCTCCATGATAGAGAATGTCGAGAAAAAGAGAAAGCCCGATGTGATAATAATAGAGGTAGGGGGCACAGTGGGCGATATAGAAAACAGCTATTTCATAGAGGCAGTAAGGCAGCTTGCATTGAAGCACCCGACATTATTCATAAACCTGACCTATGCACCATCACTCGAAGTTGTAGGAGAGCAAAAGACAAAGCCGGCACAAGTTGGGTACAGGCTCCTCCTCCAGGCAGGCATAAGGCCGGATTTCGTGATATGCAGGAGCAGGGATCCCCTGAACGGCAAGGCACGATCAAAGCTGGCAATGTTTGCAAACATAAGCGAAGATAAAGTAATAGACGATTCTGACACAGATACCATCTATGAACTGCCTCTTCATTTCATGCAGCAGAATTTCGATAAGAAATTACTTAAGGCACTCGGTTTTTCCAAGAGGTTGAACCGCAGGAAATACAACTCATGGAAGAGCAGTGTAGGCAGGATAAAGAACCCTAAGAACTCGGTAGACATAGGCATACTTGGCAAGTATACTGACCTGAAAGATTCATACGCGAGCGTAAAAGAGGCATTGGTCCATGCTGGCGCATCACTCGACACAGGAGTAAAGATACACTGGATAGAATCTTCAGATCTAGAGCGGGAGAGTTCAAAGAATCAATTTGAAGGATTGAACGGAATACTTGTTCCCGGAGGCTTCGGAAACCGCGGCACCGAAGGCATGATAAGGGGGATAGAGCAAGCAAGGGAGAATCAAATTCCTTACCTGGGGTTATGCTTGGGAATGCAGCTGATGGCAGTGGAGTATGCCAGAAACGTGGCGAATCTTAATGGGGCAAATTCCACAGAGTTTGACCCGAAGACAAAATACGATATAATCCACCTGCTTCTTTCGCAGAAGGGAATCGAGAGCAAGGGAGGCACAATGAGGCTCGGCCTCTGGAAGTGCAGGCTCTCAAATAATTCAAGATCCAGAACCTTATACGGTTCAAATATCGCAAGCGAGAGGCATAGGCATAGATATGAATTCAACAACAAATACAGGAAAAAGCTTGAAGCCAAGGGACTTCTCGTTGCAGGCACAACGCTGGACGGAAAGCTTGTAGAATTCATAGAATGGAAGGATTCCTTCGGAATAGCAACCCAGTCTCATCCGGAGCTGCGGTCAAGGCTTGAAGTTCCCGCACCTCTATTCAAAGGTTTCATCGAAGCTGCGCTTTCATATAAACGCTCTCAGAGAAAGATCTCCGCATAGCCTATTATCATATTCAGGATTCTCCCTACAAGAGGAACGCCGCCGCCTATCTTTCTAAGAAGTTTCATCTCTTCATCAGCAACAGCGCCTATCTTTACAAGTATTGGTGGATACGCTACCAATATCACGAGTATCCCTGCAGCAAGCATTATCTCCGGATTTCCTACCAAAAAGAGAAGCGCAAGAAAAACTCCCAGTATTATATTGGCAAGAAGTATTCTGAGGTCTTTGCCAAAACTTATCCTTATTCCCTTCTTCTTAAGGTATCGCATGAAAAGTATGTCTGTAGCCAAGCCTCCTACGTAGAGCATAGCGGCAATCAATCCTACCACATGGAATATCGGCACAAGAACCAGAAGCGCAAGGAATTCTACTATTCCCACATAGAGCGAGTATTTGAAGACAACCTTTGTCTCGCGTGTGCTTATAACCAGTTGAGTGGCAAAGCTCCCCAATATCCCTATGAGCATTCCTATCCCCACCAGCTGCATGTAGAATGTAGAACCATTATAATACGAAGAAAATAATGTATTCATGAGCGCATGTGCAAAGACCGTAACATAGAGGACCATAGGCGTAGTAAAGAGCAGACCGAAATATACCGAGTAATAAAAGAACCTGTCTATCTTTCCAGATATGCCTTTGCTGTTTATAGCTTCAGCAAACATAGGTATCAGGACAGTCGCCATGGTTCCTGCAACTACATCTATGAGGGTGCCTATCCTGGATGCCACTCCATAATATCCTACAAAAGAGGGCAAGACAAAAATCCCCAGAAATATGACTGAGAAATTAGTCACTATGGTCCCTATTATGTTTGAGTATGTCAGGGGCATTGAGAATCTAAGCATTTCTCCTATCCTTTTTCTCATGCCTTTTATCTCAAATGATATGCCGTAAGGTTTAGAAGATGCAAATATCTGGAAGAGAGACGCAGCAAAGAGTGCAATTATATATCCTGCGATGGCTCCCTCTATCTTTCCCTGCAGTGTTCCTGCAAGATATACCAGAAGTATGCTGAATACAGCCTGCACAACAGAATAGAGTATCATGCCTATTCCGCTGCTCTTCCCATCATGGAATCCTACAAGGATAAGGTTGAATGAGTTGTAGATGAAACTAAAGGCTATTGTAGCCATTGCTATTATTATTACCGGATAAAGCGCAACAGAATGAAGCACATATTCTGCTATGGGAACACTAAGCGCTATGCCGATTAATGAGAGCGCCACACCCGGGAGTACTATCGCAATAGCAGCATCACCGAGGGCATTTTTTATCTGGTGGGTTTTTTTCTTGGCTATGAGGAAAGGTATTCTTTCATTAAGGTATGTCCCTATGTTGAGGCTTCCGACAGCGCTGGCAAATCCGGCAGTGCTCAATGCAAGCGTATAAATTCCATATCCTTTAGGGAGGAGGAGCCTTGCTACGACCACAAACATGAACACCTGGATAAGCATTGAGACTACTTTTCCAGATACCAGGAAAGATGCCGATTTTGCCGTCTTCCTGGCAAGTTCTGCTGTTGTTTTGTAATTGCCTTCTTCATTAATATCCAGATGTATCACCTTCGCACGTTTGAAGTGAAACTTCAGTTTCACATAATGCAATTATGCGAACGCATCTCAATACTTCCATCAGAATACCTCCCTGACATTAATCAGGAATGCCATATATTTAGATAGCAGCTCCGCCGGTTTTTTTATTATGGGTATTTTCTTGTATATGCCTTCCGCCATATCGAGATCACCGCGTTGCACGAGTCCAAAGAAGACCGCAAGAGCCGGATACGCCACAAGAAGTATCACAACACCAGCAATCATCGATTCGATAGAGCTACTCAAGAGGAGCGAACCTGAGAGAGGAAGCATCAATACTATATTGCATGCAAATACAATTCCTATCCTTTCCGAGTCTATCCTGAAGTCTATAATTCTTCTGGCCATTCTCACAAAAAGTATGCTTTCAACTGCCGGCCCTACAAAGAACAGCCCAATTATGGCGCCTATGGCTCCAAACTTCGGAACAAGCAGCAATACGACAGCAAGCTGAACTATGTTAGAGAAGAGAAGCACCTTCACCAGAGGCATTGTAACTCCTCTCGATATCAGAAGGTTTGAGATATAATACTGGAAGGCCTCTATCATGCTGCCCAATGCTATCAATGTTAGGTATTCTCCAGCCTGAGAGTAACCCGAAGAGAGAAGGAGCTCCACTCCGGGCTTTGCAAGCACAGCCACAAAAGCTATGAAAGGAAGTGTCAGCATAAGCGAGTAAAAGAATATCCTGTTGTACGTGGCATTAATCTCCTCATTCTTTTTAGAGGCCATCGCCTTTGAAAAGAGCGGAAGGAGCGCAGTGCTCATTGTGCTGTAAAAGACAGCTATGAAATTAAGCCCTTTCAGAGAAGCCCCGTAATTTCCAAGGACAGCCTTCAAGACAAAGAGACTCATATACAGAGTTGCAAAATTCGCCATGGTTATATTGAAGATATTGGTAAGGCTCATAGGCACAACATATCTAAGCGCCTCAAACATTCTCTTCCTGTCAGGCAGGCGCGCCTTGAACTTATTCCCCTTTCCTATCAGCTTTACAAGGAATGCGAATGCAAGCACTGCACCTACCGCATATCCTATCAGCATGCCTCCTATGGCTCCATTGACCCCGTATCCTGCGAGAAGAAGCGCTATAGCGGCTATCATCTGCACCGTATCCACTACCACATTTGAAATAGAGGCCAGCTTTCCCTTTGTAAATCCTACCAGGGCATGCACTGCCGTGCTCTCAGAGGTCGAGAAGAAGATTATGCATGATACAAGCATCAATGTCAAAGGAGAGAT
>JAKBRL010000042.1 GCA_021845465.1 Microcaldota archaeon
ACCTGGGAGATTGTGCAATAACAATAGATCTTTCCGGGAAGAATGCAAAGCTTGTTGAAGCTGCTGAAGATGCGCTTGAAAATGCTATAAGCATGGTTAAAGCTGGCCGGGCAGTCAATGAGATAGGTAGAGAGATAGCCGCCACCGCGTCTTCTAAAGGCTTCAATACCATAAGAAACCTTGGAGGGCATGGAATAAGCAGGCTTGACCTTCATGCCGATATCTTCATACCCAACTTCGATAACGGAGACACTACCACGCTTGAGGAAGGGCAGGTCATAGCAATAGAGCCTTTCGTTACTGATGGAGAAGGGTTTGTTATAGAGGGAGAACACCTCCAGATATTCCAAAAGACCAAGGAGGCTACCACCAGATCAAATGACCTTAGGCCAATTTCTGACTTCATAAGCGACAATTATATGACTTATCCTTTTGCCTTGAGATGGCTTAAGAAGGGGCCTGTCAACGATGAATTCAAGATAAGGAGGGCTTTGAATGAGCTCGCAAGGCAGGAAGCGATTGAAGGCTTCCCTGTGCTTGTGGAAAGGAAGAAGGGAATGGTTGCACAATCAGAGAAAGAGATGATAGTCCAGAAGGATGGATGCGAGATAGTGACTAAATGAATATCTTCGCAATCGAATCTTGTTACATGGAAGGCTCTTTGGCGTTTTAGACAATTGTAAGCCAATCGTTGAATCCGTCATCGTTGCCTTCCACTATCTTGGTGAACGCATCTGAAAGCATCTTCGTTATGGGACCCATTCTTCCCTGGCCTATCTTCTTTCCGTCTACTTTTATTATGGGAGTAAGCTCTGCTGCAGTCCCAGTGAAGAAGATCTCTTCTGCGATATAGAGTTCCTCCCTGTGGACATCACGCTCTTCTACAACTAATCCCTTCTCTTCTGCCAGTTTTATTATAGAGTCTCGGGTTATCCCCATCAGTATATCGGATCTGGGTGAAGGCGTGACCAGAACGCCTTTCATCACAAGAAATATGTTTTCTCCAGGGCCTTCTGCAACATATCCTCCCGAAGTCAGCATTATGGCTTCGTCTGCTCCCGAAGCTTTTGCCTCTGATGAGGCTAGTATAGAGTTGCGGTAATTTCCGCTTGCCTTTGCATGCGGAGGCATTATCTCCGAATTTATTCTCTTCCAGGAAGAGACCTTGCAGCTTATTCCTTTGCCCTTATTCTCAAAGTAGTTACCGAAAGGTATTGCAGCTATTGCAACGCTTACCTTCTTGCCTTCCACAGAAAGCCCTATTCTGGAGTCGTTGTAGTATGCGAAAGGCCGTATATAGCATTGCTGCAGCCTGTTCTTCTTTACAAGAGTTATGATTGCGGCTGAGAGTTCTTCTTCGTCATAGCCTAGGTCCATTGAGTATATCTTAGCCGTTTCTACGAATCTTCTTACATGTTCTTTCAGACGGAATATTGCAGCCCTGCCGCCATGAGGATATGCCCTTATTCCTTCGAAGATTCCGCTTCCGTATTGGAGCGAATGCGTTAGTATATGCACTTTTGCATTATTAAAATCGATAAATTTTCCATCCTGCCAGATGTACTGCTTTGTTGCCATGATTTTTATAAGGTATAAACTAATTTAAATGTATAGAGAAGAGAATGGTCCATGCGTGTTTATCTAAGTAATAAACTGCACCTGGCTCTTTGAAGGATTTGGATATGAGGATTGTGGCTGCTTTTTGATTTGCATGCTTTTCCTGCTTTGAGATAATCTTATTAATTTATACAGCATATGGATTAGCATGGGTAGTATGAGATTTATACGTGTGTTCCTGCTCTTTGCTGGAATTTTTACTCTTTCAATTGTAAATGCATCCCCGTATCTACAGATAATTGGTCCGGTAAATAAGACCGTATACAATGGGCAGTCTGTATTCCTTGGGAAGGTTGGCCCTGGAGAGAGCTTCTATGTACTTGCAAGCCCTAATACCACAGACAACGGCAATTACATAAATTTGGGATGGGATACCCTTGAAACAGTAAATCTTTCTGGAGGATGGTCATCGCTAAGATCCCCATTGTACCAGAATCCCATGAAAGTCAAGATAACGGTAGCGCCTGATGCACCCGACGGAACTTATAAAATAACGCTCAGGTCAGTTAACATACAGAATTATTCAAGAATAGGGAACCTGACATTCTTTGCGTACGTAAATGTGAGCAGAAACATATTCAAGGTAGATGTCTCCCCCAATAGTCTGAGCTCTGGTCCAGGACAGCCTGCAGATATCCATGTATCGATAAACAATACAGGAATTTCTGATGAGCCTTTCTATATCTCTGCGGGAGGGCTGCCTGCGTGGAACGCTACTGATGAAGTCATATCCCTTCATTTTAAAGAGGAAACATATACATATCCTGTATTCGAGAATGAGCCTGGGGCTTATAGCATAAATTTTTCAGTGGACTCTGCAACCAGTGCGCTCGTGTCAGACACTTTTAATATAAGATTCAAGGTCAAAAACAGCCTCCTGAATGATTTCAATGCGGTAGGTAATGGAATAGGACTTTCACCCATAATATTCGAACCTTCCTACGCATTTATGTCGGGTTTGTATTATATTTACAACAATCTTACAAAAGGGCCGAAAAGTCATTAATAAATAGTTTATCTTACCAAAAGTCTATGCTTATTCTGCCCGAATAGCTCAGTGGTAGAGCGCGTGGCTGTTAACCATGAGGTCGCAGGTTCAATCCCTGCTTCGGGCGCTTATTCTAAGGTTTAACGCCCCTAAATCGCTAGATTTTAGTTTGTAGGAGGCTTACTTTGACCCTATAGAGGTATAGCTAAAAGGCTTTGTTTCAGCACGTAGACGTGTTCTAGCTCACATATACTTCTTTTCAGGGATTCTTATCCCAGTAGCTATGGTAATGTTTGATAAAGATAAATGATTATCCTGAAAAATATGAGCCAAATTTACCATTTATTGCTAATCCTAAGTTTGATGATATACCAATAAAAGACGCCGTAAACAATGTCTACGACTCTATTAAATTAGCAGATAAGACAATTAAATCTACTGAGGATGACTTACTTACTAGATAAAGCAATAATCCTATCGGGACAAGCTGTACGTTTCTTTTATACAGATGGCGAGATGTCCTTCTTTTCTGGATGAAGAGCCTTAGAATCTATAGCAAAATATACTAGGACAAGATTGTATAGATAGAAATTGTGGGGAGTGTAGGACTATAGCGAAACTACATCCCTTCGGTAAGAAGAGATTTACAGATATATTGTTTAAACTTGAATGGTTCTTAGAAAGTCATAAAAGACTTATTTCCCTATTAGAATTAAGGATAATTGATTATTTTATGGACAATCCTGTAATTCTAAAATACAAGAAAGAGAGAGTTATAGAAGTTGTTTATAAAATATGTCATATTGAAAAGTTACCCATACCTAAACTCAACTTTGAAGGTTGTCCTTATGAAGGAGGCGGCGACGAGTTAGCTCATTCTCATCCAGATGAATATAAAATCTGTATTTCTGAGACACAACTTAAAAAGCAAGATTCTAAAGGTTTAGAAGAAACAATGTATCACGAAATAACTCATCTTAAAGGATATTTGGATCACGATTCTAATTTCCATAAAGAACAACGAAGGTCAAAATCAGCAAACTGGAGGCCTCCAAGCGGTGTACATTGTACTAGTGGAGAAGAAGTCAATGAGGAAAGTAGAAAGATTAGAGAAGACCCGGAAAGATTTGCTCGTATTAATGAAAATAGCGACTTTCTAAAGTTTTTAGAAGGAAGACATGAACCTCAAAAATCAAAAGAAACGGAAACGCCTATCATAGAGGAAAAGATATCTGAGAAAAATGAAAGAAAAACCAAGAAAGGAAGTAAGAGGAAAGAGAAATCAGATGTCAAATATAATCCTATGACTAAAGAAGAAATAAATAAGGCCAGAGATAAACTCGGAATAGAAACTAAATATCAAGCTAAATGTAAGATACCACTATGTCACAGAGCAGTATCTTCAAAATGTGATTATTGTGATGAAGACTTCTGTAAATTCCATTTAAACTATCTTATAGCAACTACTCAAGAAGAAATAGAATCGTTATCAAGAGTTAGAGATGTGGAGAAATATGAAAAATATATAGAGGATTATGAAACAAAGAATGGACATCCTTGTATCAATTATACGAGGCGGTGGAATGATATTAGAAAGTCTATAGTAGGAGATAAGGAGAGAAAGCCCAGATTTTTCGATAGAGTTAAAAGCGTTTTAGGGATAGACGAGTAGATAATTATGGAATGTCAGAAGAACGGGTGTAATTATGAAGCAATGGACACTTGTAGATATTGCCATAAGGGCTTTTGCTCATTACACATGAAGGCAAATAAGCCTTCTTCTCCAGGACTAAATTCAGAACATTGGACAAGACCGCCTATTGACGGACATCCTTGCTCAGGACTTCCTAGTTCAGCATTCAAAAGAAATAGTCCATCAAGTTACAGCAATTATGCAAAATCAAATAAGAGTGGGAGAACCTTTACTAAAGCTGTTATTATAACTGCAATAGTAGTCATTATACTATATATTTTGTTTAGTAATAACATAATAAAAAAGGATATTTCCTCTTCCTTAAGTAGCTTGAATTCTAATATTTCCAAAAACTCAGCTACAACTCAAACATCATCAATAGCACAACAAAGTAATTCACAGATGGGAGATGTTGTTTTTTGTGTAAACAGAATGGTCTTTAGAACTAGTGACTCTAGAGGACTAAATCAAAGCCAAGTAGAGAACCTGATAAATTATTGTGCATATTATAACTACAATCCAGGGGTAGTTAATGGCACAGATTATACTCAGATATGCCAAGGAGTTAAGGAATGTCGAACTTGAGGTATATTTTAAATAATGTGATTTAGTGGCAGATGTGGTATCCTGAAACTCTACAGTAAGGTTTTTTATATCTGTAAGACTATCTTACTACCATGGAAACTAAGACAGTTGAATTGACCAGAGCAAGCTCAAAGGGACAAATTGTTCTACCAAAGGACATACGAACGAAATTGCATATTAAAAAGGGTACTCTTTTCGCACTAAAGGCAACGGGCAAAGTTATAATGCTTAAGAAAATAGAAGATCCGATACTTCAAGCAGATTTAGAAACTTTGAAGGGCGTAGAAAAAGCCTGGGAAGAGATAGAGCATGGCAAGTTTCGAAAAATGAGTACTGATGACTTCTTGAAAGAGTTGGCAACTTGGTAGAGGTAAAGGAAGTCATTTGGAATACAAATTTTGAAAGCGAAGTTAAAAGGATCCGGAATAGATTAATAAGAGAAAGAGTAACAAAACAGATAGCCCGCATAGTAAAAAATCCAGAAGTAGGAAAACCGCTGAGGTTTGATCTGAAAGGAGAAAGGACCGTATATCTGAAACCTTTTAGAATTGTATACAAAGTCGATGGAGATGTTTTGACTTTACTCCGATTTGAACATAGAAAAGAAGTTTATGATTAAAAGTGAATAATATGACAAATAAACCAAACAGGCAGGGAACCTCCCATCCTACCGCCCGCTTCGGGCGTATAAGTTTTAGTTCACATTCATTTACAGAGAACTATTTTATATTTGCACCTCGGTAGTCTACTCGATATGATGGAAGAAGTCTTAGAG
>JAKBRL010000043.1 GCA_021845465.1 Microcaldota archaeon
GCTGTTGAAGCTCTTTTCCAGCTCCTTCACAGTGGCAATCCTGTATCCGTGAGGGATTGACATCCTGTTAACCATGGATAATGAGACATCCCTGAATGAGAGATGCGGCTCTTCGCAAGCCTCTCTGTGATTGTTTGCATTTTTTACAGCTTCCATAATACCACAATAATTTTGTTCAGTATGGTATATAATATGCTATCTCAGTAGTCTGTTCTTGAAGCTCTGTTCATCTAACTTGTCTAGTTAGCTTATAGTATTTCCAATTTCTTTATGTTATGCGTATATTACATTTATCAATAAACTAGGATTAATGTACAAATCAACGATTCATTCATCAGCATTGAAAAGCTTTGTAAGATTGGTTGGCTTTTTAGTCGTCTTTTTCCTGTAAAAGATTAAATAGAAATATCTTATGAATCCGCATATTTCTCCTAATAACATAAGTAGGAAATCAATAAGGGCAAATACTCTAGATAACGCGATCCTTTTGAAATTCATATTCGCATTTTTGTACCTCAGTGCGGTTTTGGAGTAAGATACCCCTATCCAGAATTTCCATTTTATATATTTTTTGGGAGTCCATTTCCTGAAATGCCACACTGTGGGTTCCCTGAGTCTTTTGAATTCATAACCATCTTGCCTGATCTTTTCATACCAATCGTTATCCTCTCCTACAATTATGGATTCATCAAATAGGTGTGTTTTAGCTATGCGCGTATCAATCCCTACATTGTTTGGCGTATCTACAAAATCATTAGCTTCTACTTGGTCTCCTTTCACCACCTTATATTTATCAATGCCCTTTACCATCTTCGCAAGCCAGTGCTTATCATAAATTCTAACATCAGATTCAACAATAACAATTTTTCGTCCTTTTGCCCTTCTGAAACCGATGTTATATGCTCTAGGGATGGGCATTTTGCCTGTTACGAGAACTATTTCATAATCTTTGAAAGTCTGCTTCTTTATATCCGCAAACAACTTTTCCGGCTTTTCCAGAGAAGCTATGACTATACTTACCTCAACCATAAGTTTAGTTTGAACTTATCAATTTATAATCATGATGCGCTGTCTTGTCAAAAACAGGCTGGAAGGTAGAATTAGGCAATCTGTTTAACTAACTACACTCTTTAGTGTTGGCAGCATCTTCATTGCAAGCTTAGCTGTTCCATTTACTCCCCTGGATCTTACACAGAGCGGAACGAACGTTGCCAAGTGGGATGGTGACCATATGTGTTTTGTCCAAGTGTTGCATGCGTACTTAAATAGAGACTCAACATCCGCATTGCTCATCTGTTCCAGCTTCAATACACTGTAGTTGTTTCCATCATATTTGCTGAAATCATCTGTGAGTAGCTGCCCACTTTCCTTGAGCTCCCTGTAGTACGGCGTTCCTGGAAGCGGAGTTACTATAGAAAACTGCAAGCTATCCGGATCAAGATTCATGGCAAACTTCACAGTCGCTTTTATGGATTCTGGAGTATCTTTAGGGTGACCCAGTGCAAAAGTGGCATGTGCCCATATGCCTTCCTTTCGCAGAAGCTTCCTATATGCAAACGTCTTCTCCGCAGACACTGTACCCTTGTGCATGTCCTTTAATACTGCAGGGTTAGATGACTCAACTCCAAATTTGAGACCTATGCAACCTGCTCTTTTCATCAAACGTACGTTGTCAGGAGATATGGTTATGTCCGCCATAGCTGTCCAAGGCATATCGATTCCTTCCTTTATCAGGTAATTGCAAAAATCTTGTAAATGCTTTGGATTTATAGAAAATGTGTCATCATCAAAGTATATCTGCTTGGCTCCGAATTCCTTCTTGACATACATCATTTCTTCGGCTATGTTCTCTGGAGCCCTAGCACGGTGTTTTGCAGTGTTCCTGAAGAATACTGTGGTATAGCAGAATTTGCATCCGACAGGGCATGCTCTGGAGGTCATCATCTGAACTGTAGGGCTGCCTCTCAGTGCAAAGTCGTTGTATGCATTTATAGTGTGTTTATGTCTTTCAGGGAAAGGATAATCGGATATGTTGTTGTCTACAGGCCTTATGCCGTTAAATACCACTTTTCCGCCTTTTCTCCAGATAAGCCCTGAAATGTTTGCCGGATTAAGATCCCTGTTAACAAGTTCTGTAAGAGTAAGTTCCATCTCTCCAGATATGGCAAAATCTATGACTTTTTCTTTCTCCATGCCTTCTGCTCCAAGCCCAGATATATGATATCCTGACACCACTACCTTAAGGTCCGGGAGATCCTGCTTTATCCATTGCAACATCTTCATGATAAGATTCCAACTGACTGTTGGTACTTCCAGAAGTACAAGATCTGGATTATTCCTAACTACATAATCGTGAAATTCAGTTTCGTTCATCAGTTCTGCACATGCATCCACGAACGTTATATCTGCATTAGAATGTGCCCTTAAGTAACTTGCAGTATAGCCGAGGAAGAATGGATAGGGCAGATACCATCTTTTCTTTTTTGCTACTGAACGCTGCATATAATAACTATGGCTCCATCTGCTGCCCCCCTGTACATAACACCTTCCCTCATCATACAGATATGCTGGAGGATTTGCTACAAGGATCTTCATATCATGAATTATTTTCATGCTGGTATTTGAACCTTTCGGTTTCAGAATCGAAGTGTCAGAATTGAAAACCCACAGATTATATGGAAAAGTGTTTTAATCTTAAGTTGTTTTAAACAGAGATTGGGTTTTATAAAGCAGGAATTCCAATATCTAAGTTAACAGTTTATTCTAAAATCCCCACAGGTGTTGATAATGGAATACAAATACGATTTATGCATTGTTGGAGGGTTAGGCCATGTAGGCCTACCTCTTTCAATTACATTTGCAGATAAGGGGCTCAAGGTATGTGCTTACGATACATCCAAAGAAACTTATGATATTGTGTCTTCTGGAAAAATGCCTTTTATTGAGTATGGTGCAGAAGAAGTGCTTGGTCGCGTCCTTAGGGATGGTTCCCTTACGGTTTCTATGTCTCCAGAAACACTATCTGAAAGTAAAAATATAATAATAACGATAGGCACTCCGACAGACATTCATCTAAGTCCGGAACCAGCAGTAGAGCATATGATAGAAGAATATTCAAAATATTTTGTAGATGACCAGTTAATAATACTGAGGAGTACAGTCCATCCCGGCACAACTGAAAGGGTGGATAGGATATTAAAGTCCAAAGGCAGAAAATTGCATGTTGCCTTCTGTCCTGAGAGGATAGCGCAAGGATATGCTATGACTGAATTACTAGAGATGCCGCATATTGTATCTTCTACTTCTCAAGAAGGTGAAGAACGCGCTTCAGAGCTTTTCAGAAAGCTCAATAAAGAGATACTAGTCATGAAACCAACAGAAGCCGAATTGGTAAAATTGTTTACAAACGCATATCGCTACATAAATTTCGGAATAGCGAATCAGTTTTATATGATTGCAACTGATGCCGGATGTGAGTTCCAGCGAATATATGACGTAATGACATATAATTATCCCAGAATGAAGAATCTTGCTAAACCTGGATTTGCTTCAGGACCGTGCTTGCTGAAAGACACTGTGCATCTGAGTGCGTATTCTAGCCATAATTTCCAATTAGGTAATTCTGCGATAATGGTAAATGAAGGTATGCCTTCGTATATAGTTTCAAAGCTGAAGCAAAAATATGATATCAAAGAGAAGAAGATAGCAATACTGGGCATGGCATTTAAAGCTAACATAGACGATAAACGTGATTCCCTTTCGTATAAATTGCTAAAACTTCTAAAGTACGATGCAAAAGAGGTCTTATGTACGGATCCGTATATAAATGATAAGACCTTCGTACCGCTGGAAAAAGCAGTAAATGAAGCTGACATAATAATTCTAGGAGTTCCTCATAAAGAATACAAAGATCTGAAATTAGGTAAAAGCAAGATAATTATAGATATCTGGAATTTCCTCAGCAAAGCTTAGGGCCCAACCATCTCCTATCTTTTTTTATTCAGAGAGCCTAGGTTTTGTTTTATGAATCCATAGGTGTCCTTTATTATGTATTCCAAGTTGTGTTTAGGCTCCCATCCAAGGATCTTCTTAGCCTTATCCGAAACCCCTACCCTAAATCTAACGTCATCTGTTGGAGCTGGAATATTCTTAATCTTTGGAAACTGCTCATCTTCATTCACCACTTTCCATACTGCCAGTGCAAGCTCCTCCATTGATAAAGTTGAATTACCGCACAGGTTGAAATCATCATTTTTTACATTATTGCTTAATATCAATGAGAATGCGTCAGCAATGTCTTTCGCATGTGTGAAGGTCCTGACCTGTTTTCCATCTCCCATCATTTCGAAAGGCGTTTGCTTTACTATTGATTTATATATAAAATCAGGTATCACGTGCGCCATGCCAAAGTCTATCTCACCATTAGATTTGGCTGTCGGAAGTTCCCCGCTGCCTACAGCATTAAATGGTCTTTCAATTACGTAATTAAGGCCGTATTCTTTGTTTGCTCCGTGCACAAGAAATTCTCCAAAAAGCTTCTGCATACCATAATTTGTCATAGGGATTGGTTGGTTGAGAGCATCCTCTTCTGTTACCGGTCTTTGCACTCTTTCATATACCATAGATGAGGATATATAATGGAATGTTGCATCTGGAGACGAAGCTAAGGTACAATCTATTGCATGTGAGATTATCTCTGTATTATCGCGTGCTATCTGGTATGGTATCCTATGGAAATAACCTATTCCTCCGATAAGCGCTGCAAGACACACTATATGGTCGTATCCTCTAAACTCGCTTGGATACATGTTGCGCACATCTCTAGTTACGAGCCTGAAATTTTTATGGCCATAAAAATCATGTTTTACCATACCATATTTTGAGAAATTGTCAACGGTAGTGACCTCATGCCCATCCTCAAGGAATTTTCTTACAAGATACGAACCTATAAAACCTGATCCTCCCAATGCCAGTATTCTTGCCAAATTTATCACCAATATTTACCTACAATACTAACACAAACTATTATATGATAGTATCTCAAAAGGGCACCGATACACCTGTATAAGAGTGACTTTCGCAGTAGATAACATATATGACAGAATAATCTAGTTTGTGGCATTATTATGAGAAAACCAAGTACATGAAAGGCTTAGTTGCTCCTTGCAGACCTCTCTGCCATCGTTTGTCTTTTTTACAGCTTCCATAATACCACAATAATTTTGTTCAGTATAGTATAGAGTGCACCTCTCTCCTTAGTGCATTCTTGAGTGAGACCATCTGCTCTGCCTGCCTGCTTATGCTGATCCTTTCATCC
>JAKBRL010000016.1 GCA_021845465.1 Microcaldota archaeon
TGCAGAAAAATGCGCCGAAGACTAAGAGCATGAGTATTGATTTTATTCTGTTGCGTGCTATTTCGTCAAAAAAACTTGCCATTTTATTCACCTAACCTTTTCACCGGTAAAATATTTTTGTGTTACGCTACCACCGCTAAAAGCGTACAGGCTGGACATACAGTGAAATTGTATGTTTTTTGAAGCCTGTATTGTTCATGCAGGCATTTATGTTTGTATGCCTTTTTTGTATTGTGGTTTGCTTTCATCCTGCCTATAAATAGGCAGGTTTTCCCGTTCACTTTATTAAAATGGAACATTGCCTCTTCATTTTTTTGCAGGCTTCGGTTGAACTGCAGGCTTGTCTTTTCCTGCGGTAGCATTGTTGACATCACTGAAATCCACCTTGACATTTTCCTTCTGCTCTGCCGGAGTCTGGAAGAAGTCTGCCTTCTTGAAGCCGAACTTTGTAGCAAATACATTGCCTGGAAACTCCTGAAGCGCGTTGTTGTAGTCCAGAACGTAGTCGTTGTATGACGTCCTTACAAAAGCTATCTTGTCTTCAGTGTCCATGAGCTGCTGCTGCAGATTCATGAAGTTCTGGGATGCTTTCAGGTCAGGGTAATTCTCAGCTACTGCAAATATGCTCTTCAAAGCCTGGCTTAACTGGTTATTGGCATCTGCCTTTGCGGCTGCGGAGCCATTCATTATTGATGTCCTTAATTGGGTAACCTGGGTTAGAACGCTCTTCTCATATGTCATGTAGCCTTTTACCGCGTTGATAAGATTTGGTATCAAGTCATATCTACGCTTTAATTGTACATCTATCTGCGCCCATGCGTCCTGAACCCTGTTGCGTTTTGAGACGAATCCGTTAAACACGCTTATTACAAGAATTATTATAGCGAGTATTACTACTGCCACAACACCTATTAAAGCATCAAAAAGAAATCCCATAATAAAATCCCATAATATTTATAGTTTACAATAGAATATCGAAATACTTAAATAAAAAGCTTCCTAAACGATTCGGCAGACTGGGCTTTGAGCTTGTTTGGATTCATACATCATACCTTGGTTTTCTTCTGCTGGCTGAACATCTCTATTATCTCCTCTGTTGTTGTGGTCTCCTCTGGCCCTTTGTCTTTTCTTATGCCGTCACTTATAAGTCTCGGAAATCTTAAGGCATATCCTGATTCTCCAGTTTTTGCAGAACTAGCCATGCCGCAGGTATGCATTGGTGACCTTGTTATCTCGTCGGCATTTACCGTTATTACATACTTTGGTTCTACCCAGAAGTCAGGTTCAAGAAGGGAATCTACCCGCGCAGGCTTCTTTTTTAAATGGATCTTCTCCAAAACAGATTTGAACATCTTCATCTGTTCTTCGGTGAAGCCTGTTCCTATTTTGGTTATTGTTTCGAACATGTCTCTTTTTTGGTTGTATACCGCGGCAAGCAGTCCGCCGAATCCTAATTCTGCCCTCTGCCCTTTTCCGAAGTAGTAACCTATTATAACCAAGTCTATGGAATCGGAAAGTTCACTCTTGTAACTGCGTTTCATCTTTATCCAGTTGAATTTTCTTGCGCCTGCTATGTATGGAGCTCTGGGATCTTTTGCAACTATGCCTTCAAGTCCACGCTCTATTGCAGATGCAAAATACCGTTCAAGCTCTTTTGGAGAGTCTGTGGTGATCATTTCAGATATTTTTATTACGCTGCCTTTTCCGACCACATCGGAGAGTTTCTTCCTTCTTTCACTGTAAGGATGATTAAGATAACTTTCACCATCGCAATAGAGCAGGTCAAATGCGAAGAGAACCACCGGAAGCCTCTTGCTTGCTTCTTCGATTCCGTGCTTTCTTTTTCTCTGCACAGTTTCCTGGAACGGATAGAATGTCCCTGAAACTTCATCGTATGCGATGGCTTCGCCTTCAAGGATACAGTTATCGCAGTTTGTATCTTCGAGAAGAGCCTTTGCGATATCCGGGAACATTTCAGTTATGACTTCCAGATTTCTTGAAAAAAGCCTTACCTTCTTGTTTTCCTTATCAAGATGTGCCTGCACTCGCATGCCATCGTATTTGCTCTCTACAGAACAGACGCCTCCTGTACGCTCCAGGATTTCTTCAGCAGTAGGAAGGCGCTCTGCAAGGGCGGGCCTGATAGGACTGAAGAGGATTACGCCTAGATGTTCTATTCCTGGAACGCCTTTAGTTGCAAGTACATATGCCACATTTCCAAGGTCACTACATATATTATATGCATTCTCAAGCTTAGGCTTTAACTTCCTGTCTCCTGTGGCATTTTTTGATAGTGCCTCTAGGATTGTAGCGTCTCCGACCCCGAGCCTTAACTGGCCTAATACAAGACGCATTATATACCTTGCGCCAATAGGGTTTGATGATGATATAAGAGAAGAAAGAAGTTTTATCTTCGCATCCTGACTCCCGTGTCCGCTGGTAGCTGATATCTTGATAAGCTTCTCGTGTATATCATTTACAGTGTGTGAAGTGTGTTCTATTCTTTTTAATTTTGTATTTTTGCGAAACTCTTCTGCAACTAAACCCATGTCCCCGCTTTTGTGGTAAAAATTGATTATCTCCGAATGATTATGGCCTGTAGACATTTCTACTGATAATTGTGCATATTTTTCAGCTATTCCGGTTTCTATCGAGTTGAAAGGCGGCCCTAGAAGACCTTGGGTCATGTATACTAGTACCTTAATCTCTTCCTTTGAAGCTTTTCCAAAAAGTTCTGCAAGTACATCTATCATCTCTAATCTTGAGGAGATAGATTCAAGTTTTTCATAATATAAGGCAACTTCATCGAAGAGCAAAATTACCTACCTGTTTTTTGAAGAAGGAACTGACATTTCCTGAAGAGCTGGTCCGTATCAATATGGCATCAGTTAATTGATACACGTATCTGAAACGGGGATAGAAGCTGGAATCTGACATTTCCCTAAATCCCATTTTACCAGTATAATATTACTCCGTTCATGTTTATATGCTTTCTTAGCTTTACCTGAATTTGACTTTTGTGGACCTTTATTGCAGTAGCTCTGTCTTGCGTTTTATGAAAAATACAGGCAGAAATGTAAAGATGGAGCCCATTTCACATAAAAATATGAAACGGGATGTTTCCCTTTTGGTTTTAAGCTTTCCTAAAGCTATTTAATTTATTAAGTTGTCTATTTACAATTAGGTCAGGTTGCCGCATGGTAGATGGAACAGGAATCTTTACAAATATAGACGCCTTTGTAAAATACCTTAATGAACACGGTGAAACGGATAGCACAGTACTTGCCCAGGCGATGGGAGTAGGAGAAAGGAACATTGAGGAATGGGCAAAGATACTTGAAAGTTCGAAGATGGCCAAGATAACTTATAAATTAGGCAGAATGTTTATAGCCCCAGTCAATAGTAATTCGGTCGGAGGAGCAGAAGAAAAACAGACAGAAGAAGTAAAGAAGGCAGTAGTTGGCAGTGAAATAGATGCGCAGTTGAGGGATACTGAAAGAATACTTCGCAGGATAGATGAGTTTAAGAAAAACATATCTGCCAGCGAAAGTGTGATAGATGAGAATTCTGCAACTATAAAAAAGACGCTAGATAAGATAGAGGGCTTTAGAAATGAAGCTTTAAAAAGCTACGGAGAGATAAAAAGCAAGAAAGAAGAGGTAGAAAAGTTTTCTGAGGAGATAGGCAACATGCTGGATTCTCTTTCTGGTACTACAGAACTTACAAAGATAGAGACAACAAGAAAGAATGCAGAAGCACTTGGGGAGGATATACGGAAGAGGATAGAGGCATACCAGAAAAGCATCATAGATATGGCAAAAACTTATGATCAGAATGTAAAGGAGCAGCACAAGAATCTCCTGGAATTTATAAAAAATGCAAAACAGGAGATAGGCCTTCTTAAAGATATGCTGAATGAAGAGAATAATGGATTGAAAAGATTTGATTCTACATATAAGAGATATAAACAGGAAGCGGAAAAGGCGAAGAAAACAGTTGAGAGTGATAGGAGAGAACTTATTGACAAGACATCTAAGTCTAAATCGGATCTTGATAATATATTCAACGAGACAGAACAGGAATGGAAGAATATGGATCAGATACTTTCAAAAGCAAATTCTGGGATATCGGGATTCGTTGAAATGCAGAATAAGATAGGAGATATAAGGAAAGAAATAGACGAGGCTGAGAAAAATACAAATGAGATAAGAGCCCAGATAGAAAGCTTGTCGCAGCGCATTAGGATAGTGGGAAATACAAACAATCCTGAAACGAAGAGCAAAATAGAGAAGGTAGATTCGGAAGCCATAGCTACCTCAAAGAAGATAAAAACTCAGGAAGATAAACTTGTTGGAATAAAGAAAGATATTGATGAACTTGGAGGTAAGGGATGACCGTGGAAGAGCAAAACATTGTAAAAAAGAAGTATGACTCGTATAATCTCAATGCGCAGGGGCTCAAAGTTACGGTAGACATAGAAGACAGAGGAGATTTTGTACCCATATATTCGGTAAATTTTCCTGAGCTTGGAGAAGCAACTAGAACCTTGCTTATGTCACTCAGACAGGAGCTGCTCAACATAGTACCTATAGACACTAGAAGAGTTGAAGATGAACAGTACCTTAAGGAACTTTCGATCAAATACAACGAAGCCGCAAATCTTATGATAGATAGATATCTGCCGGGTACTCCTGCAGAATCAAAAACAATACTTATAGCATATGTAATAAATACGATGTTGGGGCTTGGAGATCTGGAACCCCTTCTTGCAGACAATAAACTTGAGGAAATAGCAGTCAACGATGCAAAAAGCCCGATATGGGTATTTCATAGCAAATATCAGTGGTGCAAGACTAACATAACTATGCGAAGCGATGCTGCAATATATGATACAGTAGAACAGATAGGGAGAAGAGTCGGCAGAAGCATAACAAATCTTGCTCCTTTGATGGACGCAGAACTTCCTGACGGCTCCAGAATAAATGCTACATTGTTCCCCATATCGCAGAAGGGAAATACAATTACAATAAGAAAGTTTGCGGAGAACCCTTGGACAATGACCGCTCTCGTTGCAAACGGGACAATCTCTTCTGAACTGGCAGCCATGATCTGGCTATGCATACAGAATGAGATAAGCATACTTATATCGGGGGGTACCGCAAGCGGAAAGACCAGTTTTCTTAACGCTATGAGCATATTTATGCCTGCGAACCACAGAATAATATCAGTAGAGGAGACTAAGGAACTTAGGCTCCCTAGGTTTTTACATTGGCTCCCGATGCTTACAAGGCAGGCGAACCCAGAGGGAAAGGGAGAGATACTGCTTTATGACCTGATGATAAACGCATTAAGACAGCGTCCTGATATAATGTTAGTAGGAGAAATCAGAGTTAAGAAAGACGCAGAAACACTCTTTGAAGCTATACATACCGGGCATGCAGTATATGGAACTGTCCACGCTGACAATGCTGAGGATACAGTGATAAGGATGACGAATCCGCCGATAGATATACCTAAGATAATGCTTAACTCACTTGGAGCAATAGTTTCACTCTTCAGGCATAGACGTCTTGGTATACGTAGGGTTCTTGAGTTTGGGGAGATGCTGCAGGTTGGAGATGTTACAGTTACAGACAGATGGGATATACGTTCTGACACATTTACTCAAATAAATGCGCTTTCTAGACTCGTTGAGACCATCTCTCTTTATGGTGGATATACGAGAAATGAGATAAAAGGCGATATTGCAGATAAGGTAAAGGTACTTCAGTGGATGGTTAAAAACAAGCTGCTTGATGTTGAGGTTTCTGGTGCCGTAGTTGCAAACTACTACAAAGACCAGAACAGGGTTATCAAAATGGCAGAGGATGATGTTCCATTCTCAAATGATCTGATAAAGGGACTTTGATGTCAGAAGAGTATGATAGAGTTATAGGAAAGCTTACAGGAATGGAAAAAAAGACTACGGAAGAATCTCCAGTGGAACTGGATCTCAAGATTGCTATTTCAGATGAAGAAAATTTCTTTCATGAAGATGAATATAATAAAGCAGTGGAGAAGGTAAATAGGATAGTAGCCAAGATAACTGCCTTGGAGAAAGAGCAGAAAGGAAAATCTGCATTTTTCCTGCACGAAAAGGATGATAGTGATAAGGTTGCAGCTGTAAAAAACTTTAAGGCTCTTGCAAATAATACTTATGGTAATATATTTAAAAGGAATAAAGGCAGAGAAGCAACTGAAATAAAAGACCAGTCTGCCGGTAATGTTTCAGGAAAGACAGACATGCCTGAAAAGACCAAAGCGGCGGATTCGATGTCAGGAATGGGGCTTGCAAAAATTCCTGAAAATATTCAGAAAGATATTTTAAAGGCAGTGGATAGTGCGAGCGAAAAGGCAAGGTTAGGCAGTAAAATGATTGATTCTGTAATCAAGCAGGATAGGCGGAAAAAACCTCTTAGCGGAAGACCTGAAGACCTTTCGCCTCTAGATCAGATAAATCTTCTTAATAAGATAATAGACAGCATAGGCAAAGGAGAGGTAAACCAGGATAAATTACAGGATTATATAGATACGGTAAGAAGGATAAAGAAAAACGCGGAAGATGGAAATACAGTTGCTCTGGGAGGTGCGGATTCATACATATATAAAATGAGGGAGGAGAGAATAGATTATGCCTGGAAAATTTTGGATTCTTACTCTTCAAAAAAAGGAAATTCGGGACAGGGACAGTAATTTAATAATGGTAGTGTTACTAAAAGATAGTAGATTGGATGGAAGAAAACATCGTAAGTATTGGAAGTAATCCCAACACAGACGTTGGAAGTAGTACTGCTCCAGAACAGCCCAGATTTACTAAAAGAAAGCAGTTTCTTTTCTTCAAGATAAAATCAAAACCCATAAACCAATCTCAGAGTCAGACGAATGCAGATCAACAGGCTAGGAAAAGAAACGGTGGAATTAAAAACCCTGAGCCTATTGGATGGCTAATATCAATTATAGTAGCCGCCGCGGTTATAATTTTCTCCAAATATTATGGATTCAGTAAGATTATAGCAATTATATTCGGGATTCTTTCTTATATCGTTATATTCGGGATTTTTGCAGTTAGACAGTCTAGAAAGGTAAAAAGGTATGTGCAAAGAGAAAAAATCATATCTTCAATAACCGGCGAACAGACTTACCAAAATCCGGTTTCTTCAAGAATAAATGTGCAACCAAGCCATGTCCAGAAGAAACAGCATGTTGGCTCTCAGAAGGAAGAAGGTGTACCTTCGGGACCTTTGGGGAAATATATAGATTCAACAGTTAAAAAGAGAAAGACACTTGAGATGGATCTCAGGGCAGCAAACATAAAGAAGAGTCCTTACGAGTTCGTTAAATCCATGATGCTTTATGCCATTATTGTGGCAGTTACAATCACGATTGTTATGATGGTTGTTCTGGAACATTTTGGAGCGCCTTTGGCCCTAATGATCCTCGGTCCAGTGATAGGTTTCGGAGTGTACATGGCAATGTTCAACAGGTTTATGATGTACCCGAAACAGAGGAATAAGGTAATAGGCAGAAATGTTGAAAGAGACATACTTTTTGCGGCTAGAGACATAGTTATAGGAATGAGATCTGGAATGCCACTCTATAACGCAATAGCTGCAGTAAGTGCAGGATATGGAGATGCAAGCAGGGAATTCGGGAAAATAGTGGAACTTACACAATTAGGCATGCCCATAGAGCAGGCGATGGATCAGATAAGTGAAAAGAGCCAGTCTAAGACATTTAAGAGACTTATGTTGCAGGCAACAGTAAGCATAAAGGCAGGAGTTGACGTGACAAGCGCATTGCAGGATGTAGTAGATGATGTCACGCAGGAAAGAGTTATAGACCTGAGAAGATATGGACAGAAGCTCAACGCCCTGGCTATGTTTTACATGCTTTTCGGAGTAATATTCCCAAGCATGGGAATTGCGGTTGCTACCATAATGTCTACATTTATCAGCATATTTCCAATAACATACATAGTACTTATAGTTGCATTGATATTCATTGCGTTCGTACAAATAATGCTGTTAAACATAATGAAGAATTCGAGGCCGGTATTCTCAATGTAGGGATTTTATGGTAAATTTTGAGAGGCTTGTATCAAGAAATGTTGCAAAGTATCTTTCTGATGAGCTTGACCTTTCAGGATTAAAAATAAGCGTGAACAAGCTCATAGAGATGGCAATATTGGGGGCAGTGGCCATGCTTTTAGTAGGTACACTTGTGCCTTTCTTGATACTTAAATACAGTATAATCCTATCAGTGCTTATAGGTATTGGAGCCGGTGCACTGGTTGTTGTCTCAATATACGCGTATCTTGAATTTGTGATAGACAAAAGAAAAACATTCGTAGAGGATATTCTCCCAGATTACATACAGCTTACAGCTGCGAACCTGAGGAGTGGAATTTCACTCGACAATGCCATGGTTTCTGCTGCCAGGCCCGAGTTTAAATTCTTCTCTGATGACATAAAAAACATGGATAAGCAGATATATTCAGGAGAAACAATGCAGAATGCTTTGATAATGCTTGGAAAGAGATACAGGTCAAGGCAGCTGCAGCACATGATGCGCATGATAAATGAATCTATAAGATATGGAGGGAGCATGAACGACCTCCTCAAGCAGATGGCAAAAGACCTTAGAAATCAGGCAATAATACAGAAGGAGATATCCGGACAGCTCTTCCTTTATACCATATTTATTACGTTTGCAGTATTGATAGGCGCTCCTGCACTTTATGCCCTTACAAATAAGATGATTGCAGTTACGGATGGAGTCTGGGCGGGAATACTGCAAAGCAATCCCAATGGTCTTCCTTCTACAGGAATATCATTCATAAGACCGAGCCCGCCTAAGATCACAGTCAGCCAGTATTACAACTTTTCAATAGTTGCAGTGGTAATGATATCTTCTTTAGGAGCTTTAATAGTCTCGGTAATATCGAACGGTTCAGTACTTAGAGGCATTAAATACCTGCCGGTTTTTCTTATAGTAGGCATTGCAGTCTTCTATGTTGTTTCAATAATAATAGCTACCATGTTTGCAGCTACAGGAACAGGTGTCTGAAACTTTGACATTTGGATTGGAAGGAGATCGATTTACTCTATGCCTAGAGTACTGTTTGACCATATTTCTAGTTGGACGGTAACAGGCCTTCCGTTTAGTACCGCCGGGAATTTTTCCACTTGTACTGAAGTTATGTTCTCCGTTGAAGGATTCATGCCAGCTTCGTAGTTGATGCCTTCTCCGGTTATTGTTATGTAGTAGTCATAGGCCAGACCAAGCGGAGGCTTTGTCTCCTGATAGTCATATTCGGAAAGAATCCTTAGCGCAGTCATTTTGTTATATGAGAGGCCATCGGCAGTCCCATTTCCTAAGCCTATGCTTATGTTTGCCCATTCCAGAGTATTTGTGACACTTGATGTGTACTCCCAGTTTGGAGGGTAGCCTGTTGACATTAATTGTGCCCCGGTCTCTACAAGCTGTGATTGCATATGCTGTATGTTTGAACTGTATGCCAATGAGAACTCGTTGTTTATATTTATCCATATGTAGGTCATAATGACCATTGCTAGGACAAATATTATTATAGCGAATACAAGATCAAATGACCAGAATTGAGCCTTCATCAAATGCACATAGGGATTAGATAAATAGAAGTTTATATAGATTTATATTAGCACCAGGATTTTGTGGCATGGTTGGCTTCCCATTTCCGTGTTCAGTGAACAGAATATTGACATGTCATATATCTTCGCCTATGACATTTCCATTAACTGTCACACCATAGGTATAATAGGGAGATTTGCTCATGAAGAAATTTCCGACAGCAATGAATTGATTCTGCTGTGATGAGGAAGTCTGGGAGACATTAGATACTATGCGAAGTGTTACGCTCTTGCATAGCATTCCGGTAAGGTTTATGCTTGCAAATGTGAATATTCCAAGCGTGTTTGCGCCTGGTGCCGATGTTGTGTTATAATGATTTACAAGCAATTTATTTCCATTATATAGTATCTCTACATAGAGATTTTTGCTTCCTGGGGATGTTATCTGGAAGTTTAAATACGGTTCCACAACTACAAAATTTGAAGAGAGAATCCCTGGAAGAATCGGATGCGATTGTGAATAAGTAGTTGCGGCAAAATTACCGTAGTAGCCACTCCAAGGATTGCCATAATATAGCCCATTGTAATTTGCCTCGGATAGGTTTAACGGCCCGGTTCCAAAGCCTGTCCCACTCGTAGACCATGCATAATATGTACCTGTGCTGAAATTTCCGTTGCCTACCCATACGTAAGAGGTATTTTGTGGTATGCAGTAAGTATTATTAGTTTTCACCGTTCTGTTTGCAGGGAGGCTTGGCAAGGGAATATTTGCGCTCTCACTTTTTGGTGAGGTAATTGCATTTCTGCCTGTCGCTGTCTGATTTTTAGGCAGTATTGCCTTGCTTGGAGCTTTGCCTGATGAAGACTTGAGATATAGAGTAAGGCCTATTACGGCGCCAAAGATTACTACCACGAGTATAATTGCCATCCAGCTTTCCATAGACATATTTAAAAGGATGGATTTTTATCTTTAATTGTAAGATCGCTTAGCGGTTTAGGCTCTTACTTCACAACGGCCAACATAGCCTAGCCCGTTTATCTCTAGGCATGTCTTATCTAGAATATTTTTTGAATATGGTTTTACTAAAGAGAGTTTACGGTCCAGAGTTTTTTCTGAATTGAATTGCTGCAGATAATAGGAATCTGCGCCTTTTATGGCCATTGAAATGCTTATCAGGTCAGAAGGGGAGACCAATCCAGGAACAACAGTTGTCCTGAATTCGTGTGTTATCCCTGAGTTTATTATTAGGTTTATGCTCTTTATTATGTTTGATACTACCGATGTGCCTTTTAATCCGGTAGCTTCTGCATATTTTGAATTGTCAAGACTTGTTTTGATGTCCATGGCAATATAATTTACAAGACCGTTTTTTATTATGTCTTCTACTTTGTAAGGATTTAGCCCATTTGTATCTAACTTTACGGAGAGGCCTATTTTCTTTATTTTCCCGAGAAATATTTCAAGATCTTTTTGCAGGGTGGGCTCGCCGCCGGTTATAGTTACAGCTTCTATAAAATTCTTGGATTCGTTTAGCTTTCCTAGAATTTCTTCCTCCTCATATATGTGCAAAGAACTGTAATCTCTTTTGACAAGACTGCCGTTATGACAGAATGGACAGTACATGTTGCATCCGGTAAGAAAGATGATGGAGGTTATCTTCCCAGGATAGTCAATCAGACTGATCCTCTGAAAACCCCCTATCTCGACCATGCTATCAGGCTTTCTGCTCTCTTGCTTTGTCGTAGGTCTTTCTATCCGAAAACTCTTCTTTCTTTCCCTGGTTCCATTGGGATACTGGCCTTAGATAACCCACGATTCTGGAGTATACCTCACACTTTGTCCTTTCGGATGCATGCATTTCAAGTATCGTCTTTTCATTTACATCTATCTCGATCTGTTTTTCGTATTTCATTTTTCCACCTTTTTAAGTATAAGTTCATCGCATTTTGGGCAGTACTCGTGTGAACCGTATATATGGCCATGTTTTGGGCATACACTGAATGTCGGAGTTATGGTATAGTAAGGCAGCTTAAAATTCTCAGCAATCTTTCTTACTAAAGCTTTTGTGGAATCCACAGAAGGCATAGCTTCGCCCAGGAAAGTATGTATAACTGTTCCACCAGTGTACTTTGATTGTATTTCGTCCTGATGTTTCAATACCTCAAATACATCATCAGTATGACCTACAGGAAGATGTGAGGAATTTGTATAGTATGGAGCTGCGCCATTTCTGAATGAATCTTCGTTTGCGACGATTATATCTTTGAAGGCTTTTTTATCCTTTAAGGCGAGGGAATAAGCTGTGCTTTCTGCAGGAGTCGCCTCCAGGTTGTAGATGTGGTTAGTCTCAATCTGATAATCCTCAAGAACATCTCTCATGAAGTCTAGTGTTTTCAATGCGAACTTTCTTCCTTCGCTGCTGGCTATGCCGTTTTCCTTTCCGAGGAGGTTCATGCATGCTTCATTCATCCCTACTATGCCTATTGTTGCGAAATGGTTTTTCCAGTATTCTCCGTATGCTGACTTTATTCCGCTGAGATAATGCTTAGAATATGGATATAGGTTCATTTCGGTGAAGTTCTCAAGTGTCTTCCTCTTCACTTCAAGACCTTCTTTTGATACATCCATTATTTCATTAAGGCGCTCGAAAAACCCTTTCTCATCCTTTGCCAGATAGCCTATTCTAGGAAGGTTTATGGTAAAGACACCTATTGATCCTGTTAGAGGGTTGGCTCCGAAAAGGCCGCCGCCTCTCTTCTTTAATTCTCGTGTGTCAAGCCTTAGTCTGCAGCACATGCTCCTTGCATCTTCGGGGCGCATATCGCTGTTTATGAAATTTGAGAAGTATGGTATGCCATACTTCCTTGTCATCTCCCATATTGAATTATATCTCTCGTTTTCCCAGTCGAAATCCTTGGTTATGTTGTATGTGGGTATTGGAAAAGTAAATACCCTGCCCACCGCATCTCCTTCAGTCATTACTTCTGCGAATGCTCTATTGATCATATCCATTTCATTCTGAAATTCCGAGTACGTGTTCTCAGTTATCTTGCCTCCTATTATGACACCTTCGCTCTTGAGATAATCCGGTACTTTGAGGTCAAGGGTCAGATTTGTAAAGGGGGTCTGAAAGCCGACTCGTGTGGGAACATTCATATTGAATAGAAACTCCTGCATTCCCTGCAGCACTTGGTTGTAGTTTAGACCATCGTATTTGATGAATGGCGCGAGATATGTATCAAAATTTGAAAAAGCCTGGGCGCCTGCGCTTTCTCCTTGAAGAGTGTAGAAGAAATTGACTATTTGCATTAAGGCTGTTCTGAAATGTCTTGCAGGTTTTGATTCAACCTTGCCCCTCGCTCCACCGAAGCCTCGTATCAGCAGGTCTTTAAGATCCCAGCCGACACAGTATGGACCCAGGACATTCAATTGGTGTATATGCAGATCTCCGCTTTGATGCATCATTCTTAGCTTTTCGGGATATATGCGGTTAAGCCAGTATGCGGAAACTATCTTAGAAGTAACATAGTTGTTCAGGCCCTGCAGCGAGTAATCCATGTTTGCGTTTTCTTTTACTGCCCAGTCTTTTTTGTATATGTAATCTTCAACAGTCTCTATGTCTTTAACCAGTGATGAAAGCTGCCTTATTTCCTTGTGCTGTTGCCTGTATAGGATATAGGATTTTGCAAGTTCGGGGTAGTTGTTTTCTATTAAGGTAATCTCTACAATGTCCTGAATCTGCTCTACGGAAGGCGTGCTTTTATAATACTGGTCTATCTTGTCTGAAACTTCTGAAGTGAGTCTCGCCGCTTCGTTTTCCGAACCTTTAAAATTCACAGCAAGCATAGCTTTCTGTATTGCATCTTTTATTTTCTCAGGCTGGAAGGGAACCACTGATCCGTCTCTTTTTATTACAAAATTGGCCATATAACCACAACAGGTAGTGTTTTGAAGCTATTTGAATACTACATATTGCTATTTATATTTCCGCCACGGACCGCTGGAAAATCAAGTATATCCAAAATAGGATTTAAATAAAAAGGTAAAAGTATACTTAAGTATAGCTGAATTTCTAGTTTTTACTCGGTAATTCTGCTTTTTCGGGATTGTGCTGCAGGAATAGATAGCATTCTGCACACTTACGTTCGGTGCAGAGTGGGCTTGTCCCATATGCCTTTGTTCCGAATGATTTCAGATCCTTTATGATCTTCTCAAGTCCAAGACCGTTTTTCGTGAGCGTGTATTTAATATGTGTTACTCCGTTTTTTTTATATTCTGATTTTTTCACTATACCCGCATTGGAAAAATCCCTGAGTATCGCACTCAGGCCTCTTGGTGTTATCTCTTTCAACGAGAGCAGTATTTCGTTAAAGGATGTACTGCCACCTGCACCACTTATACTCTCTACTACAGGGATAGACCATCTCTTCCCCAGTATATGCAGAAGATTTAGGGTTGCGCATGATTCTGTTTCGGCTTTCATAATTGTTTTTTTGTTAATCTATTATAAAAAGCATACTTTTGATGATGTGGGTAGAGTTGCCCGATAAGGCATCCTTTGTGGTAATTAATAAAAGCTTTTCTTTCCTACTCTGCCTAGGTAATAGTTTGATAGAGTTTTTATTGCAGACAGTGACTAACAGCAGTACGGTCATCAATAATTATGTTACTGCCGGGGCTACATATACGGAAAATACAGTAATTGTGCTGCTTACAATGCTGACTGTCCTTGCACTTTCAATACAGATTGCAAGAAGGTATTTCATAAGGGTACTTAGAAAGTTTACCCTCAGGCTTGCTGCTGATATCTGGTGGCTTATTTATGTAATACTTAGAGATGCAAGCATATTTCTGGTTGTATTCATGGGTTTGATGCTCTTCTGGCCTGGAATATATCAGGACTTCCCTATAGCTATGCCCTTTGCTCCTCTGGCTATTGATTTCTTTGCAGTTGCTCTTGTACTCATGCTGGTTGTTGACACTGAAGACAATTCATTTTACAATAGCCTTGTCTCGATATTCGTAATAATAGGATCGCTCCTGTATCTTGGAGGTATAGTCTTCGTTACCGAAAGCGCAGTGCAATTGGCAAAACTTCCACCTACGGTGGCTACAAACACAGGAAATATATGGGGTTTTGCTTACAAATATTTCAATTCCATGAATAATCCCACGCTTTCAATATACACATTCTATGTATCTATCACGATACTCGGAATATGCGGTCTGGTTGCCATAATCTACTCTTTTAACGGAGGAGTATTCAAGAGGGAGATAGAGCCTAAGGCAAATCCGATAGTGAAACAGGCAGATGTTCCTTCGCCTGCGCAAAAGAAGTAGAGTGCATGGCATTCAAATTTACCTTTGATGACAATACATGCATACAATGCGGCATATGTGGGGACTCGTGCCCCGTAAATGCGCTTGATTTCACAAGACCTAGGCATCCTAGGGTAGAAAATACAGACAGAGACAATACAGATACTGAATATATGACAGAGTATCCGATCCAGGTTTCGAAATGCACAGGATGCATGATATGCCCGACTGAGTGCCCCGTCTCCTGCATAACCATAGTCAAGACTGTGAAAGAGCCAAAATATGCGCCAAGACAGGGACCTATGCTTGATGAAGAACCTACCAAAGATGAGTTTGCCCTTTCCAAATATACTAAAGCAAGGCCATACAGGATGAAGATGAAAGATCCTTGGGGGCATGAATATATCTATATGCCCAGAAGAAGAAAATCTACTACTCAGACTTGGGAGAAGCATGATGAAATGAATAAGGGTTAGGAGTGTTATGAAGAGAGCGATTCTTATACACAGGGCAAAGGGAGACTCCACAAGCGATTGGATACCTTGGCTCGGAGAAGAACTTTCTAAAAAAGGATTTGAGGTTATCTCGCCAGATATGCCTGAATTTGATTCGGCATCTATTGATGAATGGGTGAGTGTTATCTATAATCTGATTGGAGAGCCAGATATGGATACATATATAGTAGGGCATGGATTTGGATCTCTTGTAGTATTGAGATATCTTTCAACATTAAAGGAAGGAAGCAGGATAGGTGCTGTGTTTATGGTTGCGCCTTGGACTAAAGCAAAAAAGAACTGCATTGAAAAAACGCCAGACCTTAAGGAGTGGTTAAATGACTGGGTTTGGTGGAAACGGGCCAAGGATCATTCTCGGGACTTTTTTGTCTTCTATTCGGACAATGACAGGTGTGTAACCGAAAAAGAGTCATTGGAATTCGGCAGGATGATCGGAGCGGAAGTGATACTTGAGAGAAATAGGGGACATTTTACAGAGAGTGATGATGTTACCCAACTGCCTACGCTCTTGGAGAGAATTGTAAAGATTTCCGAATAAACGCCATTTGTTTTACCTGCTGCGTTTATTTTTCATATGTGTAGAACCCTTCACCTGATTTTCTGCCAAGCTTGCCTTCTTTTACTAAACTTGCAAGCATATCCGAAGGTATGAATTTTGGATTGCCTGTTTCGGCATATATGGAATCCATTATATCCTTGCATACATCAAGGCCTATGAAGTCAGCAAGCTCCAGCGGGCCCATAGGGTGATTGAATCCCAGTTTTGCGATAGTATCTATGCCTTCTTTGTCTGCGGCTCCTTTTTCAAGCGCTATGATTGCCTCATTTATGAATGGCATTAGTATTCTGTTTGCTATGAATCCGGGATAATCATTTACCATTACCGCAGTTTTTCCTAGTTTGTCTATAATCTTTTTTGCATCTGATATTGCCTGTTCGGATGTCTCATCACTTACTATCAGCTCGATGGGCTTCATTACTGGAACCGGATTGAAAAAATGCATTCCGAGAAATCTTTTTCTGTTCTTAAGTCCGTTTCCAAGTTTATGTATGGGAATTGAAGAGGTATTCGTAGCTATTATTGAATTGTTGCCAACATATGCCTCTGCGTTTTTTAAAACGTCGGTTTTTATATCGAGATTTTCAGATACTGCCTCCATTACCAGTATCGAGTTCTCAATGTCGTGATAATCAGATGAGAGATGAAGATTATTTAGCATATGTTCTGCCTCTCTTTCATTCAGGCTGCCTTTTTTTATCGCTTTGCTCATGCTTGTTCTTAGCCTTTCTGCCCCTTTATCAAGGGATTCTTTGTTTCTGCCTACAAGTATGACTTTATAACCAACCTGCAGGAATACCTGTGTTATTCCGGTGCCCATGTGCCCTGGGCCTATTACGCTTATTTCATCTGCCATATTATTCAACTCTGCTGACGACCATGGCCTCTGCGCCTCCGCCGCCGTGGCAGAGCGAGGCTATTCCCAGATCCTTTTTCCTGTCTTTTAGGGAGTAGATTAAGGTTGCAAGTATCATTGCGCCTGAGGCACCGAGCGGATGACCCAATGCCGTTGCTCCTCCGTTAACATTGAGTTTGTTTGTATCAATATTCATTCTTTTTACGACTCCGAGAACTTGCACGCAGAATGCCTCGTTTATTTCTACAAGATCCATATCTCCCAGAAGATGTCCTGATTTGTTTAGGGCCTTGTTCATGGCAGTTATTGGTGCGTAGCCGTACCAGCTTGGATCTATACCTGAACTTGCGTTGGATTCGATTTTAGCCAATGGTTTTACGCCTAGCTCTTTTACCTTGCTGCCGGACATGATGAGTGCGAATGATGCACCATCACTTATTTGTGACGCGTTTCCTGCGGTGACCGTTCCGTTTTTTTCAAAGGCAGGCTTTAGCTGTGCAAGTTTTTCCATGCTTGTGTCTTTTCTTATCCCTTCGTCTTCTGCGTAGATTCTGCCATCACTCAGCTTTATCGGTATTATTTCATCCTTGAATTTGCCTGAAGCGGTTGCCATGGCTGCCTTTCTATGGCTTTCGAAAGCAAACTTATCCTGGTCTTCCCTGCTTATGCTATCTTCCACCCCTATCTTTTCTGCCAGTGAACCCATATGCAGGTCGGCATAGCAATCCCACAAACCGGCATGGAGCAACTCGTCAACCATCATCGCTTTGCCTGAGTCTTCTCCAATGCTGTTGATATAATCATAGTATTCCTTGATGCTTGAATTTCCAAGTTTTTTAAGTCTTCTGGCTCCTCTTACAGTATGTGCAGCGTTTGTCATGCTTTCCATTCCGCCTGCAATTACAATTTCAAGATTTCCAGTTTTTATGCCTTCTGCTGCAATGGAGATGGCTTTTAGCCCTGATGCGCAGACTTTGTTTACATTCAGGGTAGATATTTCAGGATTGAGACCTGCATACATTGCAACCTGTTTTGCGGGATTCTGGCCCAATCCTGCAGATAAGACATTTCCAACAATTGCCTCTTCGATGGTTTCCTTCTTTATGTTGTTTCTTGCCAATAATCCTTTTGCAACTTCTCTGCCGATCTGTACAGCTGAGAATTCTGAAAGTGAGCCCATGAATTTCCCTATGGGGCTTCTGACTATGTCAACAATATATGCCTCTTCCATTCAAACACCTATTTCTCTCTGTTTTCCTGTTTTCTATGCCTGAGAAAGGCATTTATCCCATTCTTTCCTTTTTCGCTGATAAGATGCTCCACAAATTCCTTCTTTTCTTTTTCGTAATCGAATACTATGCTTCTAGTTATGCTTCTTTTTCTTTCTATAGCTGCAGTATACCCGTTTTCCATTATCTCTGAAGCCAGCCTGGTTGCCTCCGAATCTAGATCTTGATTGCCTACAAGTAGGCTTACAAGACCGATTTTCAATGCTTCCTCTGCACTGAAAGTCTTGCCAGTCGATATTAGCTCTTCGGCCTTCTCCCTTCCTACTATTATGGGAAGTTTATGCTGTGCGCCTCCGCCTGGCACTATTCCGAAAGTAGTTTCTGGCTGGCCGAATACTGAATCGTAGGAGGCTATTCTTATATCGCAGGCTATTGCAAGCTCGTTTCCTCCGCCTAGACAGTATCCATGTATAGCCGCTATGAATGGCTTTTCGATCAGCTCTATCTGGTGAAATGCTGAGTAGATGAGATCGTAAAATTCTCCTGCGTCTTTTTTGTTTTCCAGACTATATAGATATTCAAGATCCGCTCCTGCAGAAAATGCCCGAGTACCAACGCCTTTTATTATTGCGCATTTGCAGTTTTGATTTTCTGAAATCTTATTTAACGCCTGTTTTAGCTCATTGATGGTATCTCTGTCAAGTGAGTTCAGCTTGTTCGGCCTATTTAGCGTTATCTCTGAAATGGTTCCTTCTTTGTATATTATATTTTGGTTCATTTGTATGCCTCGAAATCCTTTCCTAGAAGGCTTGATGCGATTTTGAGATCCTGAATTTCGTCGGTGCCTTCATATATTCTTGTTACTCTGCTGTCGCAGAATAACTGCCCTACAGGGGAGAGAAGGGAGTAGCCGAAGCCTCCGAAGACTTGGACTGCGCGGTCTGCAGACTCGAACGCAAGCCTTGATGAGATGCGTTTTGCAAGGGCCGAATGCAGATCCATTTCTGCGATTAATTTTTTATCGCTGGGATTTTTGTCGTATGCTTCCTTTTTCAAGGCCGCGGTATATACAGGCCATCTTGCCATCTCAAGATTCTGCCTTATTGCAGAGATATGTTGTTGGATAAGTTGGTGTCTGCCTATTGGCTTTCCGAATTGGGTTCTCTCTCTTGACCTGTTTATAACAGCGTTTAATGCACCGCTTATCAGGCCTAGACTTGCCGAGCCTATGCCCAATCTGCCATTGATTAGCGATGAATATCCTACATGAAGGCCTTTGCCAAAATTACCCAATATGTTTTCTTCGGAGACTTCGATATTGTTGAATTCCAGCATTGCGGTATCTGAGGTGAAGAGGCCTATCTTCTCTTTCAGGTGCATGGTTACCTCGAATCCTTCACTTTTTGTATCTACTATAAATGCAGTTATGTTGCCTTTCTCTTCTGCTGATGTTGCGAAGAGTATTATAAAGTCTGCTATAGATCCGTTTGAGATCAGATACTTGGTTCCATTTAATATGAATTTGCTGCCTTTTTTAATGTAATTCGTATGCATTGAAGATGGATCGCTTCCTGCTTCTGGCTCTGTTAGGCCGAATGCGAAGATTTTATTTCCATTTGCAATCTCTTTTAGATACTCTTTCTTTTGCTCTTCACTGCCCCAGCGTTGTATTGCCAGTCCGCATATGAATATTTGGACATCATATAAAGTGGAGAATCCAAGCCCATTCCGGCTTAGCCTCTCTTGCACTAATGCTAATGTTAATGGACTTGCGTCCTGTCCGCCGTACTCTTTTTTTATAGGAATTCCGAATAGATTGTACTTTTTAGCTATTTCAATGGATTCTCCGCTTAATTCGTGCTTTAGATAATGTTCGTACTCTGGCATTGCCATCTCTTCTGCTGCCTTGTCTGCATTTTCAAGAATCTTCATCTCGTCTTCGGTGAATTCGTGAAATTGCTTTAGATCGGTTATGCTCTGTTGAAATGTTTCTTCCATCTAGACAACTCCTACGCTCTCTTTTTTTTGTGCTTCCAGGTACCTATCCTTGAGTGCTACGTAATCTTTCCAGTTTTTGCTTATCCTTCTCTTATGCCTTTCGGATATTTTTCCAACTACTTTTCCTGGAATTCCGAGGACTATGGAGTTTGAAGGGATCTTTGCTTTTTCAGTGATTACTGCACCTGCGCCGATTATGCACCAATCCCCTATTTCGGCTCCTTCGAGTATTATGCTTCCCATTCCAACAAGGCAGTTATTGCCGATTACACAGCCGTGTATTATGGCATTATGGCCTATGGATACATTGTCACCGACTATTGTAGGGTATTTGTCTGCAGTTCCATGCATCACTGAATTGTCCTGTACACTCACGTTCTTCCCGATTTTTATATAATGCATGTCGCCCCTTAAGACTGCGCCGAACCATATGCTGGAGTTGCTTCCTATATCCACATCGCCTATAATGGTTGCATTCTCAGCTATGAAAGTACTGTTGCTTATTTTTGGGCTCTTTCTATTGAATTTGATAACTTTCATTTCATCACTTATGCATATGCCTCGAAATCCTTTCCTAGAAGGCTTGATGCGATTTTGAGATCCTGAATTTCGTCGGTGCCTTCGTATATTCTTGTTACTCTGCTGTCGCAGAATAACTGCCCTACAGGGGAGAGCAGGGAGTAGCCGAAGCCTCCGAAGACTTGGACTGCGCGGTCTGCAGACTCGAACGCAAGCCTTGATGAGATGCGTTTTGCAAGGGAGACTCTGAGGTCAATTTCCTTTAGAAGGTCTTTATTATTTGGATTTTCTTCGTATTCTCCTTTTCTTATTGCTGCAAAATACGTAGGCCATCTGGCCATCTCAAGATTCTGCCTTATTGCAGAGATATGTTGTTGGATAAGCTGGTGTCTGCCTATGGGCTTTCCGAATTGAGTTCTCTCTCTTGACCTGTTTATAACAGCGTTTAATGCCGCTTCTATTACGCCTACGCATCCTGATGCAACGCCTAGCCTGGCATTAAGCAGTGCGGAATAAGCAATATTCAGGCCTTTCCCTGGCTCTCCTATTTCACATTCTTCGCCTATTTCTACATTATTTAGGTCGATCATTCCTGTATCTGATGTAAAGAGGCCTATCTTCTCTCTTAAAGCAGTACGTTCAATCCCGCTGCTTTTTGTGTCTGCAATGAATGCGCTTATATTACGTCCGTTGCCAACACCTCTTTCTTTGGATCTTGCAAAGATTATCAGGTAATCTGCAATTGTGCCGTTTGAGATCAGATACTTGGTTCCGTTTAGTATGTACTTGTCGCCTTTCTTCTCGTATTCTGTCTTTAATGAAGAGGGATCGCTTCCTGCTTCTGGCTCTGTTAGGCCGAATGCGAAGATTTTATCTTTTTTGACTGCTTGCGGTAGGTATTTTTTCTTCTGTTCTTCACTGCCCCAGCGCTGTATTGTCTGTGCACAGAGAAACACCTGTACATTGAAGAAACTTGAGAAACCCATCCCTAATTGGCCTAGCCGTTCCTTGGCTAGAGTAGATATTATAGGTTTGAAACCTGAGCCACCGTACTCTTTTTTTATAGGGATTCCTAACAATCCGTATTTTGCAGCTATCTCGGTAGCTTCATGGTTAAATTCATGCTTTAGGTAATGCTCGTATTCGAGCATTGCCATCTCTTCTGCTGCCTGGTCTGCATTTTCAAGAATCTTCATCTCGTCTTCGGTGAATTTGCAGAATAAATTTAATTCCTCTACAGATTTGCTAAATAACTCTTCCATTTTATCCTGCCTCAAGCTTTTCTTTCATATTTGCTATTATGCCATTTACCTTTTCGTTGGTGACATTCTTTATTATCTGTGAGCCTATTCCGCTGACTATGCCCCTGAACTCGGCATCTGCTTCCCATGATATCCCAGTTTTGTCTTCTTTTACAGACAAACTTGTCTTAAGGATTATCTTAGCTCTGCTTCCTAATCCAGACCCGGTTATAGTATATTTTACATTTTCTTGATCTTGTTTTTCTATTTCCACACGAATGGCTAATGAGCCGCTGACTGCCCCGAGTGAGAGGTCTGTAGTTACAGAGAAGCTTTTTTCGTCTGTTTTTCTGAAGTCCCTGGAGTCAGGTATACAAGAAGAGACTTGACTAGGATCGTTTATTAAGGCACTTACTTTGACTATCGGTGCACTTACTATAACTTCCCCACTTAATTTGAACTGCATATTTCATCTATGATTAGAAGGTATATATTACTTTTTAATCGGCTTTTTGGGTGTATTGTCCTGATTAGGGTTCTCATGCCTAAGAAGTTATTCTTTGATGAGTTCGATAAAATGCATAAAGAAGTTAATTCAGATTATACATGGAGGAGGAATGGAAAGGAATAGATATTGGATTATTATTGAAATTATTTTACTTCTGCCAAGATATTTCTCTGGAAATGACTCATTTCATCAAATCTGTTTATCTTTCTTCCAGTTTCAAGTTCAGTAAAAGAATTGTATCCTAAAGAATTTAATTCGTCAAATACTTCATTGTATTTACAATTTTTTCTATATAAAATATCCATCTGGACCTCAAAAATTATCTTCGGCTTCTGGTTTTTTATTAGATTACTTCCGCCTTTTATAACTTCTTTTTCATAGCCTTCCACATCTATTTTTACCAATTTCAAAGTAGGATACGGCTTTTGAAATAGAGAATCTAGAGTAATCGTATTTAATTTATGTTTAGTTTTTAAGGATTTTGCAGGTATCAGAGAATTGCCTCCTGAGATCCCATCAGTAAAGAAGGTCTTTGATTCTTCTGATGCGCCCAAAGCGTAATTGAATAGAGTTATATTTTTTTTATTTAACGTTTCTTTTTGCAAGACAGTAAATGTATCTGGTGTCGGTTCGAATGAATATACTTTCCCATTTTCTCCTACAATTTCAGATGCTAGTTTTGTGAAATGGCCAATATTCGCACCGATATCAATAAAAAAATCACCTTTTTCTAGAATACTTCTTAACATCTCTGATGTTGCAGGTTCATATTCTTCATATTTGTTGTTTCGTGCAATAATTTCTCCTACAGTTATCCATAAGTATCTTATGCCTATTTTGAAATTATATTGAATAAGGGAGAATGTTTTATGAAAAATTTTGCATACATAATCCATACACTTTAATTTATTTTGATAATTGGATAAAATATTGTTTACTTTTTCCATCTTTTACTTCAAATTATAATTTAGATTATTTGAATAAAATTATATATGTTTAGTATTGATGCCTGCCTTGACCTGTTTTCTTATCTGTCAAATTTAAACAGTAAATGGTAGACCTCTTCATTAGTTAGTATTTATTTGTAATTAAACTACAAAATAGTAATGAGTATTTAACTCTATAATATACACCAATGGAGGGATTCGAACCCTAAAGCCCCGAAGGGCACTGTTGTCTACTCCAGTTAAATTATTGTTTTTATGAAAGAAACCTATTGAAAATAAAGTATTCGCACCTGTTTACTTTTTGTTTACTAAAGTTCTGCTTGTTAGATTCAATATTTTCGAATCTACTTTGTCGATGAATTGGGAAATCGCCAGGGTAGGGATTCGAACCCTAAAGCCCCGAAGGGCACTGGTTGGCTTGTTTGCATCACTAATCAGCTCTTGATGATTTAAATCTCAAGACCAGCGCGTTACCAGATTCTGCCACCCTGGCATATGTAGAAGTATTAGTCGCTTGCTTATTTATAAAGCTTTCAGCATGCTTATTAATTTTTCTTTTTAATAGATATATGGTCTATATGGCGATTAACAGGCT
>JAKBRL010000002.1 GCA_021845465.1 Microcaldota archaeon
ATTGACCACGCGTTACTGAGCCGTACGCCACACATGAAGTTCATGTGTAGACTTGCATGGCTGTCGAAATCTGATAGCAGTGTCCTCTAGCAGCATCGACTAGAGTCGACTTTTTGGTTTTGTATTTTTATTTGCAATTGCGTTGCGAGCTATCTTAATTCTCAAGACTACATCCAATTCCAAATAGGAATTTTCATTATTGTAGAAAAGGCGAATGAACACCTAATGCTCTACAATATCATAGCCGTCTCCCAGAATAAATCACGGGACACAGCCAATATATTTCTCAGATAACATTTAAATAGGTTGTTAATCCGATTGACATATATACTACAAGCTTTTTCCAGATTAAAGCACGCATTGAAGCGAATTACAGATGCAGGATTCTGTTTATATGCACAGAAATACGATTCTAGGAATGGATTTATATATTATTGGAGATATTGTTAAGGCAGGCAAGCGTAGTCTAGCCTGGTTAGGACTTTGGCCTTCCAGCTTTACTCTCGCGTTGTTTATGCAACGCAAAGGATGAGAGTCAAAAACCCGGGTTCAAATCCCGGCGCTTGCATATTTCGATTATCTCTTCACATGTCAGTTAGATGCAAGTAATAGTTATGGCTCCGCAGATGTTGGTGGCCTGCAGAGTTTAATGTTGTTTGACGTGATACCTCAAAATGCTTATTATTATATAGGTTTGAGATATTTTAGGTTTCAATACATGGATTTCAGTGAGTACATAAGCAGGCATAGGGAGCAGATACGCCTGAAGATCTTTGAGTACTTTAGAGGAGAAGGACCTCCTGGCTATTCCGAAATAATCAGGGATTACTCAGAACGCCAGGGCAAATATGTAAGGCCAGGATTGCTTATGATTACAGGACAGATGCTCGGTGCGAAGAGTGATGAGCTTATCATTCCCGCTGCCGCAATGCAACTTTCTGAAGATTGGATACTGATACATGATGACATTGAAGATGACTCAGAGATGAGAAGAGGAAAACCGGCCCTGCATAAAATTTACGGCTGCGAGCATGCAATAAACGCAGGAGACGGCGCACATTTATTGATGTGGCAGATGCTTAGGGATTATCTTGAAGAGTACGGAATTAAAAAGGGGCTTAGTCTATTTGACATGTTTAGCAAAATTCTTACGGCTACAGTTGAAGGCCAATACCTTGATATAGATTTTGCAAAGAGGATAAAGGAAATAGGAAAAGCAGACGAGAAGATGTATTATGGAATAGTGGAGAGAAAGACAAGCTGCTATAGCGTATACGGACCTATGCAGCTGGGGGCCACTGTAGCAGGAGCAGATCAGAAGATCCTTGATCTTTTCAAAAAAATAGGGATAGAGGCAGGAAACGCGTTCCAGATAATGGATGATGTGCTGGATTTTACAGCAGATGAAAAATCCTTCGGCAAGAAAAAATATGGAGATTTATATGAAGGCAAACTTACATTGATTGCACTCCATGCCTACAAGGAAGCATCAGCAGCAGAAAAAAGGAGAATCGATAAGATATTTGCAAAGAGCAAGAATTCCAAGACCAATGAAGATATAGATTTCTTGATAGAGATGATAGAGAAGTATAAGAGTGCTGATTATGCATACTCTATTGCCATGAAGCATGGAGCCGAAGCAAAAAGAATTCTTGATGAAAACAGGAACATGCTTCCAGATAATGAGTTCAGAGGCATATTCGAGTCCTCAGTTTATTCGCTGTTTAATAGGAAGAAGTGAATTCCATAAAATGCTGTTGAAAACAAGAAATAGATCCAGATTGAAATGTAGTTGAATAGAAATGCCAAACAGCAACAAGCTTTTCCACCCATCGGGCAGTATTTCTTATCGTGAAGAGGCTTAGCTTCCGAGTTCGGAATGGGTTCGGGCGTTTCACTCTTCCTATGGCCGTTTGACATAAATGATTATTCAGGAAAAATATATAAACTATTTGGATTTGAGTCTGGAGTAATATAATATGCTGCTTATTGTTTTGGCATCGCAGATCTGATTATGCATTATCATATGCTGGGCTTTCTCAAGGCTAACCTTTATGGTGGTTATGACCTCATCGGTTTCCCTTGAGATCTTCTTCTGCTCTAAGTTTTCCGCAAGAAAAACATGCAGAAACTGGGTGAAGCTTCCTGGAGCCTCGAATATCCCAAACATGCGTTTGAGTTTTTTAGGATAGTAACCTGTCTCTTCCTCCAGCTCTCTTCTGGCTGCTTGCACTGGGGTCTCTCCTTTGTCTATGTGGCCTGCAGGTATCTCATAAAGATATCTTTCCAACGGATGCCTATACTGTCTTTCTATTATTATACGTCCGTCATCCAGAATGGGAAGAATAGCGACAGCGTCGTGGCCTACGACCCTGGCAAATTTAGTGCCTGTATTGGGAAGCCTCCATTCTTCAACATTGAAGATAGGTCCCCTATATGCTATTTTTTTCCTGCTTGCAGTTTTATTTTTGCTATTTCCCAGAAGAATCACCTTTTGTCTGCTCATATCCCTGGATGTATATGTCTGAGGATAGTTTTCTGCGCGATACGCTGTGAAGAATTACCTTCCCCTTTCCATTGAATTTTGCAAGAAAGAGGCCTACCCCACCAAACATCGCAGTCCTTATATTATCGACAAATGTTATTTTGTAGCTCAGGCCTCCTGAAAAACCTGCTATGTGTCCGGGGTCTACTTCCAGAGGGATAGTGCCGTCAAGGTCATATTCGACTATGTCACCGACAACATGCAAGAATACAGTACCAGGCCCTACAAACTTCTGGAGTATCAAGCCTGCTCCTCCAAAGAACGCCGCGCCTAAGCCTATTGTTTCCATGGTAAATTTAACGCTGTCAGTTGCTGCCAGAAATGCATAATCCTCAGATACGAAGACCTCTCCTTCTCCAAGGGTTATGGCGCGTATCTTGCCAGGCATTATTCCTGAAAGGGAGACAGAACACCTTCCCGTTTCTGCTGTAAAGACAGTAAGCATTGCTGTGGCTCCGGTCACTTTTCGCTCTATTGCGCTGACTAGGCCTCCTACAAGCCTCGGCTCCATCTTTATCTTTTCGCTCTTGCTCACGAGCTTTCCCGAATCGGCATATATCTTTTCGCCTTCATTGAGGTGGATTGATACTGCCTGCATTGACCCGCCGAGTATAGTGTAGTCCATCATGATCCCATGTTTTTGATTGCTTCCTGCAGTTCTTCGCCGTCTACTATAAGGCGGTATTTGGACATTACCTCACGTATTATCTCGTTGCGCGGCTTATCCTTAAGGTGAAGCACAAGACGCTTTAGCTCTGCCTTGTGCATCCTTAAGAGGTTTCTCTCTTTTATTATTCGGTCAACTTCCCATCTCTCTTTTGGAGATGACTTGAGTATCTCCTCTATGCCTAGCTTTGTTATCTTTTTCTTAACATAGTTTGAAAAGATGTACTCCAAGGAATCTAGGCTTATCGAGTCTACGTTGACTCCGGAGCGGCTGAGCTCCCTGAACTTCTCCAAGAGCACAGATGCTACAAGTATGGGTTCCACATCTATTCTGCCTATTATCTCTTCATATGCGGATAACTCCTTTGACCAGAGCATCTGCTCTGCAATCTGCTTGTTCCTTATCTCATGCTCAAGTTTTTTCCTTATCCCTTCTATATCTATTTTTTTATCATTGAGTTTTTTAGCCATCTTCTTTGTCTCTGCGGGAAGGGCATCGGTTTCAGGATACATTCTCAGACCTCCGGGGATAGGCCTTAGGAATCTTGTAGTCTTGTTCTTTGAGTTTGCGGCTCTTGTTTCTGCCGGCACTCCGTCTATTGCCATCTTGGCGCGCATCAATGCAAATTCTATAGCCTTTTCGCATCGTTCCTTTCTCTCTGCAACAAGAACGAATGAATCATTTTCCCCAAGAGCTAAAGCATCCTTTATGCCCTCGAGCTCAATCTTTGAAATCTTGTAGTTTTCCAGATTTTCATCGCTGTGGATTATGCCCTTCACTTCTGCAGTCTTTGCATACTCGCTTATCTCGCTTCCTAGCCTTGTCATGGGCCCTATCTCCAAGCCTATAAGTCCTTTGAAGCCTTCCAGCTTAGCGCCGAGCACAGAGCCACCCTGCCAGACGTAATCTGAGAGAATCTTCGCTTCCGTATGCTTGAATATTCTGGTAAGGTCTACAGGTTTTCCTACTGAGGCATTGCGCTTTTTCAGCTCTTCGGAGATTTCTATGAGCTTCTTCTGCCTTTCAACCTCATTCTCTATTATCTCATCCATTGAGTCTATGTCCTGGAAACCCTTGATCTCTATCCTTGCTCCGTTTCTTATTGATATGTTGACATCCTGCCTTATCGAGCCTATTCCTCTCTGGACCTTTTTCGTAAGCCTTAAGAGGAGGCCTATCTTCATCGCTATCTTTTTGGCATCCTGCGGGGTGGGTATGACAGGATCAGTATCCACCTCTATCAGAGGTATTCCCAGTCTATCTACACCATATACAACCTCGCTTGCAGAGTTGTGCAGTATTGAGCTTGATTCCTCTTCAAGGAATACTGAAGGTATTGGAATCTTCATTCCGTCTACCTCTATCTCGCCTTCATACCCACAGAGCATTGTACGCTGGAATGAGCTGGGATCGCTTCCGTCAACCACGCTTTTGCGCATCGGCTCTATCTCATCTGGGATATAACAATCAAAAGATTTGGAGATAAGCATTGCTGTTTCAAGCGCATCGTTGTTGAGATTGCCTGGAGGTTCTTCATCCAGATCTACCAGGCAGGTCGATTCCCTGTATGCATGATATATGAATTTCCTTTCTTTCTGGCTTTCGAATTTTGTAGAGCTGTCAATAAACCCCAGCTCTCCGGCAACAGCCCTCTGCCTCCTCTCTATTGTCTTTATTGTGTTTTCATTAGTCAGGCTGGTATTGCAGTTGCAGTATAATTTTGTCTCTGTCTCAAGCCTCTGGTGTATCTCAAGACCACATTTGAATCCCAATTTTGAGTAGTAATCCTTCTCTTTCATCTATTCACCGAACCAGTCAGCCTCGCTCTTCCTGCTTATCTCCCCTGCTATGTTTTGTGAAAGGAGCGTTTCTGCCTCATCTTTCTTATAATTTCCAAGAAGCCATCCGAGCTTTACATATGCAACTTCTGGTATCATGTCCTCACAAAACAGCCCTCCTGCTTTCTTGATCAGCCTAAGATTCCTGTATACCTTGTCATTCACCCTGCCGTTTATGCATTGTGATGTCATCCCTACAATCATACCAGAATCAACAGCAGATTCTATGTGGCCAAGCCAGTTGAATCCGGGATAAGGCGTGGACACAGGAGCATGCCCCAATCCTGTTCCTTCTATTATTACTCCTTTGTATCCTTTTCCTGAATAGTACTCAAGTATTCCAGGATCTGAATTAGGATGGACTTTTATGAGAGCAACCTTTGGCTCAAATCCGGTCATCAGCTTTGTCTTTTCATCGTTGCCCACTACTTTTGAATAATCTCCCATGTAGGTTATCTTTCCTTCGTAGCTTACGCTTGCTATCGGCCTGCTGTTTATAGGCTGAAAGGCATCTCTTCTGGAAGTATGCATTTTTCTGACTTTTGTGCCTCTGATCACATTGCAATATCTGTCCGAGGTAGTTGCGTGCATGCATATGCTTACCTCTGCAATGTCACTTTCGGCTGCAACTCTTGTACCGGCAACTATATTCATGAAGGCATCGCTTGAGCCCCTGTCTGAACTCCTCTGGGATCCTACAATCACAACAGGCCCTCTCAGATCCTTAAGCATGAAGCTCAAAGCGGCTGATGTGTAATGCATTGTGTCTGTGCCATGGGTTATTACAACACCTTTGGCACCATCATTCAGAGAATCTGCAACTGCCTTGGCTATCTTCTGCCATTCCAGATAAGACATATCCTCGCTGGCTATGCTCATGAGATTGTTGAGTCTGAGATTTGCTATGCCTGCTATTTCAGGAACGCTGTCAAGAAGTTCTTCAGGCTTGGTCAGCATGTATACCCCTCCTGTTGCATAATCAACTTTGCTCCCTATTGTCCCTCCAGTATAGATTAGATCTACCTTATTCAGGTTAGGATTGAATTTCTTTGCAGGTTGGCTTACGTTTTCATTTTTTATAGTTTTTGAATGGCCTTCCTTATCTTCAATTTTTTCAAGTTTTGAGTCGAGAGATAGTTTTAAACCTATGTTGTAACCGTTGTCAAGCTTTATTATGAGCACATTAGGATCTCCAGAATCCGGCCTTGGCATTAGGATTCCTTCGAATTTTCTCTTTCCTGAAGTGAGTCTGAGCCTGTCTCCCGGGAAGATGCCTGCAGTTTCCAACATTCTCTTTACTACTTCAGAATACATACTTTATGCATATGTTAATTCTCTTTAAATTACTTTTGCTGTTTGAAATTTTTTATGTGGAATTTCCGATTTGGCAGATGGCGGTAATTCTATTCGGAGATATGCAAAGTTAGTTTGCCTTCCCAAGGTTTAAGCAGATGTCAGGTCTCTCTTTTCTGGCCTATTATGCATGCATAGGAATTCCCGGTTATCTTGACATTTATCCATTTTCCGAGATCAGACTTCTCAGCGTCTAAGACAGCGACAGGAATGTATGATGCAGTTCTTCCCGTGATTGACTTTCCTGATGATTCTGTTAATAGCACCATTACATTTTTATTCAGATACGAAGAGAAATTTTCATGCTGCATTTTTTTGACTGTTCTTGAGAGGCTCAGGCTTCTTGCTTTTATTGTATCTCCTTTGGTTTGTTTTAGTTTTGCTGCATTTGCATGCGGCCTTGCCCCAAATTTGGATATGTTAGTTATGGTTATCCTAAGCCTATCCAGCAGTTTAAATGTAGCCTTAAAGTCGTTAATTGTCTCCCCTGGGTATCCCACTATAACATCGGTAGCTATGCACATCTCAGGAAATTTTAAACGTATGGCTTTTATATATTCTTCAAATTCTTTGACAGTGTATCTTCTGCCCATAGCCTGCAGTATCTTATCGCTGCCTGACTGCACAGGAAGATGGATAAATTTATAGACCTTTTCTGATTTGTATGCATTAAGAAGTCTGTCAAGATATTTGTGGAGATGCTCCGGATTAAGCATTCCTACACGTATCATGAAATCTCCATTTATCTTGCTTGCTTTTTCCAACAACTCGGCTATGTCTGTGCCCCTGTCTGCACCATATGCGCCTATGTCCTGGGAGGTGAGTTCAATCTCTTTCGAACCTTTCCTTACATTTAGGTCTATTGCTTTGAGTATGAGTTTTTCTGAAAAGCTGTTGAGAGGACCTCTTGCAAATTTAGTCTCACAGAAAGAGCAGGAGCTTAGGCATCCTTCGCTTATAGGTATTCTTGCAATTGTCAATCCAAAATCAGGTATATTCAGGGATTTGTCAGTATGGCTATTGCCTTCATAATGTACTCTCCCGTTTTCTTTTATTGAAGTTAGGGCATCGAATACTTTGGAAGTATTTCCGGTAGAGATTATGCTTGCCGAAGGAACAGCATTCTCTATGAGGTCAGGATTCGCGCTTGCCATGCATCCTGTTATGACCAGTCTTTTGCCGAGATGGTTCAGGCTTTTTAGCCTCTCGATTATCTTCTGCTCGGTGGCCTTCTTCACAGTGCACGTGTTGATTATTACAAAATCATAGTCATTTTTTAGATCTTGGTCATATTTGCCGTGTTCGACTAGGATTTCCTTCTTGGAGAGAATTCCTTCGATCATGTCGCTGTCTGCATGATTGAGCGTGCATCCGTATGTCTCAATTAGCACTTTTTCCATTTGGCATTACCGAGATATTAATAGTGCTTCAGATTTAAAAATAGTCAGGATAATTCGTGCTAAATCCACAATATGTTTTTCTTTTACTCCTTTACCATTCGGCTTCTTATTATTCTTTCTAATTTTGCACCGAATTCCTCGCGGTATTTTTTAAAGCGGATGACATTGAGTTCTTTTTCTGATAGCTTTACAGCGAATGTGTCTCCCGGATGTAGGGTTGCCACTTCTATCCCATCATACCTTAATCTGCCATTATACTTGATTATTTCTATCTCTATCTGACGTTTTGGGCCTGCTATTAAAGGGCTCCTATATGGGCCGTCTACATTTATCGGGGTTATGCAGAAGACATCAGGATCCATTATTATAGGACCTCCTGCCGACTTGTTGTATGCGGTCGAGCCTACAAGGCTGGCCATTAATACTCCATCCCCACTCATAACAAAAGGGTATATCTCCTTCCTGTTTTTCTTATAGGTTTCATATATCTTAAAGCTTACTTCCTCTCGCTCGTTAGTCATTACTGCCTCGTTTACAACATAGTATCTCTTATTCTTGTATTCGAGTTCCATCTTGTTTCCCAGCTTTTCTATCGAGTAATCCCCTTCCTTCAGTTTTTCTATCGCGTAGTCTATCTCGTTTAGGCTTATGTCAGAGTAATAACCTATACTGCCCTTGTCAAAACTTCTTATAGGAAGTATAGGCCCTTCAAATTCCCTTGCTGCTTTTGTGAATGTCCCATCGCCGCCTACTGCAATGCAGATGTCTCCTTTAGGCCCTGTCTTGAACGCTTTTCTTATCTTTGATATCTCGGGATATTCCTTTTTTGCAAATATTGTCACTTTCATTAATTACCCCTCTTTTCTCTTCCGTAAAAGAAGTGCAGCGGCCTGCCTAAGGCAGCTTCAGCCGCTTCCTGGATTCCCTCGCTGTATGTAGGATGCGGATGTATGGTATCTGCAATGTCCTCCAGCGTTGCGCCCATCTCTATTGCAAGTGCGGCCTCAGCTATCATGGAATTCGCATCATCTGAGACTATCTCAATGCCTTCTATCAGATCATTGGAATCATATGCAACTTTAACAAAGCCTTTTGTGCGGTTCAGCGCAACTGCCCTTCCCAGAGCAGTAAGTGGAAATTTTTTAACTGACAATCCTTCCCCGGATATTCTGCCAGCTATAGCTATCTCAGGATCCGAGAATATGACAGAAGGTATGACTATATTGTCAAAACCCGAAGATTTTCCTGCAGCAACCTCTCCTGCGACTACTCCTTGGCGTATAGCTTTATGGGCAAGCATAGGCTCGCCTACGACATCACCTATAGCTAATATGTTCGGGTCTGTAGTCCTCATCGCACTGTCTGTGGATATAAATCCTTTACCATCGATTGAGACTTTGGTGTTTTCGAGACCTAGCCCTTTTGTGTAAGGATGGAGGCCTATGGCTACTACGATTATATCTGCAGGAATGCTCTTACCATCACTCAGAGTTACAGAGTTTTCAGTATGTGATACAGGTTCGCTGTTTTTATGTATCTCTATGCCTAGAGATTCCATCCTTGAGACAACCAGTTCAGTGGCTTCGGGATCAAAATGTGACAAGACCCCAGACCTTGCTATTATATGCACTTTTGTGCCAAGCTTTGCATATAGAGTTGCAGTCTCTACAGCGACATATCCTGCACCTATTATGGCCATTGTTTTAGGTATTATGTCTAGAGAAAGAGCAGTCTTATAGTCAATTATATTTCCGCCGTATTCGAACCCTTTTAGCACGGAAGGCTCAGATCCTGTTGCAATTATAGCCTTCCCGAATTCCAGAGTTCTTCCGTCTGTAAGCTGGAGTTCATTTGACGAAACAAATACGGCCTCAGCCTTTGCTACTTCAATTTGGTTGGATTTGCATAGGAATGCCACGCCTTCTTCCAGTTTTTTTGAGACTGAAATCCTCCAATCGTACATCTTTTTAGGATCTATTGACAAGGTACCAGAAATACCGAATTCTTCCGCGTGCTGTGCGCTGTAAAATAAATCAGCTATATGAATAAGTGTTTTAGATGGTATGCAGGCATAATTAAGGCAGTGGCCCCCGAGTTTATTCTTTTCTATCAACGTTACGCTCTTGCCGATTTGTGATGCTCTTATTGCTGCGACATAACCGCCCACGCCGCCACCTATCACTGCAATGTCTACTTCTTCAGGTATAGATCCCATTACCATAGAAACAGGAATAGTTGAAACTCCAGTAATAAATAATTATCGTAGATTTTTTGATGATAAAAAAAATTTGCATAGCCTCCCGCATCCCGAGTAGTCGGTTTTCATTTCGGAAATAGATGATTTCAATAGGTTACAGGTGGAGGCACATGTATATTGCTGTTTTTCGGATTTGGTTCCCCATTGTTTGGTGTGTTCTTCTTTCCCTTGTCCTTTAGCATTGTTGTATATATGAGGTATATAAGGATTACCGCAATGGCTACAATCAAGATTGATATCTCAGCCTTTTTGCTCTCTAGGGCTATAAGTAATGAAGATTTTTCCGTTGATGAGTTCTGGGATGTGCTGACTGAAGTTGTATTCACAGTCTTCTTTATTGTTGTAGTGTTGGTTTTCGACACATTCGTAGTAGATGGTTTCGATTTGGGCACATTCGACTTCATAAGTGCAAGAAGGATATCTTTAGGAATCTGGAATGATATTGTGCAGAGCTTTGAGTTTATGGTGAAATTGGTTATCATCTTCCAGGAATTGCCAGAGTATTCAAATGGGAATGTCTCGTTCTGAGGCATGCTGCATGAGTAGTGGAGATCTGCATTTATTGAAAGGTTTGAGTATTGCGGATACGTAATATTGAGAACATATAGCTTCGTATATTCGGAAGGAGGGGCTGGAGATTCCTGTGTGGAATTCGTTATGGAGATTAATGCGGATGAAGGGATTGCTTTGGTTGGATTTATTGCAAATACAGATGATGTCTTCTCGTAGTTTATTATGCTCTGATGGCCTTTTGTAGAATTGATTGTGATTGAGAGATTGCTGTTTGTTGAATTGTATAGTGTTATAGATCTACCCGTGTTTTGGATGTTTGGAAGCGTAGTCACGTTTAGTATCTTCTTGCCTGGAAGCGGTACAACGCATACATTTGATGCGATTGTATGCACAGCAGGTATGTAGGAGATATTAAGCAGTCTTATTATGTAGTCGTATGATGCAGTGCCTCCTATTATCTCTGTAGAGTTAGGCGAGAGAGTATACTGCAGGCCGTCTATTGTGATTCCCGTATCAGTAGGCGATATGTAGTTGGCGCGTATGTTAAAGGATTTTCCAGTAAAGTTCACTACGGCGAAATCAGGGTTCGTAAGATTTGTTACCAAATAACATGTTGAATTTAGGTTTATTACAGATGGTTTGAATGTTCCTCCGCCTCCTGCGCCTGCGGTACCTGAGCCTGAAGAGCCACTGCTGCCTGAACTGCCACTGCCTCCACCACCGCCTCCGCCGCCTCCGCTGGGTGGTGTGGGGGTAGACGCACTACTTACTGTTATTTCAGTTGTCTGTGAATATGTGTTATAACCTGCAGAGTCAGTGACTTCTAGGCAATAATATGCAGTAGAGGATGGCGTTGCCGTATAACTGCTTGTATTGGTGCCGGATATCTGCAAGTCAGATGTACATGAGGAAGATGGTCCTGAGATCCATGTGTATGTGTATGGAGGTGTGCCGCCTGAGACTGAAGATGTGAAAGTAAGGCTCTGGCCTGTTGTTATGGACTGTTGTGTGGATGGAGATATTGAGACAGATAAAGGTGTCTCGCTTGCGAATACACCTACAACAGGATCATTTGGTATGTTAAATTTAATACTGCATGGATTCGATGAGGAGTAAAGTATTGGAATTGGAGACCATACACTTCCATTTAGCAAATATGGAGTAACTGAACTGTATTTACATGCGTATGAAACAGTGAGATTTGATTCTGGATTTAGAGAATATGGATTTGATTCGTTAATATACAGAACCAGTATTTTGATTGGTTTTGATCCTAGAGAGGGAATGGATGTGTTGGCTGTTTCATTCGCTACAACTATGTTTTCTAGAATACTTCTATTGAATATGGATGATAATGAGATTGTTGAATTGAATTTAGGATATTTGAGATCTACTGAATAGTTATAAGATAAGAAGAGCTGCTGAGGCAGACCCGAAGAAGTGTTTCCAACTAATTCTACTTTGTCATAACTTCTAAAGACACTGCTTGTATTTAGGCGAGGTTCTTTTGTTAGGAGGATATTATTTGTCTGAGTATTTGGGCCTGTTGCTATCTGGCTTGATGTAAGTCCGTAGAACTTATTTCCCAATATCGATGCTGTTACGTTTGGATCGTCATTTACCACAGCTACTGCCGAAGAAGAATTAAGATCATTAAGTATTGTGTTGTTAATGACTTGTAGATTCGAATTTGAGTGAAGATTGCCTTCTTCCCCGAAAGAGATTATTGCAGGATTTCCGCTGAATGGTCCTTGTTCGATAGTATTGTTTTCTATTAAGGCATTTCCCCCATTAGGAAGATCTACACTATAACTTGCTGTGCCGTTTTCATCTTGTATCCTGTTGTCTATTATTACAGTGTTCTGCGCACGGCTCTTTATTTCATGGCCTACTGAAGCGGCGTGAACATAGCTGTGCTTTATAGTAAACAGTTTTATGTCGTTTATGTACATGTTGTGGGTATAACCATACCCAACAGAGGAAACATTGTATACTCCATTATGGTAAAATTCGCTATTTTCTATTAGTATTGTTCCGTTAGGGTCTGGAGCCGCAAGGAGTCCATCCTGATTATTATAGAAATAACTGTTGTTTATTATCATATTTCCTCCTTCATATCTGATTCCTGCACCATTGGAGGATGAGGGATCTGAAAATGCTCCTGAAAATGAGAAATGAGTTATTGTTACAGTCACCCCGCTGCCTCCTACATCGAGTATTCCCTTGTCATTAGGTGGCTGTTCTGTTGCAACCATATTTACTACGCCGCCTACGCCTTGTAAAGTGAGATTGAAATTTATCGTCTCTGGAAAGTCGTTAGTATAGGTACCTGCTGCGACTTTTACTGTATCACCACTAGTTGCATTTGCAATTGCTGCTGCTATGCTATGATATTCTAAGCCAGGACCTACCGTTAGAGTAGTTGCATTCGAAGTTATGATTATAGGCACAACACTTATTGTTACTGGGGATGAACATCCCGATTCCGGTGCATATGCAGAATCCTTTACTAGATAAGAGTAAGTAGTGTTCTGTGAAGGGCTTTCCGTGATGCCCTGTGAGACTGCGTTTGCAATAGGTGTCTGGCATGAACTCCCGGTATACCATTGATATGAATATGGTGTTGTGCCTCCTGAAGGGTTTGCAGTGAGGGTAACAGATTGTCCGGCATTGATTGCAGTTGATGATGCAGTTATGCTTCCTATGTTAAGTGGGGAATTTACAGTTATAGTATCAGGAGAGGAACATACAAATACAGAGCTGTTTGTTGTTTCGCCTGCCCCGTAAGAGTATGTCGACGATGAAGTTAACGAAATATTATATGAAGAGGATGTCGCACCTGAGATTGCGGTTGAACAACCGCTGCCTGAATACCATTGGTATGTGTATGGGAAAACTCCACCTGAAGGATCAGCAGAGAGAGTAATATATTGCCCTGAGTCAATTGTTGGGCTTGAAGGATAAATGGGATTTGCAACAAGAGGCGTGCTTTGGCTATATCCTTTTGGAGAGAAGTCGAATGCTTCATCAAGCCCTGTTGATGTTCTTGCAGAAGTATCGGTTTCTGCAGGATATGTTGAAAGGATCCAGTTATAGGCCTGTATTGCTGTTGCGTTATTGTCTATGGAGATTATGCCAGCACTGGACATAAGAGCCAGTTGTATGTAGTTAATTTCTCCTTCGGCAGTATTTGCGCTTTGATTGTACAGGGATGTTCCAATTGAGCCTGAAGCTATATCTGCTTCCCAAACCTGTTTCCATGTCTGTAGTACTGGATTTGTTACGTTTGCTGAAGAAATATTCAAGACAGGAAGGTCGTATGTTATTCCTGCTTCAGGATTAAAGCCTTCAGGACCAGCAGTAAATCTTCCTGATATGAAATTAGTCATCCATTTTAGATAAGTCAATGCTCCTGGAACGTTACGTTCTACAGCCGCTATTACAGTGCTCGCGAAGTAATCTTGCTGCCATGGAGCCTGAATGCAGTTGGTGCCTGGACATGGGTAATAACCATATGCGCCTACGATATATCCATGAGGTTGTACAGAACTGAATGGGGAACTGCTATTTACATATGTGTCGTATAGATACTGGAATTCTACAGCTTGGTTGTTCTTGAAGAAAGAACTAAGCGGATCTGAATTTGGATCTGCAAATGCAGCATCTATTATCTGGCGAAGTCTCCAAGCATAGCCTCTTACTTGATCTGCGCCTTCTGCTACGATTACTCTGTTGTTATGCCATGTTGTATATCCAGGATTTACATCAGTAAGGGCAAATGTTCCTTGTGCGTCTACCTGGTCAAGATAATGCATGCTGCCAGTAAGAATGTAAGGAATATATGATAGATCTGGCCAATGTGCAGGATCTATACTGACTGGATCGCTTCCGTCTGCAAATTGTGTAACACATCCATAAAGCTCGTAACATGCACCATATGGAGGCGGATCAACACTAATATTTGGAAATGTTCCGGTATTTAGATAAGAATTTCCTTGAGGATAGTAATAATCCCAGCCCATCGCGCCTGCCTGAGTGTCTGTAAGTTGTGCAAAATTTGATACAGTCTGGTTTTGGCTGAGCAGCCATGCCGCATTCCAGGTAGGCTGAGGTCCTATATCAGGCCTTCCACCACTTGCTGGCATGTAGAAAGTGATTCCAAAACCGCTCATTATTGTATTGTATGCTATTGCAGTTGCAGAATTGCCTAGATTCTCAAGTGAAGAGGCGTAATACGAGACAAGCCCTTTTGAAAGTCCATCTGAAAGATTGTAGGGCTGTATTGCACCTACCTGTTCCAACTCTGCTATATTATGTACTACGTTTACTTCAGGAGCTCCGTTGCTCCAGGTTTCCCAATTCCATTCGGTGTAGTGAGGCTGGAAGATATTATTCTTTATAAGAATAGGTTGATTATTTTCTTTGATTACAAGATTATAATTTACGTCGCCACCTACAGGCTGCATTGCGTAATCATTTGCAAATAACACATCAGTATGTGTTGATCCATCTGCGTATTTTCTTATGTCGAACATTACATGGAATGATCCGCTGACATTGTAATTCACCCTTCCTTCAACGCTTTGATTGCCTTGAAGCCAGTATGTAACCGAATTTGATGCGAGTGCGTTTGCAAGCACCGTTGATGCGTTTATCTGATAGTTAGTAACATTATAAGAAAGGGGTATTTTTTCAATTTCTGAACAATACCAGACAGTACAGCTTACATATAGATATCTGCCATGTGGGCTAATAGTTAACACTTTTGGATTTCCTCCTGCCTGAGAAGGATTGATGTCTGAGATTGTCCTTATTGTTTTATTTGTAGTCAGATTGAATACAGTTATTGTGCTTCCTGCGTCATCTGAATAGCCATCTAGTATATATGCAATTGTTCCTGAAGGGTTTATTGTCATTGCTCCTGGTCCGTAACCTATATTAGTTATATTGTAGATAGGCTCTTCTGTTGTTGTATTTATTACACTTATTCTTGAACCTTGTATATCCAATACATAAACAAGGTTGCCTGAAGGACTTATTATTGCGATTGATGGACCAGAGTTTGCATAATTTCCTACTGTTATTTCCTTAGATATGGTATCGTTGTTAAGATTTACCACACTTACTTGAGATCCTTGCCATACGCCATCATTGTTTACCCCTAGATCGGTAACATATGCAGTTGTTCCTGAAGAGGTTATTTCTATGTCGCTTGGGTTCCAGAAGCCACTTATAGTGTTTGTTACTTGATAGGTGGTAAGATTTAATGTGCTTATGGAGTAATTTCCTGAATTTATTACATAGGCGAGTGGTTTTGTTGGGCTTAGGCGTATAAATGAGGGTCCATCAAATCCTTTTATAACACTGGTTACCTGATGAGTTACAAGATTTACTATCTCAATAGTGTTATTTCCCTGTGATGCCACATATGCGCTTGTTCCGGAAGGGAATAGAACTATGCTAATTGGTTCAGATCCTACAACTAATGCATTTGTTACCTGCATTGTTGATGTGTTAAAGGTTAAGAGAGTAGAGTTTTCATAGCTTAGTGCATAGCCAGTTGTGCCGTTTGGATTTAAGGCCATGGCATATTTATGTTCTGTTGTTCCTGTCTGTGTTGAATATGCAGAGAGTGCGTTGGTTATATTGGGTTCACTCATTAGAGTGAGATTCACCTGCATGTTGTATCCGTTGGAAAGAATGCTCTGCAGTGTGAGTGGAATTTCCGGGTTTGCAGATACAATTCTAAACATTCCTTTGTAAAGTGAATCTGGAGGCATTTGTGGGGCGTCCAATGTTACTACAACCATTTTTTCAGTACCGTCCGAATAGGTATTCTTTACGTCTGTCTGAACAGGATACTGAACTCCGTTTATAACAGCTGCTATCGAATCACCAATTGGCACTTTCCCTCTTGGAAATATTTCAGCAAATGTTATGTAATGGGAGGGTATTGTCGATGGTTGGTTATTTTGTAGGTCGAAACTTACAATGTCACTGGAATTCACAGGCTGAAGCATTTTCGGTATGAAAACAAGATATGATGAAGTTAGATTGTAGCCTGCTGAGCAGGAAGAAACAGAGGAATTTGTAGATTCTGTTACAAGATAGCTGTATACCATTGATACCTGTGGCTCGGGAGCAGCATATGTTGATGATGTAGCTCCAGATATTGCATCTGTAGAGCTGCAGGCAGGATCCCCAGATTCGTTTGCATACCATTGATAATCGTATGAGGATGTGCCGCCTGAAGGATTTGCTGTCAGGGTTACATTGGGACTTATTGATTGGTTGTATGTGCCTGCAGTTATATTGCCTGCGGTGATTAGGGGAGATGTGAAAACAGGAGTTTTAGATTGATTAGGTTTGTTTTGTGAGAGGTAAGAATACCTAAATGTGATAAATGAGATTATTAGGATTACCATCGCCATTAGTAAGATTATCAGGATCTGATTTTTGTTGTTGATTGGATCATCCTGATTTTAATGATGCCTACTACTTTAAAAAAGTTTTGGCGATATTAGGATTCAATGGTAAATTCTAAGTGAATTTTAAGTGCCATGTGAATTATATAAAAAAATGAAAGAGATAGTTTTGCAGTTAGCTAAAGCTGTGATAAAACAATATCATTTTGCTGCGCTGACTATTTTTATTATGTCCCCGTCTTTCAATATATAATCCTTAGCTATCCTCATTTTGTTTTTTGCGTCTATGGCATAAAGCATCTTGGCTGCTATTTCCGTATGTATCTTTGAAGCGAGGTCTAATGCTGTTGACCCTTCTGGCATGAGGATTGCGTCAGGAAGGACATTGCCTGAACTGTCAGAATACCTATTTTCATTTTCTACAGGATAAACAACAATACTATGGGACAAATTAAACACAGTTTCATTTATAATTTCCTGTATTCCGGTGCTGCCGTTTTTCTTAAGATAGGAAGAAATATATGAAAGTGCGCGCTTCTGGTCTTCAGTTGCATTTGGGCCCATAATAAAATTAGACTCTCCCGGATTATAAGTTATGGTTCCAGATTTTGCCGCTCTCCTTAACGCTAGTTCTATTGCGCCAGAGCATCCTATTACAGGATAGTCTTTCAGTCTATTTCTGAGTGTTTCAAGAGCGTCTTTTGGAGCTTTGTCCATCTTGTTTGCAGCTATGGCAATTGGTTTGTTTCTAGCGAGAAAAGATCTGGAGAATCTTAATGAAGACTCATGGTTCCAGGAGATGTTTGAAATAGTTATTCCATTCTCTTCTGCCGAATCCCTTATCTGATCTTCGCTTGGCTTGAAGCCTGAAAGCAGCTCTAACAGCGCTTCGATTCCATCCTTTTTCCTAGAAAGAGATTGCATGTTCTTTTCTATAATTCCGGATAGCCAGTTGGCAAGCTCTTCTTCTACCATATGTATGTCTTCCTTTTGGTCAAAGTTGCTTCCTGGTCTTCCTTGTATGTCTGTTTCACCGCTAAGATCAACTACGAGGATAAGTGCATCTGCACTTATTATGTCATTCAGGAATTGTGTGCCCATTCCCTTGCCGATATGTGCACCAGGTATAAGCCCTGCGACATCAGTTATATTTACGGGAATTTTTCTTATTCCGTTGCCACACATGGAATTTCTAGGGTTGCATTTTATTCCTAGCTCTTTTTCAGGACATTCTTTAGTAGCATGGGCTATCCCAAGGTTCGGATTTATTGTGGTGAACGGATAGTCTGCTATATCAGCTTGTGAAAGAGTCATTGCTGAAAATATGGTGCTCTTTCCCTTGTTTGGAGCGCCTATTAGCCCGAGCATCATTGCATCGATAAACATAGGGAGATTGGATTTAATAGGGTATCTGTAACTCTTGAAATGTATTTTGAATTGATTATCTTGCGATATGAATATAAAATAGCGATTCCGATTTCTTCTGGCATGTGGTTATAAACATGGAATTTTTAAATGGTAGGAAAGTTGTAGATGAAACTGTCCTCAAATTTGCGGCGATTCCAAGAAAAAGATTCGGAAGCAAAAGAGATAATGGAAGTGTTGTAATTATAGGGGGAAGTTCTGCTTATCATGGCGCTCCTGTTCTGGCTTCCCTGGCAGTATCGCAATCGTTGGCTGCTTTGAGAATAGGCATCGGGTATGCGGTGCTTTACGTTCCAGAATCAATATTGAATGTCGCAAGAAAACTCTCGCCTAATGTAATAATAAGACAGTTTGGGATAGACAATATAGGCGAAGGAAGTTTAAGAGATGTTTATGAATCCATAGAAAAAGCAGATGTGGTCATAATAGGTACTGGAATCGGCAGGAAAAAGAGCTCGCTTAACAGTTCTGCTAGGATAATTGATTATTCCATAACACATGATAAAAAAGTAGTGGTTGATGCTGACGCTATTTACTCAGTAAAATTCCTGAAGAAGACAGGCTCGAAAATGCTGGTGACACCACAAAAATATGAATTTGAAGAGCTTTCCGGCAGAATTCCTGAAGATGAACACAATATGAAGGGAAGAATTGCAGGTGCTGAGAATGCTGCGAGAAGACTAGGCTGTTGCTTACTGCTTAAAGGACATAATACGATAGTTACTGACGGAGAAGAAACAAGAATAATATGTCCACACCGTTCCACGCTTGCAACTATGGGCACAGGTGATGTCCTCTCAGGAATGATAGGAGGATACGCAGCATCAGGAGCAGACATTTTCAACTCAGGGATTGCAGCCGCATATCTCCATGCCAAAATAGGCGATAAGTTGTATGCAGAGAAAGGAAACCATATTCTGGCATCTGATGTAGTAGATTCAATACCTGAAATAATAAAGAAATATGATAAGGAAATTGATTGATCTTGGGTTTTGAAACTTTTCGAGAGGATACTACTGCTTTATTTATTCGTGTTCCGAAAATACAACATATCTCTATTTTTTCCCAGGTTGGGAATCTGATTTGGAGATTATTTTTGGATCGGCAGGCGGCGGCTTCTGTTTTTCTGCGGTGTATTTCCCTTTTATGCGCAGGTAATAATAGACAGACAGGATTACTATTGCAATAAATATAGCCAGCAGGAGGTATTCATAGGTATTATATTGAAGATATTCGGAATTTGTTGTGTTGTTCACTTCAGATGTATTTACAGTGATTATATGGGTGCTTATATTTCTTTTTACAGTATGATTTGATATTTTGGATGTGTTGATAGTTGGAGTTGAGTTTGTAATTTTTGTATATCTACCGAGTGCAATTATAGGATCGCCCCCAGTAGTTAAAGATACAGTACAAGATTTTGAATTGACAGTGAATTGTGTAAACTGTTCCCATGAAGAATTTGACAAAGCGAATGGGAATATCTTGTAGAAAGGTATGCTGCAGTTGTATTTCATTGTTATGGTCATGGTTGTGTTTGTAGGAATTGCATTTTGAAGATTTATTCCTTTCACGGAAATATTCTGAACCAGAATCTTATTGTATCCTTGAGGCAGAGGAGGCAGATATTGTGCAAGTGTTAAGTTTCTTACAGTAAATCTCTGTTGGGCAGTAAATGCAGATGTTATATTTACAGTTGTTTTCTCAGCCAAAAGATTTAGCTGTACAGGCACTGCGTTGTAGGTCATAATGTCATAAGTCTCGTTCTGGCCAGTTATATTAATAGGTTTGAGATTTGAAATAGCAATTACCTTTAATGCTATTGTGCTTTTTACAGGAGTATCGGAAAGGTTGTATATTGACATGTTATATAGGTAGGGTTCACCTGAAGCTTCAAAGATGGTTTTTGATTGGTTTGGATATAGAACATAGTTTTTGCCATTTACAGTTATACCTGCATTTGCATTAGTTATAAAGTTTTCTACAAAATCTAATTTTGTACCTAGAAGTGTTAAATTAAATACAGTTAGGGGAGTTATGCCGAAGACAACAAATCCGTCATTTATACTTGCCATTTGCGGTTTTGTTCCGGGAAAATTTATATTTGTGCTGTTGCCGACCGCTCCACCGCCTGATGATGAGCCGCCTGAAGGACCTGATGAAGTTCCTGAAGAGGTTGAAGGAGAGGAAGAACTACTGATAGATATATCTGCAGTTGGTGAGTTTTCGATTTCATTTACTGTTGCTGAATCTGTGACTGTGACGTAGTATTTGACGGTCTGCGGCGTTGCGCCTGCAGGTTCCGTAAATATTGAGGATATTGCACCTGGAATTGCATTCGCGGAGCCTGAAGTGTCATTGTACCATTGGTAGAAGTAAGGAGTAGTACCTCCTGAAACTGATGCGTTTAAAGTGATTGTCTGTCCAGAAGAATAGGTACCTGATGGAGGGCTTATTGTTGGAGTACCAAGTGCGAGATTGGCTGTGACTAAATCCGTTCCTGATGTTGCGGATGTTGGCGTTGTGGCTGAATCGGTGACTATGTAGCAGTAATAGGTTGAGGAAGATGGCGAAGCGTGAATAGTATTTGAGGTTGCGCCTGTGATTGCAGTATCGGACGAGCAGGTTGATGATGTTCCATTATACCATTGGTAGGTGTATGGCGTCGTTCCTCCTGACGGATTTGCGGTTAATGTTACGCTCTGACCTGAATCTATTGTCGGGGATGAAGGCGTTACTGATCCTGCAGATAGTGCGGTGTTTACCACATCGGAATCTGTTGCGGATGTAGTTGATTCTGGCGTTGTGGCGGAATCGGTGACTATGATGTAATATTTGACTGTCTGTGCGGTTGCGCCTGCGGTTTCCGTGAATGTTGCGGATGTTGCGCCTGGAATTGCATTCGCGGAGCCTGAAGTGTCGTTGTACCATTGGTATGAATATGGAGTCGTTCCGCCTGAAACTGATGCGGTCAGCGAAACGCTCTGACCTGCGTCGTATGTTGCAGATGAAGGAGAGATTGTCGGCGTTACGAGTGCGGAATTTACTGTGACTAAATCCGTTCCTGATGTTGCGGATGCTGGAGATGTGGCGGAATCCGTGACTATGTAGCAGTAATATGTGTTTGATGTTGGACTTGCGGAATACGTGGATGACGTTGCGCCTGAAATTGCGGTATCTGATGAGCACGTCGATGACGTTCCACTATACCATTGGTAGGTGTATGGCGTCGTGCCTCCTGACGGATTTGCGGTTAATGTTACGCTCTGACCTGAATCTATTTTTGGAGATGAAGGCGTGACTGCGTTCGCCAGCAATGGGGAGTTGGTTGAATAAGTTAAAGTGTTGAAAGTTGTGGAGGGAGTGGTTGCACTATCTGTTATAAAGATATTAGCAGTAAATGTGCCTGCGCCCCATATGCTATTTTGAACAAAAGAGATACTATTTGATGACACTGTTATGCCAGTATAAAGCGCATTATAAACTAAAGAGCCGATTGAATTGTAAACTAAAAAGTTATAAGTGTAGGGAGAGGTACCGGTTCCACTTGTATCTGCAGTTAATACCTGAGTCTGACCTTCATCTATTAATGAATTTGAAACTTTCCACGAATTTGAGAGGGCAGAATTGACCGAAAACGGATTTGAATAAATGGTGTTGGCTATAACATTTGTTGTGGCGGAATCGGTAATTATTGTATTTTCTACCAGATTCCCAAGCCCTACCATGGAATTTTGGACTTGTTCGCAGTTTGATTTGGAATTAGCAGTAACAGAACCGAATAAAGCATCAGCTTCAATACTATTTGTGTTTGCTTGTTGAACAATTAAAAAATTATAAGTAAATGGCGAAGTTCCTCCGTTGGTGCTTGCTGTGAGGCATACATATTGCCCTGCGTCCAACAAGGTGTTGCTTGGATTTGTAATTGTTGGGACCAATGCAGGATTTAATGTCATCACTCCGCTTTCAACGCTATTTAATGTAACAGGAGTCGTGGCAGAGTCTGTGACAATAACATTTGCCACTACAGTATTTCCAATATATTCGGATGGGAAAGCCCATAAAAAGTTTGCTGAGGCGCTGCTGCTGACTGCATTGTATGAATTTGTTATAAAAGAATCAGTTATACTGTTTACAACTATTACATTATAGGCATAATTCGGAGTTCCTCCTGTCCATAATGAATTAAAATTAACATTCTGGCCATAGTCATAACTTTCTGCTGTTGCTGGTGTGGCAGTCGGTTGAGTCATAACAGAATTGACTATATATGTTTCTGTTGTGGAATTTGAAGTTTCCGGAGTAGTAGCTGAATCTTTAACTTCAATATAATACTTCATTGTTCCTGTCATTCCTGCTGTTGCCGTGTATGTAGATAAAGTTGCTCCACTTATTACTGTTGGTGTTCCTGTTGTATCGTTATACCATTGATAAGAATAAGGTGTAGTTCCTCCTGAAACTGATGCGGTCAGCGAGACGCTCTGACCTGAGTCATAAGTTGCAGATGAAGGAGAGATTGTCGGCGTTCCGAGTGCGAGATTAGCTGAGACTGTATCTATCGGAGAACCTGAAACCGCATTAGGTGTGGCAGAGTCTGTCACAATATAGCAGTAGTATGTAGTTGAAGTTGGAGATGCTAAATAATTTGCGGAAGTGGCGCCTGAAATTGCGGTATCTGATGAGGAACAAAGCCCTGAACTTGAAGAGGCAGTATACCATTGGTATGAATATGGGGTTGTTCCGCCTGAAACAGCTGAAATTAAATTGACTGACTGCCCTGAATCTAATGTAGGAGAATAAGGAGTGATAGGATCTGCTAGTAATGCATTATTTGCCCCTGCCATTGAACCTTCGCTTGTAGTAGGCATGATGTCTTTTGGAGGGGCGGTTCTAACCCTATACCATTGTGTATACTCGTTAGATGCAAAAGACACCCCACCATAATAAACTGCCCCTAATTCTGGGAATAATAAGCCTGAAGCATGAACATAGATGCTGAAAAATGGGTCAGTGTAGGTTTGATAGGTTATTCCTAAATGGTCTGAAACATTATAAAGCATAGAATATATGCCAAAGGCATCTGGTGGGTAGTTAGTAGTGTAGAAAATGCCACCATTACCATCATATCCACAGACATTACATCCTTCTTGTGTTTGCCCTAAAAAGACAATAGAATCATTGCCTACATTATCCATGAAGCCACCGATTGTAAAAGAACCATCATATGTTGATGGGGTTGTTGAGAGTGCCTCAAAGACATTTCCTGCGGCATATCTTGTTGTGGCATTTATTGCTTCGGCATTGGCAATTGTAGATGAACCTATTAATGTAATTCCATTATTTATGGTATAAGTTATTCCGTTTACATGCCATTTTGAACTGAGAGTCGTTCCGGCAAAATCAGAATAGAAGCTAAACACGTTGTTTCCATTGTCATACTCTGCATAGTCAGAACACGTCGCAGTCGCGGCTGGGTTCGCACAGCTGAGCTGAGGCGCTTCCCCTGTGCTCACTCCGTTCAGCAAGTTTGTGCTGGTGCTTGCGATTCCGAGGTAAATCGTGTAGGGGATTGTCATCGATGCTGGTAGCTCGTTGACTGTGTTCGCTCCGAGGTTCACCCACCAGAGGACGTTCGCTGATGTTGAGAGTGCTGTGGACTGCTCGTTCAGGACGTTTCCTTCCAGCCAGCTTGGAATTATCGTTCCGTTGGCGTAGAAGAACTCGGTGTTCATCAGGTTGGAGGCTAGGTAGCTCGAGAACGGGATGGCGTTGAAGCCTATAATGTTTCCATTGCTTGAGACGCCTATCGCTAGAGGCGTGTTTGCCGAGACGGCTACTGACTGCGTGTTGATGATGTTGATTGGGATGTAGTAGAGGATGTTGGCTGGGCTGACTACTGGATCGTCGAGGCTGTAGTTCTGGTTTCCAAGGCCCTCGAATGTGAAGTTGTAAGGCTCTGTTGGGCTTAGGCTGAATGTCTTTGTGATGCTTACTGAGCCCATGGTGTTGTCCGAGAAGCTGAGAATCGTGTTCGAGCCTGCCTGTATCAAGGCGTTGAACGGCACTCTGTTTCCCTGAACCAGATGGCTGATTAGCTTAACTGTGATGTTGAGAGGCGCACAGTCGTTCAGCCCCCAGCATCCGTTGTAGACAGCTACAGGCAGATGGTAGCTTCCTGGCTTGGTCAGCGTCTCGTTGAAGAGCCTTGAGCTTAACTGGATGTAGGAGTAGCTTTGGTTCTTGCTTACCTGAAATTTGTTGAATTGGACTGAGCCATAGATTGAATTGTAAGTTGCGTTTATTTTGTCTGAGCCTGCTGGTATCGGCTTTGCGTTACTGTATAGTGAACCATATGGCAGAGTAGCAGTCTGATTGTGGATTAAGCCTAAGTTTATTGGTGAATTTGGGTTTACGCCTATAGCTTCCAAAGCGTTGGATTGCTGTGAGTTCCACTCGGTACTCCATTGGATAGAATTAAAGGAAGTGGAGAAATACAGTATTGTTGGTTTTGATAAGGAAATTACATTAGATACTGGCACTGCGTTGTTTATAATGTAGTTCATCCCATTGTAGCTTATTGAATTTTGACCTGGTTCGTAAAGAACATTTCCATTTAAAGTGTTTGCTGTAAGCATGTTCATGGATATTTGGAAGATGTCTGTGTAACTTGTGATGTTTAGAGACCGGTTGGTTAATCCTGAAAGAGGTCCAAGCCGAATAAGATAAGTTGAGCCTGGGGGCAGGCCGATGATTTCCAGCATGGCATTTTCTGTGCTGCTTGTGGATTGGGAAGTGGACTGATTTGGAGATGCGTGAATCATAAACATTAAAGAAACAATCAGAACGGCTGAGATTGTCAGAATTGTTGAGAAGAAAATTAAATAATCATAGTCGATTCTTTTGAAGAAATCTGTCTTGCAATTATTCACGTATTTCCCTTTTTATTCGTTTCGAATGAACATCTGCATGGATGTTATGAAACCTACACATATGCAGCGTAGTAAACAAATCAGGTTTACTGTATTATATTTAGAGGAGAGGAAAGCTTAAAATACTTATCATTTGGCAGTTGCGAATTTGGAAAATTTGGTATTGGAGTCTTTGAAGAGAATTTTGTTCCTATTCCGTGCCGCGTTTAGATTTCGCATCAATAAAAAGAGGTCTTTTGGGTTGCAAAAAGCAAAAACAGGTTTTTGGAGCTTGAAGACCAAGCCATTGTTTTTTCCTGCATTCTTGCCTACTTGCTTATATGCAATAGGACATGTGATGTACAAGGAGTGTCTTTGACGAGGCATTAGAATGCAGATGCCAACTTCCTAAACCTTAGTTTTGGATTAGTAATTTAGTTATTTCGGATTTATTAAGAAGGTAGACATGAAGAAACTTGATTATGATCTGATAGTTTTCGGAAGTGGGATTGCGGGGTTCAAGGCAGCGATACATGCCAGCGAGAGAGATAAGAATCTCAGAATATGCATCATATCGAAACTGCATGCCATGAGAAGCCACTCCGTATCTGCTGAAGGAGGAATTTCAGGGGTTCTCTATCCTGAAGTAAACAAAGACTCGAAGGAACTTCATGCTTACGATACAGTAAAAGGCTCTGATTATCTTGCTGACCAGGATGCTGTAGAGCTGCTTGCGGAGAGAGCTCCCAGTGAGATAAGATATCTCGACCATATAGGAGTGCCATGGAACAGAACCGATGGAGGAGAAGTGGAAGAGAGGCCATTTGGAGGAATGAGTGTTCCGAGGACTGCTTTTGCTGCGGATAAGACCGGATTTTTTATCATGAGAGCACTTTATGACCATATCCTGGAAAACAAGAACATAGACATATATCATGAGCATTTTGTCACTTCCATATCTGTAGAAAAGAAGAGATTTGCAGGGCTTACTGCCATAAACATAAGCAACGGAGAGACAGTTGCATTCAAAGGCAAGGCTGCTATAGTTGCTACAGGAGGATTTTCAAGAATATTTAAATTTACAACAACTTCATATTCGACTACAGGAGACGGCACTGCGCTTCTCTTTAATGCTGGCTTTGCACTTAAAGATATGGAATTTGTCCAGTTTCACCCAACTGCTTTGGTGCCTAGCGGCATCCTCATTACTGAAGCCGCAAGAGGAGAAGGAGGATATCTTAGAAATTCCAAAGGAGAGCGCTTTATGTCAAGATATGCGAAGTCTAAGATGGAACTTGCTCCAAGAGATATAATATCAAGATCCATAATGACTGAGATAGAGAAAGGTCGTGGTTTCTCCAGTGATGAGTACGGGTTTGAGTACATAAACCTTGATTTAAGGCATATAGACAGCGAGAAGCTGAGCGAAAAATTGCCCATGATAGCAGAAATAACAAAGAGAATGCTTAAGCTAGATCCAAGCAGGGATCTCATACCCGTAAGGCCTGGTGCCCACTTTACTATGGGTGGGGTACATACTGACATAGATGGAAGGGTTCTTGATTCTGAGGGCAAGGCAGCCGGAGGTATATGGGCAATAGGAGAGTGTGCCTCAGTAAGCGTGCATGGAGCCAATAGATTGGGAAGCAATTCGCTCAGCCAGTGTGCCATATGGGGGAGAATTGCCGGAGAGGAGGCTGCAGAATATATAAGGAAGGGATTTGGAAATACTGAAAAAAGGAGATTCATGGAACATGCTGAGAATGAAGAAGCAAGATTGGATAAGATCATGGAATCTTCAGGAAAAAACAATCCTTATGAGATAAAGGCGGAGCTTCAAGAGACAATGGATTCCCACTTTTTTGTATACAGGAAAGAGGCTGTAATGAAAAAAGGAATAAAGAAAATAACAGAGCTTAGGGAGAGATTTTCAGATATTTATGTCAAAGACAGAGGCAGAAATTATAACACCAACCTTACAAATGTGCTGGAGATAGGAAACCTCTTGGAACTTGCCTCAGTTACGGCTGAAGCGGCATTGAGAAGAAAGGAGAGCAGAGGAGCGCATTCTGTAGTCGAGTATCCTGAACGCAATGATGCAGAGTGGCTAAAGCATACGATAATATCGAAGGATGGGAAAAAAATAAGAATATCTTACATACCGGTCAAGATACTGAAATGGAAGCCTGAGCCTAGGATTTATTGATGATATAATGGAAAATTCATATGACATAAGGGGAAGACAATCAAATATATTCAGGCTGTGGAGATTTGACAAGAGTGCTCTTGCACATATGTTATCTTTCAGGATACTTATATTTGAAGCGCCTCTGACTGCAATATTTCTTCTTCTTAGCATTATTTTCCCGCTTTCAGGAATTGTTCTTATATCACGAATTCTGGTTTTGATAGCATGGGTGCTTTTCACTCCCCAGCTTTTTGATGCCTTCAAGGCATTCTCGCTGGTCTCAAGCAGAGGCTCTGCTTTTGGAAAATTCAACGAGTATTATATGAAAACACAGAAGAGAAACCCTAACACGGGATTATATGAGGCATTGCCCTACATAGGGCTTATAGTCTGGATGTTCTTCTTTGTTGTGCTTGCGGCGATGTGGTTTGTATGAAAACATCAGATTATATGGTTATGTTTTATGCTTCAATGATAGCTGTGCCTTTCCTTTTTGTTGTAGAGACATTACTGCTCGCCTCTGGTTATATTAAGTTTACAGATATTATAGAAATCCTTACCGCAGTAGGGCTTGCAGCATATTGCGTGATAGGCTTCAAAGAAGTATATTCACATAAAAAGAGAAAGGTAAATAGGCTCTCCGATGAGACCTCTATCCCATCAAAGGAGATAAAAATAAAGCATAACAGAGGGGAGAAGGTCCTAGAGGTAATTATTAAGAGATTTGATCTGGAAGGCAGAAGATTGGAAGCACATACGTATAAGGTTAAGGGAAACAGATTTACTACTGTTCTTGATGCTTTGTTGTCTATAAAATCAGAGCAGGACAGTTCGCTTGCGGTAAGATATAGCTGCAGAATGGGAATATGCGGCTCCTGCAGCATGGTAGTTAATGGTAGGCCGTCACTTGCATGCGAGACTCCGCTTCTTGACACTGCAAAAGAAGATAGAATAGAGGTAGAGCCCATGAGGGCCCATCCACTCCTAAAGGATCTTGTGACTGATTTTGACGACTTTTTCAGCAAGCATAAAAAGATACATCCGGGGCTGTTCAGGGAAGACAAAAAAGAGCAGATGAATGCTTCTTCAATATATAATCAGAGCAGGGAAGAGAGAGATGTGTATCTTCCCTTCTCATACTGCATAATGTGCGGGCTATGCCAGGATGCCTGCCCTGTAGCAAATTCGAACAAGGATTTTGCAGGGCCGCAGGCACTATCACAGATATATAGGTATGCAACTGACTCCAGAGACCAGAAAGGACCTAAACGGCTCAATCTTGCAAACAGCCTTGAAGGCGCATGGGGGTGTGAATTTGCAGGAGCATGCTCAGAAGTATGCCCTAAAGGAGTAGATCCTGCAGCTGCAATACAATCATTAAAATTCAAGATGTTTGCTGGAGAGGATAAGATATCCGATTGAGATTGGTGGTTTATATGGCTTCAAGTTATAGAACTGAAAAAGATGTTCTTGGTAAGGTTAAGGTGCCTTCCGGGGCTTATTATGGCTCTGAGACAGCCAGAGCAGTAGATAATTTTAGAGTCTCTGGGATGCGCCTGCAGGAAGAATTTATCGTGACATATGTAATGCTGAAAAGATGCGCAGCTGTTGCAAATTTCAATGCAATGAAGTTGGACAAGAAGAGAAAGGATGCGATAGTGAAGGCTTGCGATTTTATACTGAAAGGAAATATGATGGATCAGTTTGTTGTTGACGTCTTTCAGGCAGGAGGGGGAACTAGCACAAATATGAACGTCAATGAAGTGATAGCAAACAAGGCCATAGAGATTCTCGGAGGCAGGAAAGGAGAGTATGCCATAGTCCACCCCAATGACCATGTGAACATGTCCCAATCTTCAAACGATACATTCCCTACAGCGATGAATATTGCCTCTTATCTTGCACTGGATTCCCTTATAAAGAGCATGAAAGAGCTTGAGAAAACCCTTGACTCCAAGCGCTCGGAATTCATGAAAATAATAAAACCGGGCAGGACTCATCTTCAGGATGCGGTACCTATACGCATGGGCGAGGAATTTAAAGGATATCTGGGGGAGGTCAGTAATGCAATAAAGGCGCTTGAGCTCTCTCGCATGCTCCTCCTCAGCTTGCCCATAGGAGGAACAGCAGTGGGCACCGGACTGAATGCAGGAAAGAAATATAAGGAGAATATGATAGCCGAGATACGGAGAACGTTCAAGGCAGATTTCAGGCTCTCCTCGAATATATTTACAGGAATGCAGAGCAGGATAGATGAACTAAGCCTTAGCGATTCGCTGGTTGAGGCTGCTGTTGCCATTGGCAAGATATCAAACGACATAAGGTTTCTTTCATCAGGCCCTAATTCAGGCATAGCTGAGATCCTGCTTCCTGCCGTGCAGCCTGGCTCCTCCATAATGCCGGGCAAGATAAACCCAAGCATACCTGAGATGATGAATATGGTATGCTTCCAGGTAATAGGAAACGGAACTGTAGTGAGAGAGGCTGTTAGCGCAGGACAGCTCGAGATAAATGTCTTTGAGCCGGTCATGATATTTAACATATTATTTTCTATAAAGATACTAGCCAATGGAACTAGGATATTTGCAAGGAAGGCTATAGCAGGCATGAAAGCAGACAGAGAGAAGATATCGACATATCTGAAGATGGATCCCTCAATAGCAACTGCGCTCTCTCCGTATATAGGCTATAGCAAAGCCGCTATGATAGCGAGGAAGGCATTCAAAGAGAAAAGAAGAGTCATCGATGTCTGCCTTGAACTTGGAGTGCTTGACAGGAAGACTCTTGAAAGGATACTAGACCCGTCAAGACAGGTATAATTTAGGATAGGACTTATGTGGTGCGTTGCCTTCAATGGATTTGTATTATTTCCCTTCATTTCCGAAACGACTAGATATATTTATAAAAATTAAGATGTATGATAATATATGATAAATATAAGGAATAAGTGAAACTATGGATCTTTTAGTATTATGCGGAGGCTATGCCACACGCCTTGAACCTATAACCCTCTTCATACCGAAACCGTTACTGCCGATAGGAGGAAGACCTATAATTGACAATATAATTGACGGTGTAAAAGACTGCCAGCACATAAACAGGATAATAATATCTACCAACAAGAAGTTTGAATCCCAGTTCAGGTACTGGATGGAAAATAAGAAAGCGTCTGGCTTCCAGAAGGAATTCGAGTTGATTGTGGAGCCAACAACCGAGCATAAAGGCAAACTAGGAGCCATAAAGGGCATTGAGTATGCAATTGAGAAAGCCGGGATAAAAGATGACATGATGATAGTTGCAGGAGATAATTTCTATAGCTGGAGTCTCTCAGGAGCGATTAAGGAGTTTCTTGATTCTGAGAGGAAGGTCACAATATGCGTACACGATGTAAAAGTTCCAGAAGAAGCAAGGAAGTTTGGGATAGTTCAGCTTGATGGCCGTAGGGTAGTCAAGTTTGATGAAAAGCCCGAGAAACCTTCCTCGACAATGGCAAGTACCGGAGTCTATCTCTATCCTAAAGAAATAGTTTCAAGATTTAAGGAATATCTTTCGGATGGAAATAATCCTGATGCGCCCGGATACTTTTTGAGTTGGCTTATAAACAAGACAGAGATAGAAGCAGTAATAAACGAGGGAGAATGGTTTGATATAGGAACATTGGATACATACCAAAAAGTTTATACCCAATTCAATAAATAGTTCTGGATCCATATCTAAGAGAGGGAGACGAAGAAGCTGAAGTTCTTATTGCTTACGGCTATACAATCATATGCTGGAATTTGCATATTGAATGGCATCCACAGTGGTTTGGGGAAGCGAGAGGTATCTGCAGTCTGTAACAACTATAGGCGAGGATATTACATTATAGTATTTTGCAAGTACAGCCTGCCTGTTTACATACGTGCCAGCTGAATTCAGGCAATTGTTGATCTTACTTGTGTTCAATCCTGCATTTGAAGCATAAGCTGATAACTGCGCCTGTGAGATGTAGCTTCCCGAATATGAGTTTTCAAGGCTCTTTGTGAATGATACGAATGGCTGGCCTCCCTGTTCAGAAGAGCAGAAGAGATAATCGCCGAGCTGCATTGTCTTGTTTAAGCCATATACATTGGCTATGCCTTGTGAATACTGCGTAAATAATATCTCGAGGGATATCTTTATCTTTGAGCCGTATTCGGCTTGCAGTGAAGTCATGTTTGCAAGGCTACTTATGCCTCCGGGACTATAAGGGTCAACAAACCAGTAAACTTGAAGCGGCGAGGCTGTACCACAAGCCACCTTTCCAGAAAGTGCCACAACTCCTTTTGATACTACGAGATTTCCTGAAGCTTGATAGACAGGTGCTGCCGGAGCTATAGTCTGTATCATAGGGATTATCTCCGATACGTTGCTGTCATTTATCATCATAGAGAAATGGAGAAGCTCTCCTCCGGAAGGGTTTTCTATTGGAAATGAGACATACCAGTAATGATTTGAAGGGTTGTAGCTGAAGTTCATAAGATTTACTTCTGAGATGTATGGAAGCAGAGAGAGAGATGTATTTATAGTACTGTATCCTGCCAGGAATTCTTCAGCATATGATTTTATCTGGCTCTCATTGTGCAGCGGAAGTATGCATCTACCGTTTGCTATGCCATATTCACATGTTAGAAAGCTTGTTGTATTTGTGGAAACATTTGAAGTGGAGATATTTACCAGAGGTTGTTTGTAGAAAGATATGACAAGCAATACTGCTATCAGTATTACAACTAAGGATATCAATGCGAGATGTATGCTGTCAAGGCCTCCAGTCTTGCCCAGGGGCTTTACTATGACGCTTGGCGCCTTAATCTGATTTTCCTTTTTTGCAGGCATATTTATACCATTATTATGCAATTGTTTATAATTCCAGAGGATGATATAACGGGCCCGGCGGGAATTTCATGGCACTGCAGTCTTCCGCATTGCCTTTTGAACCCGCGGCCTTTTCCTTAGGACGGAACCGATCTATCCAAGCTGAGCTACGGGCCCATTATCATTACATCCTTTCTGTTGTGTCAATATTTATTAAACAAAGCATATTAAATAATGCTTGTTTTACCGCCATAACTATCCCTGTCCTTAAGGTTCTGTATTCCTCACCGGAAAGCACGGGCATTTTTTCATAGAAATTTGAAAATATCAGTGATAGCTCCATAACATATGTAGCTATTATGCTTGGCTTGTATTCCCTGCAGGCTTTCTCTATGGTTTCCTGCATTGCGCCTATCTGCTTTATTATCATGAAATCTTCGCCCCTTGTTATCTTTTTGAAATCGGCATCTGCAAGCCGAATGCCTTCCTTGCCTACGCCTGCCCTTTCGAGTATCCTTGAAGCCCTGGCGTACATATACATGCAGTATGGTCCGCTGTTGGAGTTTAAGTCGAGTGCCTTGTCCCATTCGAAGAGAACCTTCTTTTCTGGATCTGTTTTCAGAAACTCAAATTTTATAGCAGCTAATGCCACTTTGCGCGATACCTCTTTTATGTCTATATCAGATCTTGGCTTCTCAGCATTTGATACTATGTCTGATGTCATTTTTTCCATCTCCTCAAGAAGCGAGTCTGCAGTATAGCTCTTGGTTGTGCCAATCCATCCTCCTTTTCTTCCGCTTAATGTTCCGCCTTTGACGCTTACTTCTCCATACGATAAATGCAGTATGCGCTGCTCTCCTGTTATTTCTTCAAATATTCTTTTTAGGAGGTTTTGGGGATGCTGCTGTGCAGCTCCTATTATATTTATTGCAAGGTCTGCTTTTCCGAAACCCATCGCCTTCCCATTTTCTGAAGAGGTGTATGCCTTCTTTCCATTAGGCTGGATAATGAATTCGGAAAAATTGAATTGGCAGTCTATGATCCCAAGTTTCCACATATGAAATGCGAGGTCTTTTGCCAGATATGTGGCTACCCCATTGCTTCGTATCAATACCTTCCTGTTTTCTTCGTCATCAGTTTCCGCATCGGTCGCCTGGCCGGGTTCTTTGTTAGCTATGACAACACAGCCTGCGTACTTTCCTTCAGTGCATTTTTGGGTTATCTTCTTTTCGGCGAGAAAATCAATGGCATGCTTTAGCAGCTTCTCCCTGACTATATCGCTCTCCCATACCAAGACATCGTGGTATATGCCGTATGAGAATGCGGTATCGTACTGCGCCCTTACGCTTTTTTCGGAGATCTTCCTTATCTCAACGGATTCCTTGCTGGACGTATCCTCCATTTTTTTAAGTATTGCGTTGACTTCTTTTTCTGCATGCCTCTCTGTTATCTCCTTGTTTATCTCAACATATGCCTCTCCCAGAAGCGTGTCGTATTTTTTGGTATCTTCATGCAGGAACTTCTCTCTGCCCCATAGGATCTCAGCCATCTGCAAGCCAAGGTCGTCTATGTAATCTTCCCGCTCCACAATGTATGAATTTGCCTCAAATATCCTGGATATTGAATCGCCGAGGAGAGCATTGCGGAGATGGCCTATATGCCACGGCTTGTTAGGGTTTACACTTGGAAATTCTATTATGACCTTCCTGGCTGAGCCAATGCTTGAAATTCCGTATTTTTCTTTTTCTGAAAATATCGCTTCAAGAACATGTTTTGAGTATTCCGCTTCGTCCAGCCATAGGTTTATGTATCCGTTTTCATTTTTTATCCTGCTTGTAAAATCTTCTTTCCCCAGATACGTTTCGAGCTTTGATGCCATCTCATGTGCGATCTCCATAGGCGATTTTTTTGCGAGCCTTGCCAGAGCAAAGCATATTGATGAGCTTAGGTCTCCCTGTTCAGGTCTTGGTGTTGATATCGAGTTGTGTATCTCTCTGGAAAAGACATTGAAATCTGGAATGACCTCGCTGAAGGACTTCCTTATTTCCGAAGCCAAAGCTTCTTCAAATACTCTTTTTATTTTAATTGAATTCAGATTCAAAATATCACAGCATTTTCATGAGTGTGGATTCAAGTTTTTTGGCTGAACCTTCGCCGATATATATTCTTGCGTCGTAGACTGTCTTTCCTATCAGCAGGTCCAATATCAGCGAATTTCCCTCTTTTAGAGGCAGTACTGCGCCTTTTCTGCGTATGTAGATCATGGATGTGTCTTCCATGAATTTGAGATCGTTCATTACATTGGGAAATATCATCTCCGGGTCTATGCCTGATTCTTTAGCAAGCTCTGATTTGAGTGAGCTGTCATAGGCTATCTTGTTTATAAGAGATATTTCTTTTGGGATTTTGCCGTCAGGCAGAAAGTTAGTTGAGGAATAGGCCAATTTTAAAGGAATCCTTCCTAGAAACATCATTACCATATGCTTACGTTTTTGGTCTGATCCTTTAGAGAGGTAGTTATACATGGCTGCGATGACTGTATCGTCAGTATAGCCGATTATCTCGTCCTCTGTTGAGAGAGAATTGGGATCGGCTATAAACCCCTCTTCTACAAGAAAGCCGAATATTATCTGAAGAAGTATATCGAAGCCTGCGGTGGTCTTGTGATATACCAGAGCTTTGTAGAGATGATATCTTCCAAGTATGAAATGCTCCACCGGAGATTCATCCTTCTCGAATACTATGCGGTCTTTTTCAAACCTCATTATGCGCAGAAGGCTCATTATGCCTACATTCCCGTAAGGAACTCCCGTATTGTATGAATCCCTAAGCATGTAATCGGATTTGTCTGCGTCTAAAGCAGATGAGAGAAGCATGCCGAACTCTTTTTTTCCTTGTCCGGATATTATGCGCGTTATCTCTTCTGCACGATAATTTTCCAGCTTTTCTGCAATAATCTTCTTTATAATCTCTGCGCCGAATTCTTCATGGGATATTCCATCTAGCCTTTCCTTGACATATTTTTCTATTGTGTGTGAGAATGGATAATGCCCGATGTCATGAAGAAGAGCAGCAAGCCTGAGCTTTTGGGTATCCTCTTCGGATACCTCGCCTTCAACTGCATTCTTTAGAAATATATCCATCATGAACATAGTTCCGAGGCTGTGTGCAAAGCGGGTATGCATCGCTCCAGGGTAGACAGTATACACAGTGCCTAATTGCTTTATCTGCCTGAGCCTCTGGAAGATTGGGGTGTCTATTATCCTGAGTTCAGTATCAGTCAGACCTATGTAACCGTGAACGTTGTCGTATACCTGCTTTTTTATTCTTAATGCCATAATTAAAGATAGGTATTGATGTTTATATAATTATAAGGGTTGTCTGAATGTTGGATGAGAATTTTAGGATTTTGGATGAAAGGATAACAGGTTATAGAGAAGATATGATAGCCTTGATATCTAAGATGATCGAGATAAAAGCAATATCCCCAATATCTGGAGGCATGGGGGAATCGGAACGTGCTTCAATGCTGGAAGACACGCTTAAACAATGGGGTTTTAGACCGGAGAGATACGACTATTCTGATGAGACAGGAAGCAGAAGGTCTAACCTTGTAGTGAAAATTGGCTCTGAGGAGAGAACTCTCTGGATAGTTGCACATATCGATACGGTGAGCGAGGGCAATCTTTCTTTGTGGAAGAGCGACCCTTTCAAGGCAAAAATTGAGGGAGATAGAATTTATGGAAGGGGAACACAGGATAATGGACAGGGAGTTATATCAGGAATGTTTGCATTGAAGGCTTTGAAGGATACTGGAACAAAACTTAGATTCAATATGGGGCTTGCTCTTGTTGCTGATGAAGAGCTTGGAAGCAGGTATGGAATACAGAAACTTATAGAAGAAGGCATTTTCAGAAAAGATGATCTGGTCCTTGTGCCTGACTGGGGCAGTGCTAAAGGAGACAAGATAGAGATAGCGGAAAAGGGCATGCTCTGGCTTAAGATAAGCGTGCTTGGAAAGCAGACTCATGCAAGCACTCCTGAAAAAGGAGTCAATGCCTACATGCAGTCCATAAGATTCCTTAATAGAGTAGATAAGATGCTTCATGAAAAATATAATGCGTCTAATGCTATATTCGATCCTCCGGTATCTACTTTTGAGATGACAAAGCATGAGAAAAATATAGATAGCATAAACATAATACCTAGCCTTGAGGTCTCTTATCTTGACTGCAGAATTCTTCCAGAGTATGACATAAGCCTGGTCATAAGAGACATAAGGGAGGTAGCGGCAATGGGAGAATTCAGTGATGTCGAGATAAAAGTAGAAGAGTTTAACAGGGAAGATGCAACTCCGCAGACAGAGGAAGGCTCTGAAGTAGTCCAGATATTAAAATATGCATTGAAGAGACTCAGAGGCCTTGATTCTGAAGTAGTCGGGATAGGAGGAGGCACGTGTGCATCCTTCTTCAGAAAGAAAGGCATACAGACAGCAGTTTGGTCTACAGGAGAGTCTGTTGCCCATGAGCCTAACGAGTATGTAGAGCTTCCCAATATAGAAGATGATTCCAAGGTTTTTGCTTACATAGCAGCAGCTAAGGATGCTCCTTCATGAATTCCAATATTATTTCAGACACATCGTCAGGATTGCTATAGTGTGGAGTATGCCTTGCGTTCTTTATTATCTCAAGCCTGCTGTTAGGAAGTAGTTCTGAAAAAAGCAAAGCATATCTTATGCTTATTATCTTGTCCTCTCCGCCCCAGATTATCAGTGAAGGAATTTTTATCTCGCCTAATGTCTTCTCGTCTAGCTCGCCTTCGCGGAACTGGTCATTAAGTATGTTCTCCATTACATGTTTTTTTGCATCAAGCTCAAGAACCCTTTCCAGCATTTTCTTCTTGTAATCTTCACGGTTCTTGTCGCCTTTTATCTCTTCGTAAAAAACTTTCAGGCCTCCGGAGTCTTCAAGAATAAGCCCTTTCACGGGGTTCTTCCTTGCAAATTCGGCGCAGACCCAGCCGCCGTAGGAATGCCCCATAAGGTATGGAAACTTTATCTTTTCAGCATTGAATACCTCTTTCAGTATTTCAGTCTGAATGCCTACTTTGTAATCGATTTCGGGAGAATCTGAGCTTCCGTGGCCCAGAAGATCAATCATGCAGATATCGAGGCTTTCCGGAAATTTTCCCACAAGGCGTTTCCACGTCAGTGTGCTGGAAGCCATCCCGTGAATCAGCACAAGGCTCTTTCCAGTGTTTGATTTATGCCTTCTGTAATGGATTCTGCCGTGCTTTGTCTCAATGAAAGAGTCTTTGAAGGAGTTTTCGTAATCCATATACAGACCAGAATCATAACTACTGTTTTGAAAATAAAGACCTTGCTATCAATATTGAATTCCTAAGTTCTTTCAGTCTTCTGTAGCCATAGGCTACCCATTCTTTCCCGAATGGAAGATAGAGATAGACATCGTGGTTTTTTGCAAGCTCGTATGCATACCCATTCATTATTCCGTTGAGCATTCCGAATGAGATTTCGGCTTCTGATTTTTTAGACATTTTTATTGCTTTTTCTATAAGGCCTTTGTCATGGGTGGCAACCATGAACCTTTCTGAATTTTTGAAAAGCAGGCTCATTATTGAGGCAAAATTGGCAGTTGCTTCAGCCCTCGTAGGAAAAGCAGAGCTTGAATCTTCTTTGTAGGCGCCTTTTACAAGCCGTATGATAGAGCCTTCTTCAAGCAGAGATTTTACATCGTGCAGGCTTCTCCTGAGATATGACTGTATGCATATGCCAGTATTTCCGTTCCTTGCCCCGCTCAGGTAGAGAGCTATGCTCCTTTCAGTGTATATGCTCTCTTCCATATCCATCCAGACAAACACATTCTTTTTCCTTGCATGACTGACTATCTTGGAGTAATTGACACTGGCAGTCTTCCAATCAATGGACAGTCCTATTTGAGTCGGTTTTACTGCTATGGATGCTTTCAACTTTTTTTTATTTATAGCAGAAATGAGTTCCATGTATTTTTCTAGGGCTTCGTTGGACTTCTTTTTGTCAGTTATGCTTTCTCCCAGATAATTGATTATAGAGCCTGTATTCCTGAGATTCATTCTTTCGGTTATTTCCAATGCGTCCTCTATCTTCTCTCCTGCTATCCATCTTCCTGCAAGGGCCTTTTCTAAGATTCCGCTTATACCCGTTATAGACACCAGTTGCGTATTTTATTTGGTCTCTGTTTTAGACAGATCAGTATTTACTTGGAATAGATAGACTTAATAAGTTATTAACCAAATAGTAATTAACATCGTACTCAATTAAATTTGGAGTATGCCTTTATTTACATAGCATATGTAACTAGAAGACAGATAAAAGCTTAATTTTACCATGCAGAGGGGTATCTGATTGGAAACCTTAAAAGTTAGAAGAAGCGTTGAAGAAAAGCCTAGGATAGGAGTAGATCTCGACGGTGTTGTCTTTGCCAGTTTTGAAAAAGTAAGAAGGATAGCAAACAGGAGGAATGGCACAAAAGTACCATATCATCAACTTAAGGATTACAATATACACAATTGCATGCCAGGAAGCTCGGCGGAACAGATCTCGGAGATTTTTAATTATCTATGGCTGAAGCATCCTGAAGAGATAAAGTTAATAGATAGCGCCATACCTAAAACGCTGAGAGCATTGAGAAGGCATTTTGAGGTAAATATAACAACAGCTGCGGGAAAAGGTTCGGAACAGGTATATCCAAATATAATACGGCTTCTGAGAGAAAATAGGATAAGCTATGATAACTTATTCCATGTGCGTTCACTTGAAGAAAAAATAAGTCTTGGCCTTGATATATACTTTGAAGATGATTTTAGAATACACGAGCTGGCAAGAATGAAACAGCATGTTATTTTAATGCCGCAGCCTTGGGTGATTGAGTATTTGAAGAATAATCCCGCAAGTCAAGATAGGGATCTCATGATTAAACCACATCCATCTGATTTGAAAAAGCTCAACGGCTCATTATATGGGAAAACTGCTAAGGGAATTTCCATTCTGCCCGGAGACAATCTTGAGGAAGCATGGAGAAATATAAGGATACTTATGCTTCAAGGTCTTAAAAGATAATGTGCATTGCATGAAGAATCTCGACATCTTTTGCGTCGCTGAGGTCGCAATAGACCACATCGCAGATGCAGGTAGCATCACAGATAATGCCTCTTCGACATTACTGCATTCTGTAAAGCGTTATTATGGAGGCATGGGTGGCAATTTTTCAGCAGTTGCAAGCATTTTCGGAGTCAAGGTGGGAATACTTGCAGCAATAGGCAGGGATGACCCTGACAGTATTGATTACAAAAGATACCTTGAAAATAGGAAGATAGATACGGATTGCCTTCTTCAGGAGGAATGGTCAAGCATCTCCAAATGCTTTATCTTCAACGAGAATGAAAAACAGAGGCTCTTTTTCTATCCTGGAACATCAATCCAGTATACTGAGAAGTATATGAAATATGCTATGGAGTTGGCAGGAGAGATAAAATCAGAGGCACTTTATGCCGCATTTACGGATTTTGAGCTCAATAAATTTTATCTTTCCAAAGGAAATGCCAGGGTAAAGGCTTATGCCCCTGCACATAATACACATAGGCATTCCAGAAAAGATTTTTCAGAATGCCTTGAACACACCGATATTCTCTTTGTCAATGAAAATGAAGCTGGAATAATGGAAAGGATAATGGAGAAAAACATTTTCGAGATAGCTGAAGATTTTGACATAGAGGTTGTAGCGAGAACCATGGGAAAGGATGGCAGCGAGATTATAGTAGATGGAAAACCTACAGCTATACCTGCCTGCAAAATAGACAAAATGCTTGATCCGTCTGGAGCCGGAGATGCGTTTGCAGGAGCATTTATGGCTAATTACATAAAAGGAAGGGATGCCATAAGTTCAGCTAAGATAGCCTCTGCAACAGCATCATTCATTGTAGAGGAGAGAGGCTGCCAGACCGGAATTCCTTCAATTAGCGCACTCCAGGAAAGAATAAGCAAGAATTATGAGAATGTAATTCTAAAAGAATAATCTGCAAATCTTCTTGTTTTAGTTTTGCCTGATTCTAATTTTTAGCCAGAGTCCCTATTTTGAGTAGAGATTGCTTTCAGGACGGAGTGCCTTCAGGAAGCGCATTTGTGATATTCATGGCATTTGCTATGTATGTTCCTACTAGAACTATTATTATGTTTATTGCAAGTGCTATCATTCCGATGAATACTGGACCTAAGCCTGTCCCTATAAGTGTGGTTGTCCAGCTTGCATAGCTGTTTGCAGCTTCAAGCATGTATACGCCGGAAATGACACCGGCTAACAGGCCGAAGAACAATGCCCGCCTATTTAGTTTCTTGGTTATCATTCCGAATATGAATGATGGGAGTACCTGCAGTATGAGTATGCCTCCGAAAAGCTGAAGCTGTATTGCATATGTTGCCGGTATCAGGAATACGAAGCCTAATGCAAGGAACTTGAAGACTACAGCGAATATCTGTGCTGTTCTGGTTTCCTGCTTATCTGTCATTTTTGGCTTTATCTCCTTTGCTATGTTTCTTGTGAATAGGTTGGCTGCGGCTATCGCCATTATGGCTGCAGGAACCAATCCACCTATGAATACACCTAGAAGAGCAGCGCCTGAAAGCCACGATGGAAGCATCGTAAGTATAAGTCCCGGAACTACCTGAGTGCCTTGCACTGAAGCAGGAAATGATCTTACATAGCTAAGTGCTGCTGGTACCCCGTATATCAAAAATCCGAACATAGCGAGAAACGCTAGGCCTATACTGTATAATGGCAGGAGCGATGCGGTCTTTCTCACCGAATCTGCGCTTTTCTGCGCCAGTGAAGCATTGACTACGTGAGGATATAGGTAAAGTGCAAGAGCACTGAATACGAAGAGACTCCAGTATGCATTATACAAACTGGAAGGAAGCTGGAAATAATGTATTGCTGTCGCTGATGCGTTTGTAAATGCAGTATGGAAACTGCCTATAGTTATTGCGGCGACTATTATTGCAACTACGCTGACAAGTATTAAAGCGTCTTTCAGGATGCCGCTCAGTGTTGCTCCCCTTAATCCGCTTGTCCATGTAAAAGCTGCAAGTATTATGAATGATATTATGAGTGAGAACTCTATAACTGTCTGTACTGCTCCGAAGCCGTGGAGAAGTGCTATTAAGACTGCCTGCATCCCGACTATCTGCAATGCTATATATGGAAGCTCAGCAACAATGCCGACAAGAGCTATTGATACGGCCAGGAGCCTGCTGTTGAAGACACCCTTTACAAAATCTGCCATTGTGACATATCCGTGCTCATTGGCTATCTTCCAGAATTTGGGCATGGCCCACATTGCAAATGCGTATGTTATTATTACATAAGGAGCAGCGAAAAAGTATATTGCCCCTTTAGCAAACAGGGAAGATGGAACTGCTATGAAAGTATATGCCGTATATATATCAGCGCCAAGAAGAAACCATCCGAGAAAAGTTCCTAATCTTCCGCCTGCAAGACCCCATTCCTTGAGCTTGGTAAGGTCTCCCTTTCGCCATCTTGCACCGTAAAATCCAAGAAATACGAATATGACAAAGAGCACCAGGAATATTAATATTGACAGTAGGTCTATCATGATCTTCCCCTGGTTTTCTTTCTTGAAGATTTTTTAAGCTCTCTTTCTTCGTTCTTTTCCTTGCCGTGCCATAATACAGCTGCAACATAGTAAAGTATTGCACTTAGAGGCATCCATAGGATTTGATACCAATAAAAGAAAGATATTCCTCCTAGTTTTGGATTTATCGAATTGTACATAGGTATTGCAAGCAAAGCTATAAGTGGTATCAAAAGAAGGACTGCTATTATAGCATCTACGGTTTTTACCAACCCACTACCCTATTTCCCAGTAATTCAAAAGAATGAAAAGAAATATAAAGATTCCCTAATAGGTGAAGTTTGCAGAGATTTAGAACCTCAAGAATAGTTACGAGGTAGAGAGGTCTTTTATCGTCGTATATAATTAATTTATTCGCTGCCATAAAAAACCTGAGAAGCAAAAATAGAAAAGGAACATTTGTTATGTACGTGCTTTTCGCTTACTAAATTTGGGCAGAAAAGACGCGTACTGATGCTCTTCAGGCTTCTTTTATAGCTGCCTTTACCTTTGCCATTGTTGCAGAGTCTATTTTAGCCATATTATGTGCTTTCTTGGCATGTTCAGATATTTTTCCCATAAGACTGGATTCCGAATCTGCCTTTGCCTCAAAACCACATGACATCCCTATATCCTTGCATGCAAATTTCTTTGCCATTTTATACACCATTATCTAGGAGGAATGAATCACTTTATAAAGACACGCAGAAGGAAAGTTGACATAGCTACTTCGACTCAAGCTTATTAGATGTTTGTGTGACATCCTCTCCCAACTAAAGATTGGGAGCTTCCAGGGTAGCTATGATTGGTCGTCATGATGCCACCCGTGTAGTTCCCGCTTCCTTGGCAACCACCTCCCTTGCGGAAGGTCTTACATCGTCTCCACAGGCTTGACTTCCCGAATGTCCTTCGGTAGCTCTATCGAGTATATTTATCGATGCGTTAATGTCCTTATCTCTTGACATACCACACTTCCCGCATAGAAATGATGCAATGGTAAATATAACAAAACCCAGGTTGAACATCCGTGACCTTCCATAAATATCTCCGATCCTTCCGAGCTGAGTTGAAAGAACAGCAACTACAATTATGTAGATCAATATTACCTATATTATGGTAGAAATGTTAGAATGCAGTGTTATTGTTATTGCAGGAAAAGCGAGAAGCACTATAGTTGAGTCTATAGAAGCCATCAACGTTTCTATTACTATTATTAGAAGTATTAGATTTTCCTTATCGTTTTTCTTTTCTAACGTGATTTCACCGCTTTGTATTTATAAGATTTATTTTATGCTTCAGATCTAATGAAAAGTCCACTATCAAAACAATAGCAATATATTGCAAAATAATATAAATGCATATTTCCATAGATTCCAGTGTTGGATAGATTTAAGCACTGTTATTTATTAGTAGAATTTAGTTTTAACCCGAGTGAATGTTTTATGTTTAGAAAACATCTGGAATAGATGAATAGACAGATTATAAGTTAAAAACCAAAAGAGAGATTATAATGAGTATATACGTTTCAATACAGAACATCAATTTTGAGGTATACAAAGCTACACAGGTTATAGGCAGCGATGCCGCTTACCATGTAATGTCTTATGTTGTGGAGAGTTACTTGATAGTTCTCCCTTTGATAATGATATATATGGTTTATAAAAAGGACAAGAATGTTTTTTCATTTGCGCTTGCAGGACTTGTATTTTACCTAATAGGAGATATATTGAAGAAAATAATACAGGAACCTAGGCCTTGCGCTCTTTCAGGTATTGAATACATGAAAAATTACTGCGATACTGGTTATTCGTTTCCTTCTAACCATGCAACAGTCCTGACAGGACTGGCATTATTCATAAATTACAAGTACCTTAGGGCTCTGTATATACTGTGGGTTATTCTGCTTCTTTTTAGCAAAGTCTTCCTTGCACAGCATTATTTCACTGATATAATAGCAGGAATTATAATAAGCCTCGTAGTTGGAAGAATAGTACAGGTTTACAGCAAGAAGATAAACGACTTCTTTTCTTCGATATTTAATAGAGTTTTCGGCAGAATATATAAATTCTGAAGAGCGTTTTGCTTGTTGCATTAATATCGTCTTTAGAGTCTTCTGATGCTTCTGTATTGTGTAAGAATAGGGATATTATTCCAGACAGCTGCCCTTATTTCTCCTTCTGTCCTGTAGATTGAAGGACTGTTATCTGAATCTAAGAAGAAGCATTGAGAATATGCAATTTGGTAAGGATCTGCCATGAATATGGGCTGGGGATTTTTTCGTCACCTGCCCAGAAAAGCCCGCCTATTTTTCTTTTAGGATCTGCGCCGAATTTTATAAGTAATATTGCCGCTTCGTTGTTAAGATTCTTTGCAGCGATATGTATCGGCCTTGCATAGCCTATAGAGCTAAATCTGTATATTATGCCTCCTTTGTTAGGATCTGCATTGTTTATCAAGAGTTCTTCCATCACAGGAAGACTATTCTTTTTTGTTGCGTGCATAAGAGGTCTATATCCAAATACCCCATCAGGAGAGGCTCCTCTCCTGATGATAGAAGATATTTCTTCCCTGGTGGAGTTATCACGTATAGCTTTACGCATTTCCCTTGCTAGCACTAATTGTGTGTGTTTTGTTTGGATATAGGACATACTTGATTTATTGAATTTTTTGATATATAACACAGCATGTTGTCTTGTGTTGATGTAGAATCCGTTAAAGTATTCTATATGTTCTATAAATTCCTATTATCGATGAGTGGTACCAAAAAATAACAAAGATAGAGCCTGCATAAAGATTATAGATCTTCGTATAATGAACCAAATCTTTTCATTCTGTTTGCTATCATCTTTGACGCGTCAATATAATCAGTAAGCGCAGCTGAGCCTTTCTCAGTTATTCCATATTGTTTTCTCTGCTTTTCAGATCTATTTTCCGAATCCAAGGCCTTTATGTACCCGTTTCTTTCTAGCCACTCGAGAGTGGTATATGTTGCCGCTGGACCCGGCCTCCACATCCCTCCTGTTTTTTCGAATATCTGTTCCATTATCTCAAAACCGTACATAGGCCTCTTTGATATCAACCTGAGGATGTACGGTTTGAGAAGCCCATGGGGAACAATGCTTACTCTGAACGGACCGCACTTACAGTATCCTGAAGTTATAGACATAGTCTACACTATTTGTCGCTTTTGCCAGATTCGCTTGCTCTAAGTTCGTCTATCCTTTTATCTATGAATTTTATCTCCTCCATTAGATCGTCTTTATAGTATTTTAGGCGTTCGGCAGTTTCTTCCTCTGACAGATCTACATGCAAGGAATTCATATGCCCCTCTCTTCCCTTGTTCCCGCAGCCATTTCCACAGCAGCCTCCGCATCCACATCCACGACCTTCTTTTTCTATGTTTCTCATTATATCACTAGTGATATATATAATGATATAAATATTTAGACCTTTTTATCCCAGCAGGGAAGGCACTGTTAGACTGCCAGGAATTCAATGTGACATCCTCTACTAAGTGAATGTTGGGAGTTTCTAATGATGCTTTTTTAATGTTAAAGCAAAGTATTAATAGATTAGACGTGGAGTTTAAAATGTCCTGAAGTTTAGAAATACTTGTATCTTTGCTATAGTTGAATATGGATGGAAATAATATTGGCTCTTTTAGCGCTTCTTGCTTTTGCGTTAATATTAGGCAACATAGTAGAGAGATTTAGGATACCTGCAGTAGTAGGGAACATATTATCAGGAATTCTATTAGGACCCATGGTATTTGGATTTCTAAAGTATAATAGCAGCCTGTCTGGAATTGCAGAGATATCATTATTCTTCATAATGCTTTTAGTTGGGATAGAAGCAACAACCGAACTTCTTACAAAACACATAAGAAGCGCAGTAGTATTGTCCGCATCAAGTTTTATTCTGCCAGTTTCAATAATGATTTTAATAGCAGCTTTTATCTTCCACCTAAGTTTCACCGAGGCAGTAGTTACTGCAACTGCAATAGGTGTGCCTTCGATATCTATAATATCAGTTTTGGTAATGCGTTATAATCTCTTAGAGACTGGAGATGGAGCCAGAATAGTTTCAAGTGTTGTGCTGACAGACACAATCGCATTTGTGATATTGGCAGCCATAGGAGTCAGTTCCGTGCCTATCTATATTGTAATCATTTCAGTCTTTGTATTCCTGCTTGTTTTGCTTTTTGTGGATAAGATCATCAGGCGCCATGCTCTTTTTATTAGGAAAAAACTGATGAAGGAGTACCGCACGAGAGGAGGGGAAGAGTTGATATTTGCTGGAATAATATTAGTTGGACTCATAGGTTCTGCAGTTCTACAGGTTGCAGGGATAACTTATGTTCTAGGAGCATTTTTTGCAGGGCTTCTTATACGGGATGTGGTTGTTGGGAAAAAGGTTTATGGCGTACTTAAAAGAACATTCAGCAGGATAACGACCAGCTTCTTCATACCTATCTTTTTTAGCATAGCAGGGCTCCAGGTCATCCTGCCTTCACATTATTTGGGACTTATGACTTTGCTTATAGTTGTGAGCGGGTCAGTAGGTGGAATCCTGAGTTACTTTGCAGGCATGAAACTTCTTAAAAAATTGAGACCTGCCAGCGCTACTGCGTTACTAGGCAGCAGAGGAGCAGTAGGAATTATAATAGCAAATATAGCACTTCTTCAGGGAGACATAAACGCAGAACTTTATTCAATAATAATACTTGCAACAATAATACTCTCTGTGATTCTTCCGGCATTGATTGGCGGTGAAGATAAAATTATGCGCAGGCAATAAAAAACCTAATCGTTGAGAGCTAGGTTGAAACGGGAACTTTCGCAACAGTTTTATGAATACTAATTTAAGCTTTCCTGTAAAATGATACGTAGGATCTACATGGCTAAATCAGATACAAAGAAGAATACAGTGCAGGCCAAACCAAAAAAAAGGCACAGGAAACTTGCCGCATTGGTAATCATACTTATTATAATAGGAATAGCAGGTGTGTTGTATGAAATGTATGGCAGCATACCCGTCAGTCTGATTTCTGTGGCGAGCTCCGGGAAGCCAATTACAGCTTCGGCTTTAGAGGGTGTGCTTCTTCAGAAGGTTGCATCTTCCCAGACATTTAGCGCAAATTATACAGGAACAATTATAATCAATAATCAAGATCCTGGATTTTTGTTTTCTTTCGGAAAATATGCCAACAACACCTTCTTTTACGAAGCTGATTTTGAAAGGATTTTCGGAAGCGGGTTCAACAATCTTGTTGCTCCTGCAGGGTTCGGAACGATAGTGTATAATGGTACCCTGCCTTCGCTCATTCCTACCGATGTATGCATCAATGTTTCGGACGACCCTGCAGTGCTTGCTTCAGTGAACAATGGAGGAGTACCTACAACACTCAGTATTCCGGGATTCCCAACTAGAAATTACCTATGCGGTCTTCCTGGCAGCCAGTTTGGAAATAATGTTGCAAATCTTTTTTTGAATGAGACAAGCATAAGCGGCCTTCAGGTTTCATCATACAGTTTAAGATCGTTTGACAGCAATCCATGCTACTTTGTATCTGGAACAGCAATGGCAGATGTAAACAGCACAATTCTAGGATACGCTGGATCTAGAGAAGAACCGGCTTCCCTGAATTTCAGCTCATGCATAAGCGCGAAGTATGATGTGCCTTTCAATTTTACGGTTGATGCTATTGGAACTTATGGTGGAAAGACGCAACTTGGAATAAATATAAGCAATATAAACCAATATCCGGGGCTTGGAAATTTTGCATGAATTGCCGAGAAAGGGATACAAACAAAAAGTAAATTTGGACTAGGTGTAAATCACACCTTAGGTCTTCCCGTTGCGAACAGGGCGCTCTGGACTTTTGTCGTTTTTCTCCAGGGATTCGAGCCACCGTAGATTTTATTTTCTAAAATGCGAACATATGTGTCTCGCACACAGATTATAGCGCATTTGAAAATATAAACAGATACGGTGCAATTCTAGCCGTAATCGCACCCACTGTTTTAGATTAACTTTTCCAAAAAGGTTATGCACCCAGACTTTTTGGTAAAGCTTTTCGTAAAAAGATTTCACATGTCACCCATTCCTATGTCAGGGCCCATTCCCAGAACGGCAGATACACTATCTTTATTCCATCTACATCCTCACTGCCATTGTAATCATAAGTAATTATGATTCCTTCCTTAAGCTTAAGCGCTTTTGCAGCTTCAACTAATGCTGAAGTTTCCCTGTCTTTTACATCAATGCTAGAAAGTTCATAACATACTTGTATTAGTTTAGTAGGTTTCCAGCCCACAATGAAATCGATCTCCTTACCAGATCTCAGTTTTAGATAGTGAATATTGTCTGATACTTTTTTCCTTCTGAGCAACTCGATAAACACTGCATTTTCAAGTGCCCTTCCCTTGTCTATATCTGTAAACAATTTTGATAATCCAATGTCAACAATGTAACTCTTTACTTGCCTAGCAAAACGCTTTCTTGGGCTTTTTAAATATTGTTCCAAGATTTCAGCAAAGAATACGGATTTGGAGTATTCTAAAAAGTTAAGAATTGTGACTCTGCTAATCTCAAAGCCCATACTGTTGAAATAATTCTGGGCCTTTGTTGAGCTGAAATAAGTTGAATAGTTACTAGCAATTATCTTAAGGAAAATGTTTAATGCCCCCGTTTCCCTCAAATTATATCTCTTTATTATGTCCCTAAAGAATATGGCATCAAAGTATGATGATAAAAGATCCATTTTTCTTGTAGTATCATTTGAAAGTATAACTTCTGGAAAAGATCCGTATTCAAGAAATTCGTCTAGTGCTTTTAGTACGGTACCTTTCTTTGAAGAAAATTTTATGCCACTAATCTCCGCGGTTATCCCTTTCGATTTTAGCATCTCACTAAAAGAGAACGGATAAACAGTATAGGAAAGATTTCTGCCTGCAAGCGCCGTTGCTATTTCGCTGCTAAGTAGCTCTGATGATGACCCAGTTATTATAATTCTATACTTCTTAGTGTCATATACCTTCCTTATCCATTTATCCCAATTCTCTACGTTTTGAATCTCGTCTAAGAACAGATATACAATTCCCCCCATGGGATTGAATATTTGCGAATGTGCGATTAGAAGATTATCCATGTCTGTTGCTTTAGTAGCTATTAGGCGCTCATTCTCAAAATTAACATAAATAATATTGTCTTTTGTTACCCTTCTTTTCATTAGCGCTTTAATGTGCTGAAACATTAAGCTTGTTTTGCCCGAACGTCTTACACCTGCAATGACAATTACTTTATCTGCATTTAAATCTAACGTAATTTTCCTTTCTATGACTTCTGGGAGTTCCATCTCTTTCCAGAGAGTAAGCACATACTTAAAGTCATCAATTCTAGCCATATTGGTATAGTATGCTATACATATTTATATGCTTTACGTTTAGTATACTGTACGTAAATAAAGAGATCCGGTTCGTTAACTCTGCATCCCTACATCTTTTGTGCAATTCCATCTGATATGCATGCTGAAACTTGGAAAGGTTAAGTTTTACAGGATTTGCTAGGCAATTGGATGCAAACAAAAAGTAAATTTGAACTAGCCCTTAATAAAAGGTAGTATATCCTCGGCCTTGAATAAAAATGGGCTTGGAGGACTTACTGACTTGCAATTTCTATTATCTTATCTTTACTCGCTGCACCTTTTATTATTCTTATACCTGCCCTTTTCACATTGAAATACGACGAAAGAGCACTTATTACAGCTATATTAGCACGACCTTCAATCGCCTTTTCTTTAACCTTAAGTTTATAACTTGTAGGGTTTATCTTTTGCAATACCTCGAATTTGGAATTTGGAATCACTTTTACTTTTATTAACATAGTAACACTTAGAGATTTGGACTCGGCAGGGATCTCGCCAGCGACCTCGCCGTTGCGAACGAGTGTGAGTCCCTAGCTTTTTCGTCTAGCTTTTGTTTCATTTTAGCACCGTAGATTTTATTTTCGTTAAATACGGACATCTGTGTCTTCGCACACAGATTATGGCGGGTTTAAAAAATAATATCGTCGAGATCGCATTCAGACCCGCTTGCGGATTCGTCACCAGATTTTTCCTCAGCTTCTTGATAAAACTTCTTCCCAAGAAGTTTTGTGGACTCGACAAGACATCAACAATTGAGTATGATGTATAAAAACCATTATCTAAATGGTGTTTGATGGTATTTGATTGTATTTACTTACATTCACTAGCATTCTATGGTCTTGACTCCAACTTTCCTAGCAAGTTCTGCCTGATTGCCATCGCAGGTTACTAGCTCGTAAGAGTTCTTTAGCGCCGCAGCTACGAACATAGCATCGTATATAGATGAATTGTATTTCTTAGCAATTTCAAAGGCCTTAATGATATGCTTTTTTTCTTCTATAAATCTGAAAGTACTTGGGTACCTCTCAAGGATCTCCACCACTTTCTTATAATCAAGCTCATTCTTACGGACTTTCTTCAGAAGTGCGCTGCCTAACTCTATCATGGAAAGTTCTATGCTTATGGGCTCATAGAGATACACCTCCACATCTTCCCATCCTGGCTCTTCTGAAAAGTACTTGACAATAACGGAACTATCAATGAGTCTCATTTCTATCTTCTCTTATCGATTTTACCGCAAATCCTGCTTTTGATGGCTTTGAGGTTTTAACAATTTCTTTCAATTCGAGTAAAACTTTTTTGGCATTTGCCTTCCATGCCATATCCTCTATATAATCTTTTGGGTTTATGCCAGCTTTTTTAAGCTGCTCCATAGTACCACGCTTTACTCTAATACTTATTACTTCGGTGTCCATAATTATATTATGGCATACAGATATATAAACATTTTTGTTTACATAATTGATTACATAAATAATAAGTGGACTCGGCAGGGATCTCACCAGCAACCTCGCCATTGCAAACGGGTGTGAGTCCCTAGCTTTTTCGTCTATATTTCTAGCCATTTAGTTCACCGTAGATTTTATTTTTTCAAATGCGAACATCTGTGTCTTCGCACACAGATTATGGCGGATTTAAAAATATAAACAGATACGGTGCAGATATCGTCGAGATCGCATTCAGATCCGCTTGTGGATTCGTCGCCAGATTTTTCCTCAGCTTCTTGATAAAACTTCTTCCCAAGAAGTTTTGTGGACTCGACAAGACATCAACAATTGAGTATGATGTATAAAAACAATTATCTAAATGGTGTTTAATGGTATTTGATTGTACTTGCTTACATTCACTAGCATTCTATTGTCTTGACTCCAACTTTCCTAGCAAGCCTATTAGCTCCTTTGTGGAAATAATACGTATTCTTTTTTGTGTGCTAAAATCCAGATCATGGCTCCATATAAGTGTATTTTCATAGAGTGCACAAGAGATGTAAAGCCAGTCCTTAGAATCATCTACGAGGCTTGCCGCAGCAAGGAGGAAAGGTCTAAGATTCTTGTCTGGAACGAGGATAAGCTGGCCAAGAATCTTGTCAACTAATCTGTAAAATTCTTCATTGTTCAGTCCTGATTTTTTTCTTACTTCGGCAAGATGGCGTGCAAATTCATCAACAATGAATTCTGGCGCAAAAAGGGACAGCGCCGGGTTAAAGAACAGTTTTCTTGTTGTTGAATCTTTTATGAGGCATGCAAACAGCATGTTTGCATCAACGGTTATTTTCATTTAGGAGCGCCTCTGCATGTTTTGCAGCATTCTTTGCAATTTTTGCACTTATAGGCTTCCAAGTTTTCCAATTAAGTCTGCTCTTCTTAGCTATGCTTTCGGCTTCCTCAAAATCTGCAATTTTCTGTTCTATTACATTTCTTACTGCACTTGACCATTTGACATAGGAGTACTTCTCCATCTCCTTTTTCAACTCATCGCTTATCGAAAGGGTAATATTTGGCACATGAATCACATAATTATTATGTGAATGAACATATTTAATACTTACTATTCAAGCATGAAGGCGATTCACATACAACTCTGTCGTAAACGTGATTTGGACTCGGCGGGATTCGCACCCGCGGCCTTTTCGTTGCGAACGAAACGCGCTGCTACTGCGCCACGAGCCCTTTTTTATTTTTTATAAATCAAATATTAAAATAATTATAAAACTATAAATTCATAAGTGCAACTATGCAATGCAACTATACAATTCATAGAATAATAATGCGTAGGTTGTCTTCTGGCTTTGCAAGTTACATGCCACAAACACACCGTTAAGGGCCATATATTAGAAAGACTTAAATAGGTAGAAGATTACTGTTATATAGAAAAGCAGATGCAGTAGTCCAATTAAGCTACTAATTATTTTGATAGCGGTTTCTTTGTATACTACTAATTTTGCTTTCAGATGTGAATAAAATGAAAGCATTTTCGGAAATGGGGCTAGAACCCCGACTAGTGGAAACGTTAAAGAGGCACAATTTTGTCAACCCTACAGAGGTACAGGAGAATACAATACCTGTTGCCCTGGAAGGCAAAGACGTGATTGTAAGAGCGAAGACAGGAACAGGTAAGACTCTCGCATTCCTGATACCTATAAAACAGAGAAGCAAGCCTGGGCCATACCCAGAGGCAATTGTTCTTGCACCTACAAGAGAACTTGCGCTGCAGATAGCGGACGTTGCAAAAAAACTCAATTCAAGTCCAAATCATGGAATTGCTGTAGTCTATGGAGGAGCCTCCATAAACGTGCAGATACAGGATCTCAGGAGAAATCCAGACATAATAATAGGCACGCCTGGAAGAGTAATAGACCTTATAGAGAGAGGAGCGCTTAATCTGGAGAGGATAAAGTTTCTTGTGCTTGACGAAGCTGACACCATGCTTGATATGGGATTCATACTGGATGTTGAATTTATACTGTCAAAAACACCTAGGGAGAAGCAGACTATGATCTTTTCGGCAACTATGCCAGAAAAGATAAGGACAATAGCTAAAAGGCATATGAACGACCCTGCATTCATAAGGATAGGTGAAGAGGACGATATAGTCGTTTCCAAGATAAAGCACCTTTACGCAGAGGTAGACAACAGAATGAAGTTTGCAACATTGCTTGCTTACATAGAAGGATACAAGCCAAAGAAGGCGATTATATTTGCCCAGACTAAGTATGCTGCCAATGCAATATACGAAGCCATGAAAGGCCAGGGACTCGATGTAGTCATGATGCATGGAGGTCTTACTCAGGCAAAAAGGGAGCATTCGCTTAGGGAGTTTAAGAACAATGGGAGGTTCCTAATAGCGACTAATGTTGCAGCTAGGGGAATAGACATAGCAGGAATCTCAGATATAATAAATTTTGATGTGACAGAAGACCCTAGGACATATGTGCACAGAGTGGGCAGGTCAGCAAGGATGAATAATGACGGAAGGTCATTCACTATAGTCAATGGATCCCAGAGGAATATAATTTCAGACATAGAAGATTCAGTCAATGTCAAGTTTGAGAAGATCTCACCTGACGGAAGCGCCTACAAGGACATAGTAATCTTCAGGAGAGGAGGCGGAGGAAGCTTCGGAGGAGGAAGAGGGGAATTCAGAGAAAGGCGCGGCAGTCCGAGAAGGCAGTGGGGCAATAACAACTTCGAGAGGGGAGGAAGGCCCGGGCAGAATTCTGGAGAGAGGTTTAGGCGCAGCGAAGGCTTCCATGGAAGCGGAGAGAGAAGCGGAAGAAGTTTCAACAGGGAAGGAGGAAACAACAGATTCCACTCCAGAGGAGGCTTCAGGTCCCAGAAACGCTCCAACACAAGGCATTAACCAGAATATCTGATTGGCTTTTTAGCTGTTTCCGTTTAATATATTTTTGATGGACGGAAAAAAAGCAAAAGAAGCAGATAGGATATTCCAACATGTGTTAAAGAATATAAAGCCCAGCAGAGCCGAGGCCCGCGATATCATATACAATGTAAACAATGTAGTACTGAAGCTCAAGGAGATAGTGCCTGGCAATGTAGAAATAAGGGTAGTGGGCTCGATAGCCAGAAGCACTAATCTGAAAGGAGACAGTGATGTTGACGTCTTCATGCTTTTTGACAGAAGCGTAAGCAAAGAAAGTCTCTCGAAGAAAGGGCTTGAATACGGCAGGAGGCTCGTTGATCCTAAAAAAGGAGAGAGATACGAGATAAAATACGCGGAGCACCCTTATGTGCGCGTATACCTCGAATCGGGAATCAAAGCAGACATAGTTCCTGCAAGCAAGATTGAGAGTGCAGAGTCAATGGCAACTTCTGTTGACAGGACTCCAATGCATACTGAATTTGTGAATTCATCAATTACAAACAAACAGAGAGACGATGTAAGACTGCTTAAGTATCTCTTGAAAGCACATGGAATATATGGAGCAGAAGCAAAGACCGGCGGATTCTCAGGGTATCTATGCGAACTCCTGATAATACAGTTTGGCTCGCTCCTGAAGTTTCTGGAGTGGGCATGCAGGATAAAACCCCCTGTTACACTATATCCTATAATGAAGAAGGCAGTTGCTGAGGATGAAGAAGCATTCCGAAAATTCGGGAAGAGACTTGTAGTAATAGATCCAGTAGACATAAACAGGAATGTTGCAGCTGCTGTCTCTGAGGAATCTTTTGCCAAGCTTGTTCTTGTGGCTAGAGCATTTATATCAAATCCTACGCTTAAGTCATTTTACGGAAGTGGCTTCACTTCTTCGAAAAGCGAAGAACTCATTTATGGGTTTATGAAAAAATCAGGTTTGCAATTCATAACACTTGAATTCAGAATATCAGATAAGAGCCCTGAGATAATATGGCCGCAGGTAAATAAGACAGCAAAGAAGATAGAGGATCTTCTGTGTAATAATGGATTTGAGACAGCCTTTAGCGTATCATGGATAGATGGCAATGAAGCACTAATAATGATGGCATTGCCTATGCAATCTGTAAAATCAAGAATGATTAAAGGACCAGACATCTTCAAGACAGAGAACACATCACAATTCATAGAGAAGCATGGCAAGGGAATGGGCTTCCTGATTAAGGAGAGCACCCTTTATGCTCTTGAGAAGAACAGATATCCTGATGCTGAGAGCATATTCGGAGATATTGTGAAAGGAAAGCTGATAGATAAGCATAAAGACATAAACCTCAAGAATGCGAAGGTCCTTATCAACAGAATATCCAAGAAGCATGCATATTCTGCATATGTAGAATTGAGTGCAAAACTAAACATTCGTGGATTTGGTGGAGAATAAGAGGCTTGCGGAGATCTTCAATGCCATAGCAGACATGATGGAGATAGAGGAGGAAAAACGTATTTTTGAGATAAAGGCTTACAGGAAGGCTGCACTCTCCATAGAGTCTATGAGCGAGGACATATCCCATATCTATAAAAGCAGCGGCATTGAGGGGCTGATGGAGATAGACGGCGTGGGCACAGGCATAGCCAAAAAAATAAAAGAGTACGAGGAAACAGGAAAGGTATCCAAATATGAAGAATACAAGAAAAGGTTTCCTTTTGATATCCTAGCTCTTATCAGTGTCCAGGGAATAGGCCCGAAGACAGCGTATCTGCTCTACAAGAATTTGGGAGTGAAGACGCTTGATGATCTAAAGAAGGCAGTGTCGAAGCATAAGATACAGAAGATGGAGGGCTTGGGGGAGAAGACCGAGAAAAAGATAGCAGAGGGGCTGAATGTCCTTGAGAGAATAAGCGGAAGGATGTCACTTGGTTTCGCTCTGCCTTATGCGGAACACATTTCAAAATTGATAATGGATTCGGGGCTTGCAGGAAAGGCATGTATTGCAGGTTCGACAAGAAGAATGAAAGACACCATCGGAGACCTTGACATACTTGTAACTTCTGAACATCCTGAAAAGATCATGGAGTTTATTTCAAAGATGGATGAAACAGAGGAAGTGATTGCCAGAGGAGATACCAAGATTACAATAAGACTTGATTCTGGAATCAACTGCGATATACGGGTAATAGAGAAAACCTCTTTTGGCTCTGGCCTGCAGTATTTCACAGGAAGCAAGGCCCATAATATAAAGGTAAGGAAGATTGCGATAAAGAAAGGATACAAACTCAACGAGTATGGTCTATTTAAGGGAAGTAAGTTGGTTGCAGGGGAGAACGAAGATGAGGTCTATCAGAAGCTGGGCTTGGAGTGGATGGAGCCTGAGATGCGCGAAGATAGGGGAGAAGTCGAACTTGCCGCCGAGAATAAGCTTCCCAAGATTATACAGGAAAAAGATATTCTCGGAGACCTGCATGTCCATACCAATTACAGTGACGGAAATGAGAAGATGGAGGATATGGTCATTGAAGCCATCCGGCTTGGAAGGCGATACATAGGATTCACAGACCATTCGGAGAGCGAACACATTGCAAACGGAATGGACAGAAAGAAGTTTGAGAAGTATTCCGAAGATATAGACAAGCTTAATGATAAGTATAAAGGAAGGATAACCCTACTTAAGAGTTCTGAGACAGACATACTTGCAGATGGAAGCCTTGATTGGGATAATGATATTCTTGAAGAAATGGATTATGTATTGGCAAGCGTACATACGGGGCTTGGAATGTCCAAGGATGAGATGACAGAGAGGATTATAAGGAGTATGGAGAACGGAGAAGTAGACATACTTGGGCATCCTACGGATAGATTAATAAACAGAAGGCCGCCGATAAATATGGATCTTGAAATGGTCTTTGAAGCTGCTGGAAAATATGATGTTGCCCTTGAGATAAACTCTTCGCCTGAAAGGCTTGACCTCAATGATGAGAATATAATTCTTGCAAAAAGGTTTGGGACAAAATTTGCAATAAACACAGATTCACATATGAAATCACACTTAAAATCCATAAGGTATGGGATAGGAATCGCAAAGAGAGGCTGGCTTAGGGCTGAAGACATAATAAACTCCAGGCCTATCGATAAGCTTAAAAATCTGTTTAGATAGAGTGTTAGTGATGATAATCAAAAGGCAGATATATAGAGAAGTACATGGAGATCAAGCTGAAGCCGTTCTAGCTTTGAGGAAGCTTGCAGAGAAATCAGAGCAGGTGGCACAAGAGGCACTGAACAAAGGAAATTATGGAATGGCACAGCAGAAATACCATATTGCTGCCCTATTTCTCGGCCGTGCAATGGGCCGTTGGCCGCCTGTGGAGGTATTGCGCCAGATAAAAGAAGCACAGGACTTCGCCTTAAAACATGAGTATTTATCATCAGTTTTGAAGGGTACTCGGAGAAATTGAGTCTATACTTTCTGAAGCGTGAAAAAAATAAGGAGATTAGAGGAAACCTGGAAAATAAACAGTTACGGAAGGTATTCCTTGTTTTTTATCTTTTCGCTTATATAATCGTCTACGAAGGTTAACCTTGGCCCTTGGAGGGCATCCTGCTCCAGCTTCTTTTTGGATTTTATCATTCGTTCAAGCTCTACCTGCCACTCCTTATGCTTCCGTATCCATTCATAGTCAAGCATCTCCTGAGCTCTCTTCAAGTCTACCTCGGATGCGTTTATGGTAAGCTTGTTCAAGAAGTCATACTTGTCGAGATCTGACATTGTGACACCTAGAAATCTTGCGCTTGGAGTTGCGACGTCTGATCCTATATATGCAAGATTTATACTTCCTGTCTTTATGGTCCAGTAGATATACCATCCCCACGCATCTGAATCAGTAAAAACATAGACAGGCAGTCCCATGTCTGAAAGCTTGCGTATAAGCCTCCTTGTGCCTCTTGCTGCCTGGCCTTGTGGAGTTATAAGAATGCAGTTCTCCTTCTTCCAGAAGAGGTCTTCATTGAGGCGCTGCCATAGTGCATCCTTCTCGACAACTATGACGTATTTTGCTTTGACATTGACAAATTCTATATCATTGTCGACATCGCTTGGTATAGCCCAGCCACTCCTACCCTGCTTTGAGCAGTCTATCTCTATCTTTTCATTTCCGAATGTATCGATTATCTTGACATTTCCTGCGAGGACTCCCTTTCTGTTAGCATTCAGATTCAACTCTTCGCGCTTTAGACCCAAGGAAACTTCAAGATCTTCTATAAGCGGATTTGATTCTGCCTGTTCGCTGAAGACATTCTCATCTATGTCTTCTCCAAGCGAGAATTTAAGCTGGTAGAATAATCCCCTTATCGTAGTGTGTAGGTTCTCTTTCACGAAGCGGTGGCATTTTGATGCTATCGCTATAGTCTGCATGAATCTTTTTGACTGAGAGACATTCGTGAAGGTTCTCTCCTCGGTGGAATCGCCGAGCTTCAAATATCCATTCTCCTGGTCAAAGACAACATTGCTCCTTGTTCTTGTAAGAGTAGTGAATTTAGGGGGCTTCCCTATGTTTATGTCTCTGACTATCGCCGTTCCCATCTCCTCTATTTTCTTATCAGGAAGCAGAGATTTAACTGCAGAATCATGGGATTTTGCCTTCTGGGGATTACCGCTTTTTGCTGTCATTTCATCTTCCCTTTAGGTTTTTCCCATCAACAACCAGAGGGGCTTTCTCCTTCGAGTCGCTTGTGATGTATTTTCTAAGTTTTTCCGTTATTGAAATGGATCTGTCACTCTTCTTCAATGCCTCTTCGAGGACATCTGCTATATTCTTTACAGGGACTATTTTTATCTTGTGGAGCTCCTTTGCATTTAAGTATATATCCTGTGCGTTGTCAGCAGGTATTATCACTGTCTTTATACCTGCTTCTATTGCCGCAAGGACCTTGTTGTTTACTCCGCCCACAGGAAGAACTTCACCCCTGACTGAGAGAGAGCCTGTCATCGCGATCTCCTGGTTGATAGGTATGCCTTCCAGCGCAGATATTACGGCAACTGCTATCGAGATGCTTGCACTGTCGCCTTCAACGCCTTCATATGTCTGAAGGAATTGGACATGAACATCGTAGCTTGCCATATCGCGATTCATATGCTTCTTTATTATTGCATTTATGTTCTTGACTGCCTCTTTGGCTATGCTGCCCAGCTTCCCTGTAACTATAAGCTTTCCTTCAGTTCTTGAAGATGCAGGAGTTACCTCAGCTACTATAGGAAGGATTATCCCTGCTGAAAGATATGAAGAACCCACCACTGCGAGGCCATTTACTCTGCCAAGCGCAAACCCTTTTGTCCTGAATATCTTGTAATCTTTCCTGTATTCTATTACCTGTGCTACATACTGGCTCTCTATAGGCTTTGCGAGACCTATCGCAGAGGCTACATCGTTGGCTTCGACAAGCTTTCTCTTGTGCTCAACTGCTATGTCTCCTGCAGCGCGTATAAGGCCGCCGAGATCCCTCATTACAAGGGTAAGCCTGTTCTTCCTTCCGCTTCTTCTTTTCGCCTCTTCTATTATTGCCATGCATGCATCATAACTGAATGGAGGTATCTTCTTGTCTTTTTTGATCTCTTGTGCTATGAACCTGACTATCTTTTCACGGTTTTGTTCTGTATCTGGCATTGAAGATTCCATGTAGACCTCATACCCATACCCTCTTATTCTTGAGCGCAGCGCGGGATGCATTTTCTGCATGTCTGGAAGGTTTCCTGCGGCAACAAGAAGAAAATCACATGGCACTCCTTCTGTTCTGACCATTGCGCCTGAACTCATCTCACTCTGACCTGTTATTGAATATTTCTTTTCCTGCATCGCTGTTAAAAGTTCCTGCTGCGATTTGGGCTCCAGATCTGCAACTTCGTCTATGAAGAGCACTCCTTTATTTGCCCTGTGTATTGCACCGCTCTCTACCCTGAGGTGAGGTGGTGTTCCTAGACCTCCAGATTGCAGTGGATCATGCCTTACGTCACCGAATAGTGCGCCGGCTTTTGAGCCTGTTGCGTCTACGAAAGGAGCATGTCTGAGTCCGGTGTTGTCTACTATGAGCTTCGGTTCCCCAGTATCGAACATCCCAGGCATTATGCCCCCTACGCGTTTGAATCCGCTTACAAATAATGCGACCGCACCGAATATCAATACGCCCAGTATTACTGCGGCAAGTACAAATACCTCATAGCCTTTTATGAAATTCATCAATGAAACTACTATAAGCACGCCTACTATAACCGCAACTATGGGAATTATATTGCTCTTGCCTTTGCCTGAGTCAATCCTGTTTTTGGTCCTTTCACGCTGAATGATCTGCCTTCCTTGGCCATCGGGAAGAGGTTTAGATGGATCTATCTTTTCAGGATATGTCTGTACAACCTTGATAGTAGGCCTGTTTTCATCGTTTGGATTTTTGTATACAAGTACATCCTCAATGTCGGTATTTTCCAGAAGTTCTGCCATGCCCTGGGCTAGCATTGTCTTTCCTACTCCAGGCTCGCCTATCAGAAGAACATTTCTATGCTGTGATGCTGCTTTTTTTGTTATGGCTACTGCTCGCTCCTGGCCTATTACCTGATCAATCATCTTTTCAGGAATCTTTATTTCGTCGGTGGATTTGAATTTCTTCATCGCAACTGAAATATAATCATAGATTAATATTTATATAGATGATTATTTGCTTAGGTAGTCGAGTCACAATTTTCTTTCAATAATAGAGGGCTTTTGTTGTGGAATCTACTTTGAGAAGCCTTTCTTCGGGAGGATATGGAAGGCGAACTACCGAACGGTTAAACTGGAGGTAGTGAGAATAAAAGCGTTTAGAGGGTGGGGAAGATAAATAGATTACTCTAAACGCATCCTTGTATAAGTACAGAAAAGATTAATAAACATTTCGTTTTTGACTTGTAATTAATAGCTTGATATTTAATGTTTTATATATTACTATAATTTGATATTATTGCAAATGTATACATATAATGACATTGACATTAATTATAGCGGAACAGCATACGGATTACAAAAAATTGATAAAAATGAAAAAAGAAAGCGATGAAGAAGCAAGACACAAGTTCAAGGGAAGAATCCTGGACATATTGATACTGTCATTGATACTCATAGCCACATTCTTCGTAGTTTTAATACATCTGCAAATATCAGGACAGCGCATTGATACAATTCTCGAGTCTATCATATTTGGAATAATCCTAATAGAGATATGCGGGGTCATAATCTATTACTACTTCCAGAAAAGGATAGCACATGAAGAAGCAAGACCTCTCAGAAGCCTCTTTAGGATAGTTGCATATGTGATTCTGGCAATTATAATACTCACAGAACTGAATGTGAATGTCACAGGAATACTGGTAAGCGCAGGCTTTCTTGGCATAGTCTTAGGTCTTGCTGCGCAGTCAACCCTTTCGAACTTTATATCAGGAGTATACCTTCTCTCAAGCAAGGCATTTGAGCCTGGAGACAGGGTTATAATACAGACATGGCAGTACAGCATGATGCCACCAACATATCCGCATGATAAATTCATACCCGGATTTACAGGCACTATCAAGAGCATAGGGGTTCTTTACACAGAGCTCAAGAGCGTCGAGAGGAGTGAAGAAGACGCTTTGATGCTTGTGCCTAACAGCATAGTGGCTCAGGCACTTGTCATAAACTACCATAAAGAGGCTAAGACAACAACAAAGCTTCAATTTGATATTGATATGAAGACAGATTATGAAGAAATAAAAAAGATAATAAAGACAGTCATGGACAGTTATGGAAAGAAAGTAGAACATTATTCTGTAGATGTAGATTCGTTCCATAACACATTTTATGTGATATCGATACACTTGAAAGTCGATGAAATAAACAAGAATACTATTAAGAATAAGATATATGAAGAACTTATACTATATACAAATAGAAAAGAAAAGAAGAAGCACAGATAAGAACTTGAATCTTAGCTTAATCCTACAAAGGCAGCTCCTACTACTATGATGGTTATTCCAAGCCACCTCAGTGCAGATATCTGTTCTCCGAGAAAGAAGAATGCAAGAATACTTGCAAATATATAGCTAAGGCTTCCTATTCCGTAGGCCCAGCTTAGGTGACTTCTGCCAAGTATGTACAAGTATATAACAGTAGAAAGAAGATATGCAATAAGCCCGAATAGGAGATAGTATAGTTGGCTTGAAAGCCCTATCTTGAATAGAAGCTGGCCTATACTCCCAAGAAATGTACTTAGTATAAGTATGAAAAGCATCTCTTTTTTGCTATGTGTCTTCATGAAACCATCAATAAGTAAGCGCGACTATCGTTATTCCGATTATTATTAACAGAATTCCAAAGACTCTCTTCCTGTTGAATTTTTCCCCAAGTAGATATCTGGATATTATGCTCACGAATATGAAAGTGCTTGCGAATGTGGGATATACGAATGAGAGTTCACCTGTCTTGAGGGCCTTGAGATAGATTACAAGGCTTACCAGATAGGCTATTCCGCCTATCCATAATCCCTTATTTCTAAAAAGTTGTTTTATATGGTGCTTCTTAAGATCAAAAACAGGCACATACCGTTTGAAGAGATATTGGGCAAACGCTGCGAATGCTGCAGCTATGAGTGTTATTGCTATTATTGACTCTTCTTGATACATGATAAGGAAATGCGATACAAGGCTTAAATTCCTTTGTGATTCGCAGAAATCCGGGAATGGATAATCTGACACTGTTTTAAATCGTCTTATTTTTGAGATTGAATTCCTTTTTTATCTTTGCTATCTTAGGACGTATTACGAACATGCAGTATGGTTGGAGCGGATTGAGTTTATAGTAATCTTTATGGTAATCTTCAGAGGGATAGAACTCATCAAGCTTCTTGACTTCGGTTGCTATAGGCTTATCGAAGTCGCCAGCGATTCCTTTTATGTAATCTTCTATAACTTTCCTGTCTTCCTCTTCTTCATAGAGTATTATAGAACGATATTGCGATCCAACATCAGCGCCCTGTTTATTGACAGACGTTGGATCATGTGCCTTAAAGAATATTTCCAAGATTGTTTTAAGTGAGATTATATTAGGAAGGTATTCCAGTTTTATAACTTCTGCATGGCCAGTAGTGCCGTTGCATACTTCCTTGTATGTTGGGTTTTTTGTTCTTCCTCCGGCGTAGCCTGGGTTAATCTTGATAATTCCTTCGAATAATTCGAAAACGGCTTCTGTGCACCAGAAACAGCCTCCGCCCAGGACTATTGACCTTGTTTCGTTTCCCATAATGGTGTTTTGACAATGTCTTATTTAGATGCATCTCTTCTTGCTGCAGAATATATATTGAAGAACGGAAGTTGAAATTGGCATTATTTCTTTTTATTTCTTTGTGATAAATTAGTATGAAGTGAGATCATGGCAGAAGTGAGTTATGAGCCGATAAAAAAAATAGTTGTGCATCATATTGAGAAACTCAATTTGGAGGAATTAGTCATAGCCATGGCAGGTCCTAATCTGCCTCCTAGAATCTTTTGGCATGATGGAATACTATTCCACATATTTTATTGTGCAGATGCAAGATATAGCGAAGAGCAGATGAAGAAAGGCACACTGGTATGTAAAAGCATATTCTATGCAGAGCTTCCTGAGTATGAATCTATAATATCGATAAACAGTGAGGCTTTTGGAAGCATAAAGGCATATATAGAAAAGGTCGGTTGGTCAAAACTATACGCAGATATAGTATTATGGATAAAGGAGTGGAACAGGAAGAACACAGTATAGATTTATTCTTTCTCAGGAACGAATACCATAGATATTGAATTCACACAGTGGCGAACATTCTTTTTTGTGAAACCTTCGCCTTCAAAGACATGTCCCAGATGTGCACCGCATTTTGCACAGGTTATTTCAGTTCTTACGCCGTCCTTGTCAGGAGTTCTCTTTACAGCTCCTTTTATCTCTTCGTCGAAACTAGGCCATCCGCAGCCTGAATCGAATTTGGATTCTGATTTATAGAGCTTTGAGCCGCATCTCTTGCAGAAGTATACGCCTTTTCTGAAATTGCTTTCGTATTCCCCTGAAAAAGGAGGCTCTGTATTTTTGCCGATTATTACAGCTTCTTCTTCAGGTGTGAGTTTGTTTAGTTTCATAGTTTAGACCATTGTTTCAGTGTCGACTTTATGAAGATATACTGGAAGAGTATGGCTAAATGCATTGCGCCATTTCATATCTCAAATTCGAGATCAAGAAATACAAGGCCTAAGACAGCTATTGTCTGTATTGCCACTATTATGATTCTGTCGCTTGGATACATCATGGAAAGATTGCTTATATAACCGGCTAACCAGTCGCTGAATATTGTAGCGAGAATTATCACACATACAAATACCATGAATCTATGGCCTTCGGATATTCTTCCTTCCCGTGAATGTCTTGCTTTGAAAACGCCGCGATACAATAGATAACGCATAAAGATAGTCGCTGCAAAATAGCTTATCAAAGCAGTAAAGATATATTTCCATAATACAGGGAATATGAGATAGCTTATCACAAATATGAATGAGATGAATAAGAAGGCCAGGTATTTGTTGCTCAGTCCTTTTAGGAATATAGCGCCAGCCTTTTCTAAAGAATTGCCTAAACGCAGAAGTATGTCCATAAGGCTCCCGCGCCTTACATATCTTTTTCTCTTGAATACCAGATACTCACATATACTACGTTATATACTCCAGACTAAATAGATATCTGGCAAAAAGAGCTACCTTACCAATTCAAAAGAATTAAACATCTGTTTTTACAATATAGATAGCGTTTAGATGATATTTGGAAGGGAAAAGAGAAAGGAGGTAGACATCTCGGAAGCGGAAGAGCTTGCTTTGGACGCATTTAAGAGAAGAAGTGCAGACATAGCAGATCTGGGAAGACGCGCCGTATCTAAAATTCTTGATTCTAGGGATGAATTTATATTGAGCTGTAGAAATTTCGAGAAAGTAGAGGCTGAACCATACATGGAAGATCTCTACGGAATCAATCCGAGTTCAATAAAAGGACAGAAGGCACTTTATTCGAAGAATGTTATGCATATATTCGAAAACATGGACCTGCGCGAGCGGGAAGGTAAGACATCTTACGAGATATACCTCTCAGTGCTTGAGAGAGCCGAATCTGGAATAAATGAGGTATTGAAGGCTAATGCTGCTTTCAGGAACGTGTTGTACAGCTATTCAAACCATATGGGATCTATGAAAAAAGCATTCACATCTATGGAAAGATCAGTCTCAGAATTGAAGAGAGGGCTTGATAGGAGGAAGGGAGAATTTGATAATTACAAGAAGATAACCGGATCAATAGAGAGGATATTGAATTTCAAAGGGGAAATTGATTTTCTTTCAAAGAATTTTTCTGAAGTAAGAGAATTTGAGAACAATGAAGGCAGAGAAGAGATATCGAGAAAGAGGGAATTGGAAAAAAACCTTGAAGAAAAGAATTCTGAAATAAATGCAGTCTCTGCTGAGATTTCCAACATTTCAGGAAGGATAAGCCTTCTTACCGCACCTCTGGGAAGGCTTGCCAGAAAACACGACCACCTTTCAATGGGAAAGATAAAACTTACGGATTTCCTTGCTGAGCCTTCAGAGAGGATAAGGAATTATGAAGATTACAGAATATTCTCAGGCATGCTTACAGAGCTTAAAGAGAATATTAAGGCAGGAAGGGTAGAGGCAAAAAACAGCGAGGCTATGATTTCTGCCATAGAGGAGATACATAAAACAGATCTGCACAAGCTTGCAAGCTCAATGAATGAGCTTTCAAAACGCAAACTTGAGCTTGAGGCCCATGCTAGGGTACTCAAGGAATCGCTTGGGAAGTCAGAGAAAAAGATAAGCAGCATTGAACATGTAACAGCTGAAAAAGAAGAAGGAAAGGAAAGGATGAAGAAGCTTGAAGAATTATTGAAAAAGGAGAAGGTGTCTTTGGAGAGAATGTTTCTTGATTACTACAAAATCAGAATAATTTTGTCTGAAGATCTCTCGCTGGCATCAGATAAGCGATCTTGATTCGGGTTTAGAATCTCACAGCATTAAAAGTATGGTTGCATTTTGAGCAGTACTGGCCTTCTCCTGCGCTGCCGTCTGCCGGCACTTTTGAACGCCATTCGGACTTGCAATAGCAGCTGCACCCGATAAGAACTTGGCAATCTGAGCACATATAAACGTGGCTATTTGTACATTCTTCTTTTTATTCTTTTCTGATTTTGTGGGATAGCAGAGATTTTGTGGGATTTGTGAGGATTTAGAAATTAATCCATATGGAATATTAAAATAACTTCTCTTCTAATCTCTTCTGGAAGAAAGGTTACAACGAAACCTTGCAGGAGAATTCATGATAATAATGAAATTTGGAGGAAGCTCTATAGCCGATTCTGAACGGATTAAGAACGTTGCAGATATAATTGCCTCTGAGAAGGGAAGAGAGCCTATCGTGGTGATATCCGGGATACATAGGATAACTGACGAATTGATTGCCATAGGAAAGGCAGCTTCTTCAGGAAGGGAATACAGGATGCTCTGCAGTAGTGTAGCGAAGAGGCATATCGATATAATTAAAGGGTTAGGGCTCAGAGATTCGCTTCTCGATAATGAGATGCAACTTCTTATGAGTCTGCCTAAAGAGATAAGTAGAAATAGGATTCTTAGCAAAAAAAAGCTTGATCTCCTTATGTCGCTTGGAGAAAGAATGTCGGTAAAGATACTTGCCGAATATATGAATAGGAAGGGAGATAAGGCATTTCCATGCAACAGTTATGAAATAGGAATGCTTACCGATTCGAACTTTGGGAACGCTGACATTTTGCCAGGAACATATGAAAGGATTAGAAGGAGCTTGAAAGGCATTAAGTCTATACCAATAATAACAGGATTTATAGGTATGGACAGGAAAGGCAGCGTTACCACTCTGGGAAGAGGAGGCAGCGACTATACTGCATGCGTGGTAGGAGCTGCAGTGAATGCCAGGGAAATACAGATATGGACAAATGTTGATGGAATTATGACTGCTGACCCTAAACTTGTGCCTTTGGCAAAAAGCATAACCGAATTAACATTTGATGAGGAAGCGGAACTGGAGTTTCTTGGAGCCGAAACACTCCACCCGAGAGGAATACATCCTGCAATGAAAGGAAATATTAATGTCAGAATAATGAATACATTAAACAGAAGGTACAGAGGTTCTGTAATACGTAGGGAGATAAAGGCTTCGAAGAGAATAGCCTCAATAACAAGCAAGAAGGGAATGGTTCTCTTTAAGATACCTTCAGGGGAAAATATGAGGAATGGGGTTAATCTGGGCTTGACTATGTCAGAGCTTGGAAAGCTTGGAATTACTTTTGATCTTGTTTCGATAGCCAGAGACGGAATTGTTGCCACAACTACAAAAGGAGATGAACTGGCTAGTTTGAGCGGGAACAGAAGAAAGGTCAAGAAGAACCTTGAAGTTCTTGGAAGAGTTGCCAGGGTTTCACTTGTAGGTAAAAATATATCCGAAATTAAAGGAATTGATAGCAGGATAATAAAAGCTCTTGGAGACATAAGAATAGTTATGCTTGAAGTTGGAATAAGCAGGGATAGCCGCAGTGTTGTCTTGAATGAGAAGGATGCAGATAAGGCAACAATGTTGCTTCACAATGAATTTTTTGGTAGATCCTAATGAGAAAAATGAGTGTTGGAGTTCTTGGAGCTACAGGGATGGTGGGGCAGACCATAATAAGAATGATGGAAAAGCATCCCTGGTTTGAGGTTAGTGAGGTAGCTGCTTCTGAAAGATCAACAGGAAAGACCTATGAGGAAGTTATGAAAAATAGGTGGAGTGCTAGCGAAGAAATACCTGAAAGAATTAAAGACATGAAACTTAAGGAGGCTAAGCCTGGTCTTGATTGTGATATTGTACTGTCTGCCTTGGACTCATCAGTAGCTTCTGAAATAGAAAAAAGTTTTGCAAAGAAAGGATATCCTGTTTCAAGCAATGCGAAGAGTCATAGGATGGATGAGGATATACCGCTCCTGATCCCCGAGATAAACCATGACCATCTTTCGCTTATAGAAAGGCAGAGGAAAAAGAGAGGATGGAAGGGATTCATAATAACAGACCCTAACTGCTCCACAATACATATGTGCCTTGCACTCAAGCCATTGATAGACTCTTTTGGAGTTGAAAAAGTCTCTGTCACGACAATGCAGGCAGTAAGCGGAGCTGGCTATCCGGGAGTTCCTTCAATAGAGATCATAGACAACATTCTGCCTTTCATAAACGACGAGGAAGAGAAGCTTGAGACAGAGCCTTTGAAGATTTTCGGCAGCGAAAAAAATATGCACATACATAATGCAGATATGAAAATAAGCGCCCAATGCAATAGGGTTTCTGTAAGATATGGACACATGGAGGCCATAAGTGTGAAATTTTCGAGAAAGCCTGAAAGAGAGGAGGTAATAGACTCATTCAGAAAATTCAGCCCAATAAAGAATCTAGGCCTTCCTTCCGCTCCTGAAAGGCCCGTGGTCTACAAGAATGAAGAGAATAGGCCGCAGAACAGACTTGACCTTGGCATAGAAGGAGGAATGGCTTCAGTAGTAGGCAGGCTGCGCGAATGCAGTATTTTAGATTATAAATTCGTCGTCTTAGGACATAATTTAGTGAGAGGGGCCGCGGGTGCAGCAATACTCAATGCTGAACTCCTTAAAGTAAAGGGATATCTTGAATAGCCGCGGTAACTAGCTTAGTCTCTTGAAAAACTAAATTGTTGCTTGCAAAAAATGTTTATGCTGGGAGCTTTCCAGTATATTCTTCAAGTTTCCAAGGAAGACCATGTCTGTTTAGAAGGTCCATGAATGGATCAGGATCTAACTCCTCAACATTGAATACACCTGCACCTTTCCATTTCTTCTGAAGAATGAGCATAGCGCCTATCATCGCCGGAACTCCGGTAGTGTATGAGACAGCTTGGGCACCTACTTCCTTGAATGCCTCGGCGTGATCACATATATTATATATGTATACGGATCTCTCTCTTCCCTCCTTTACTCCTGTAATTATGTTACCTATTACTGTTTTTCCAGTATAATTTACCCCTAATGATGCAGGATCTGGAAGTAGTGCTTTGAGGAATTTTAATGGTATAATCTTTGTATTTTCATAATCGACAGGATCTATCCTTGTCATTCCAACATCTTTCAAGACACGAAGGTATGTAAGATAATTTTCCGAAAAAGTCATCCAGAACCTGATGCGCTTGAGACCTTTTATGTTCTTGATAAGCGACTCCAGCTCCTCATGATAGAGTAGATAGCTCTCTTTATTGCCGACTACAGGATAATCAAATCCGAAGTGTATGCATCCTGATTCTAAAATCGGAGGCGATTCTGTCCATTTGCCATTCTCCCAATGCCTGACAGTCTGAGTGACCTCACGTATGTTTATCTCCGGATTGAAATTTGTAGCAAAGGGATGTCCGTGATTTCCTGCGTTGCAATCAAGTATGTCTATGGTTGATATGCTGTCAAAGAGATTTTTCTGTGCATATGCTGAGAAGACATTTGAAACTCCCGGATCAAACCCGCAGCCCAGAACAGCCATAATTCCCTTTTCCTTGAACTTTTCCTGATAGGCCCACTGCCAGCTGTATTCGAAATGGGCAGCTTCTGGAGGCTCGTAGTTTGCAGTGTCGAGATAGTTTACGCCTGCTTCAAGGCAGGCATCCATTATACTTAGATCCTGATATGGAAGCGCTACATTTATTGCAAGGTCAGGCTTGAACTCTTTCATTAGGGAGACTAACTCCTGCACATTATCTGCATTTACTTTTGCAGTTAGAATTGTCCTGCCATTCTTTTTTCTTATCTCGTCTCGCACAGTATTGCATTTTGATATATTCCTGCTTGCAAGCATTATTTCAGTGAAGATTTCCGGAACTTGGGCACACTTGTGTGCAACTACACGCCCTACGCCTCCGGAACCTATTATAAGTACTTTTGACATATTATTTCACTTCGGTAGTATATTTTAATAAGCAGAATATTAATAGAATTATCGAAAATTTCGGCAGAAGATTGCCGTATTTCCTCCAGATCGAATAAGAATTCCCCTTCGAAACTGAGTATTGAGAGTTTGGATTATATGAATTGCTGGCTTCCTATAATATTTATATTAACTTAGGTTGTATGAAAAAGGATTAGAGCGTGTGGAAAAATGGATGATAGAAGTCTATATCTTCTCGAGGAAGCTATCCTTGAGACATTGGAAAGCAAGCTTACTACGATAGAGACTAAGGAAGAACTAATTTCACACGTTGAGAGAATCGCCAGGTCAATAAATCCTTCAGTTACAAAAGAAGATGTGGAGAAGATAACTACAGACATAAACACCTTTAATCCTATCAACAATTATCTCTTTGACGAAGATGTCGAAGATATAATGATAAACAATACAAATAATATTTTCTTGTATACCACCACATCCGGAGCGATGAAAGCGCCAGAGAGGATAGAGAATAGAAAGGATCTTGAGACATTTGTAAAGAAACTGAAGATGTATGCAACAACTGACGGAGCAAACAACAACATATTCGACGTGCATCTTCCCAACGGATCCAGGGCCAACATAGTCCATTCACCTATGGGTTCTGACATAACAATAAGAAATTATAGAACACACGCGCTCAGCATTATAGATTTGATAAACAAAGGTGAGATGAGCTATAATCTTGCTGGAAGGCTATGGCTTTATTCCGAAGGCATGGGTACAAGACCTGCCAATCTTCTCCTCGGCGGCCTGCCTGCTGCAGGAAAGACAACGTTGTTAAATGCCATGTTCAGTTTCTTCAGGCCGGAGGAGAGAATTGTAGTAATAGAGGAAACTTATGAACTTAATACTGAGACACAGGAGAATTGTGTAAGGCTTGAGACAAGCCCTTCTGTTTCTACAAGAGAGCTTGTACAGAATACAATGAGGATGAGGCCCGACAGAATAATTATAGGAGAAGTTAGAGGCGAGGAAGCCAAGGATATGATGACGTCCATGAACATAGGTAGAATATCCATGAGCACAATACATGCAAGCACAACAAGAGAAGTTATAACAAGGCTTGAGCACACCCCTATGAATATAGAAAGAGACGTCATCCCATTAATAGATGCCATAGTGATAATAACCCAGACGCGTGAGGATGGTGTTATGTCGAGAAAGATATCACAGGTTTCTGAGATATCCGGAATTGAGACACAGGTTCTTCTCTCTGATCTTTATACGTATAATTATAAGACACGCAAAGGCTCTGATATCTTCCCCAGCGTTACATACAGGGATCTCCTCTCCAGGATTGCTGGGATAACGCCAAATGAGATAGTCGCTGAAGAGCAGAGGAGGGGACGAATTCTTGAGAGGCTTAATGAATTGGGAAAAAGAGACCTTAAATCAATAAATCAATTCTGCAGGGATTATTACGATGACCCTGAAGCTGCCGCCAGAAGGATTGGAATCCAATAGATGGGATGACCAAAGGCCGTTTTATAATTACACAATTCCGAAAAATGTTTTTTATTGAAAATTAAGACTCAGATTATTTTCTGGGATTCTAGATATTCCTTTAGTTCTTTAAATGCGGTTCCCCTGGCTGAAAAACGATTTTTGTATGTGATAGACATTTGTGCGAGGGTAAGATTGCTGCCTTTAGGAATGAATACAGAATCAAAACCGAATCCCGTTTTTCCTGCAGGGACTTTGGATATCATGCCTTTTATCCTTGAAGTGAATATTTTGGTATGGATTCCGTCACTGAACCCCAAAGAGGTTGAGACTGTGGCAGTATATATACCATATAAGGAGACAAGATTGGAGATGCCTTCGGCTCCGAGCCTGTTTGTGAAATGCTTTGCAAACGCGCCGGGAAGGCCTTTTATAGCGTCGAGATACAGACCGGTATCATCGACGCATGCGGGTTTCTTTAATTTTGTATATGCTTCCTTTATTTTGTGATTTGTGACTTCCTCGGTATCCATGTGCTGTATCTCTTCTAGCTCTAACGTTGCCATTTCTAAATTGCTACCGAGTATTTTCTTGGCTTCTTTGAATTTGTTTTTATTTGAAGTGACAAAGTAAACCTTCATTTTTTATTACCTTAGGATATAAGTATGCGAAATTAATTATTTATGCACCATTCATAGACAAAAAGCATATGATTGGAATGCACAGGAGTGATCTGCAGTATTGGATTTTGTAGTAAATCAAAAAAGTCCATAAAACATATATACCATTTAATATAAAAGATATTTCGAATTGGATGAATGTAATAAGTGCAAATGAGAAAAAAGGGGTAGAAGTTTCTGAAATTGGAGAATCGGGAAGGACAGCAGTAATGGTTAATGTTGTAAGAGGAGCTGTGATGAGATTCAGGATAGTTCCAGGAGACATAGAGGCAGGCTTTAATGCCGCCGACGCGAATAAAAAAGATTCGCCCGTTATTAGAAAGGCCATAGACATGCTTTCCAGAAATCTTGCAGGTAATTCATATACTGAAGAGGAGCTACGCGAGAAGTGGATGGAAATATCTGAGAGGAGCTTGAAAGGGGATACTGAAGCACTTGTGGTCTCTAAACGCGCACTTGAATTGCTTATAAACCGAGACAAAATAAATAGTACCTATAATGCAAGAAATGCGCTGAGATGACATAACTGAGGGAATCTTTAAATAAAGAAAGGGATGAAGATAATTTTGAGATAAAGATTTCCGGGGGAGATGGTTGGATTATATACTAAAATGCAGAGTCTGCAAGGTAGAGTATTCAGATATGCATAGGTATCAGGCCTGCGGAAGCTGCGGAGGAAATCTTGAAGTAGTATATACGGAAAAACCCAGATTTAAGAAAAGCAACGGAGAGAGATTCTGGAGTTATGAGTATCTTCTTCCTAAAGCAAGGTATAGGCATACCGAATTGGGAGGCACAAAGCTGATAAGCAGCAGTGATGATGAAAGGCTTTTTCTAAAATTAGAGATAGAAAACCCTACAAGATCGTTTAAGGATAGGGGCTCAATAGTTGAGATAGCCAAAGCCAAGGAGTACGGATATGAGACCATAGTATGCGCGTCTACAGGAAATATGGCATATTCTTTAGCTTATTATGCGAAACTTGAAGATATGAGAGCCAGGGTATTCATAGGCGGCAGCGCCAGCAAGCATAAAGTGCGAAACATTAAGGAGCTGCAGGATGCGGACGTGGAGAAAGTAGACGGAGATTTTAACAAAGCGCTTGATGTTGCATACAAATACGCTGCAAGGCATAAGGCATTCTTGGCCGGTGATTATTGCTACAGGAAAGAAGGGCAGAAGACGCTTATTTATGAGATAATGGATCAGCTTCATGATGCCACACACATAATTGTGCCTGTAGGAAACGCTACACTGCTAAGCGGAATCTTCAAAGGACTCAAGGAGATGAAGCAGGCTGGACACATTAAGAAACTACCTAAGATAGTTGCAGTTCAGGCCAGGAAGTGCAGCCCGCTTGTTAAGGCATTTGCAAACGGAGAAAAGATAAAATACCAGAAACCTATGACAGCAGCAGACGCCATAGCTGTAGGCTATCCCACATTTGGCGATGATGCACTTGGTATGCTTAGAACATCTAAAGGCATGGCGATGGCAGTCTCGGAGTCTGAAATGCTGAAAGAGCAAAAAAGATTTCTTGAGGATTATGGGCTTGTGGCAGAGTTGGCAAGCGTCTCAACGGTAGCAGCATATAAAAAATTGAAATTGAAAGAGAACGAGAAAGCTGTTGCCATAATAAGCGGAGGAAATGTCTGATCAGGGTTTCTTAGAGAATTTTTATAGCCTATTTCTTTTTGTGCATCATGCCGTATATCGTAAGGATCAGAAGAGCCAGTACTAATACATGCACCGCAGTGCACCATATGCATATATGGCCTACAATATGTTCTATGTCGAGGAGATAGACAACGGTGCCTATTCCAATAAGATTCCATATAAGTATAGAGTCCTTATTGTTTATGTAGAGCAGAACAAGGAATGCTGCAAAGAATATGATGCCAAAAACTGCCATTGGTATGCCCAGAATATAGGCGTAGGGGCTGTTAAGCACACTTGCGCAGTCTATAAGCCCGCTGCCTGAACATGCCAGAGGTATTCCGATATAATGATAAAGAGTCAGATATAGGGATATCAGGAGGCCTAATGTTGCTGCCGTGTAGCTTGCGTAAATCAAGATCTTGCTGTCCTTCTCTTTCATTTTAGTCATCCCAGATATTCACTCACTTTACATAACCCATAAGATTCGCTATGTATGGCTGATCGCAGACTCTTGCTGGGGAGTTGTTGTCTATCGAACATATCTGTGCTGTCATAAGATTTGCTGTGCCTACTATCGCTAATGCCTGTACTGATGATGAATTATGCAGAAGGGTTGCTATCTCGGTCCAGTTCTTGCCTCCTAAAACGCTAAGCGGATCGTAGTCAGCATTTTCCCATACCGTACGGTTTGCAAAAAGAATAAATGGTATGTTTCCGTTAGGGTCGTATTTTGAAAATAAATATGCCTGTGTGCTGTTAGGCTGCTGCAGTGTTTTGTATGTATTGGTGGTCTGCTCTACCGCGACAAATGAGATGTAAGGACTTGTATAGGTTGAATTGTAGAACGTGAATGTGGGAGTGCTTGGAGCATAGTCTGTTGCTGAAGAGGTCATATATTTGACTCCGGTGAAATTCCCGAATCTCATCAACGCTATAAGCATAGGCCATCTTTGGGCAGCACAGAAGGGGCAGAACTCGGCACCTATGTAAAGAACCTCAGGTTTTCCATTTAGAGTTATAGGGGAAGCATTGAGTATTTCCACATTTGATTTTGGAGCGACTCCCATGCCTACTTGGCTGCTTACGTTGTTCGGTATGACAAGCATCTTAAGAAGAGATGCCGGAACAGGCTTATTGTCATAAGCCACAAGGTTAGTTGAAGGCTTCAGACTTCCTGCTGCAAACATCAGGACAGCGACCATTATGATTATCAACACTATGGCAATTAGATAGATATGCATCTTCTTCATGATTATACCAGTATTAGGAATTATATAATGAAAATATTAATAATATATATGGATATGTAATTTGATAGATTTACGGCAGAATCAATCATTTACTATAAGGATATAGGCACGGCATCAGATAACCAGGTGTGGATATGATTCCCAATCTAGGGCAATGTTGTTATCTTACATACCTTGCCCCATTATTGGCTGGGATAACACAGCATATCTAATTTTTTCGCAAAGCCCGATTAGTGTACAATCCAGATTAAAGGAGCATTATTATATCTGGATTATGTCAACTAATCATACATAGAATAATTGACAGTGATATTATGGAATCGCAGTTGACAGCAAAAACCAGAGAGGTAAAGAAATTCGAGGTGTTCGGAATGGGTTTGTTTGTATTTTCTTTAATAAATTCAGATCCTATAGATACACGGAAGACGCTTTCGGAGAGAAAATTTAGGATTCTCACTGTTCCAGAAATAATATTCTTTTCACAGCAGAACCCGGAGTTCGCAAAAGAGTTAGATGGAAAATGGTTTAGAGTAGATTTGATAAAGCCAGAAGACAGAGAAAGCGCAGATAACAGAAATAGGTGGATTTTAAGATTTGGCATTTATGACTCCGGTAAACTAAATTACCATGTCGAAGAGGACAGACCCGGCATAATACTTAAGAGAATTGTAGGAATTGATAAAAAGTCCGGTCTTATAGGAGATTTCAGTTTTCGTGATCTGATTAGATGTTGAATTTTATTCAAATTTTTTTTAGAAAGAGATTAAAATAGTTTTGCTTCTGAATAAAATGCATGAGCATAGATAAAAAGACAGTGTCATTCAGATCCCAGTCTGCAATGGAGTACCTGATGACATACGGCTGGGCAATACTCATCATCGCAGTTGTGCTCGGAGCTCTCTTCAGCCTCGGAATCTTCAACTCTGCAACCTTCGCGCCTAAAGTTCAGCCAGGGGGTTGCCAGGTCTATAGGCCATACGGACCTGGAACATCTTCCCATATATCTATACAGGGAATATGCAATAACGAACTGCCTGAATATGTGATGAAATCAACAGGCGTTGGAGGTTTTGTATTTATACCAGATTCAAATACTGAGAGTAGCCTTGCAAACATACAAGGCCAGGCGATGACAATAACTGCTTGGGTTTATATAATGGGTAATCCTTTTCATGATATTGTAGACAAAGAAGGCCAGTACGGAATGAAGCTTAATTATATGAGTAGTAGTGGCTGTGTTGTAGGATCAGAAAATAGCATAATATCAGCAAATTCGGTGGGATTGTGCCTGGAATGGGATACCTTTGCAAACTGGACAGGCATCTCTTATTTTATACCTGGAGGCGGATTTAAGCAATGGATATTTCTTGCAGTAAGCGTAGATGGCAACAATAAATACTGGTATGCCAACGGAAAAGAGATAGGAAGCGGCACCAATGATAATCCAAATACGCCGATATCGTATTTTGATGAGAACCTCACCTTCGGTGCGATATCGCAGAACGGTCCGGTAAATGCCATAACTGGAAATCAAATATATACAGGATTCTCAAGCAATGAATTCTTCAACGGAACAATATCAAATATACAGATATACAATAGCAGCCTTTCACCTGCTGAGATAAGCTATCTCTACCAGGAAGGAATAGGAGGAGTTCCTGTTGATCTTAACAATCTTGTAGGATGGTGGCCCCTGAATGGCAATACTAAGGATTACTCAGGAAACGGAGAGGATGGAATACCCAACAATATGATATTCACAAACGGATGGGTTTATAGCTATACCCCACCATGAGCCCATAGTAGCATGTATTAATATCTTTTTAATCTATTTCTATATGTGATTCTTTTGGATTACAATGAACTTTTAGATAAAGCCTTTTCAGAATTGCCAGCACTTTCAGTGGAAAAGTCTGATTTCACAGTGCCTGAAGCCGATTCGCTCGTACAAGGAGGAAAGACCATACTCAAAAATATAGATCAGATAGCAGACAAGGCACGGAGAAGCAAGGATGAGATAGCCAAGTATCTTACAAAAGAGCTTGCTGCACCTGTCAGCCTTTATGAGCATACCATGGAAATAAGCGCAAGGGTACAATCTGCCGAATTAAATTCAAAGATAAGAAGATTCTTTGAGATGTATGTCATATGCAAAGAGTGCCATAAGCCTGATACACATATAGAAGGCAGGGAGCGCGGATATGTGACAATAAGCTGCGAGGCATGCGGTGCAAGATACACAATTAAGAGCTATTGAGGAATTTTATGTATAAAAAAACAGGAAATCAGGGGGCTGCGCCACAGCTTATGCTTCCGAGGGGAAACCAGATAATAGGCATTGTTATAAAGTCGCTTGGTTCTACTAATTTTGATATATTCTGCTCGGATAAGAAGGTTCGAAGGTGTTCTATACCAGGAAGGCTTAAGAGAAGATTCTGGGTTAAGGAGAATGATTTGGTCTTGGTTACGCCATGGCCTGTCCAGGGAGATGAGAGGGGAGACATAGTCTGGAGGTACAGCATTATGGACAGGGATCTTCTCCAAAGGAAAGGCTACGAGATACCTAAATAAGCGGGATTAACCCTGCTGATATGATTAGGGAAAGAGTTCAGGAAGTTATATACTTGAATGCTTCATCTTCGTTCTTTGAAATGCCATAATTTTTTCTGAAGTAAGAGAGGATTACAGATATGTCGCGTTTCAGGAACTCTTCTGCCTTAGGATGTTCTCTTACAACTGCCTGGCCGAAGTCTATCAGATATGGAACTTCGTCTTTCATCAGTATGTTGTATTCACTGATGTCACCGTGGATTAGATCTCTTGAGTATAGCTTCTTCATCTCTTCAAGTATTGAATCTAATGTATGTACAGGATCTGCTGCACCGGCGGCCTTGAGTGATTGGGAGGGCCTGCCTTCCGCATCGCCTATGAATTCCATTGCAAGGATATTCCCATTGAAGAGATATGGCTTCGGAGAGTGAAGACCTGCGGCCTCGGCTATCTTTAGGTTTGAGTATTCTTTTTTGCACCATTCATTTACAATTCCGGATATTCCAGATTTTATCCTGGAGAATCGCGGATCCCCGTGTATGTAAGCGGTGCGCTTTTCAAAGCTTGATGTCTCAAGCCTGAATATCTTTACTGCTACATAATCGGAAGGGACTGAGCTCCCATGATCGGCAATATATACATCGGCCTCTTTTCCTTTCGCAATTATGAACTCGAGTTTTGAAATTATGTTTTTGGAGAAGAACTTTTTCATATGGAGCATGGTTCTTCTTTCAAAGACACCTTCCTCTATCTTAAGCTGCTCGCTCAGCGGGTAATCTTCCCTTGACGATCTCTTCCTCTTGCTTACCATCCTTGACATTGAATACTACCAGATAAGCATATTATCTTGAAGGACAAGCATATCATTCCTTTCTTTTTGTAGAGCTTAGGAGTTTCTTTGCTATTGCAGGTGTTGTATATATTGAAAAGACAGGTGTATTGAGCGGGTGAGTCCCTCTGTTGAGCATCTCCTGCAACGCTTGGGCTTCACGGATATTTCCTCTACTTTTGTCTCTATTTGCCCATCTTTGGTAGACTCTCATGACATCTGCATTTCTGCCTGCAGTCCAATATTCCCTAACTGCAATATTAAATTTTCCTTTTTCTTCTGCTCTTTCTGCTTGCCTTGAATGAAGATCAGTTGATACAGTTAGAAGCTGACCTGCATGCCTTTTAACCCATGGTGGTTTGGATATAAGGATACGATCTATTACTATTGAAGAGAGTAGCAGGAGGCCATCCGGATCAAAAGATTCGGAATTTGCTAGTTTGCGCATGGCACTTATTAGTTCTGGATCATTTGTAGGCCTTTTATACAATTGAGTATAGTCTTGGCAGAAAGCGTTTATTCTTGCGGCTTCTCTGATCTGAGGATATGATGCGGGACTTCTGAATCTGATTCTGGTTGATGTCGTTATTTGATCCATTGAAATCACTAGTATATAATCTAAGGCTTATTCCAATTAATGGTGTATGCGGTCAGATTTATATAGTTTTTCTACATATAAAAATTCGATTGAATGGCAACACTTTCAACTCCGCAGACTCAGGCAGGAGTATTGAGCTTTTATGATGCGCCTGAAAAAGGACCGATAATAGGTCCGAAAGTATTGCTCATAGCAGTAGCGGCATTTGCCATACTGATAGTAGTTCTGGACCACTTTATAACAGCATCCCTCTGAAATAAAAGTAGCCGGTTGGATGCTTATTATTTTGTATTGTGTTGTAAATGATATCTTAAGGAATTGGCAGGGACTGGCTTTAACTGAAAGGAATTCGTATGATAAAAGACAAACCATATAAAATAATTGAAATAAAGAAATTGACGCCTAGCGTGACTTCTTTTTTATTTAAAGCGGAAGATGGCACATCTATAGATTTCACCCCGGGAATGTTTGCGATGCTTGCTTACAAGAATGAGTCTACTGGAGAATCGATAGCAAGAGCATTCTCAATAGCCAACTCCCCGCCTTCGGACCAGCTTGAGTTTGTAATTTCATTGATACATGGAAGGTTCACCTCAAAACTTGACTATGCCAAGGTAGGAGACAGATACCTGGTTTCTGCACCATATGGCCAATTTAAATTCGACATAAATGCAGGTAAGAAATTTCTTTTTCTCGCAGGAGGTACAGGAATAGCCCCATTCATGTCCATGCTCAGGTACGCAAAGCAACTTAATTCAGATATGGATTCAGTTATGCTTTATAGCACAAAATATGCAAATGAGCTCATCTACAAAGAACAACTTGAGACTTATGCAAAAGAATCTAAATTCAAGCTGATAATTACAGTTACAAGACCGCAGGAAGGCGACGGATGGGATGGAGAGAGAGGCCACGTTAACGCAGAGATGATGAAGAGAGAAGTCCCTGACTTCATGGAAAGAGTAAGTTACATATGCGGGCCTCCTGCCTTTGTGAAGGCATGCAGAGACGCATTGCTTTCGATGGGGGCAAAGCCGGAAAATGTCAAGGCCGAAATGTGGGGCTGAAAAGACAGCGCGTGGAATTAGAATAAGCAAGAAGTTTTAGCTGTGCTTGGGGAACTATTTATATATTTAAGATAAAAATACTGGAATATGGATGATAGATACATCCCTAGGGAAGCTGAGGCAAGAATAGCTGATTTTTGGGATAAGAAAAATATCTACAGATATAAAAAAGATGGCAGGAAGGTCTACGCAATAGACACGCCGCCGCCTACGATTTCAGGAGAAATACATGTAGGTCATGTATACTCGTACTCTCAGGCGGATTTTGCTGCGAGATATAAACGCATGCGTGGTTTCTCTGTCTTCTATCCGTTCGGCCTAGATAATAACGGATTGCCTACGGAGATTCTTGTAGAAAAACAGAACAAGATAACCGCAGAGTATGTGGGCAGAGAGAAATTTATCAGCCTTGTAAAAACCACAATAAAAGACTACGAGCAGAAGTATGTTGACATATGGAAAAAGGTGGGAATTTCTGTAGACTGGGATCATTTTTACACAACCATAAGCGATGATGCACAGAAGATATCCCAGTATTCGTTTATTGAACTTTACAAGATGGGAAGGGCTTACCAGAAGGAAACTCCGACAATATGGTGCACTAAGGAGAGAACTGCACTTTCCCAGATGGAACTTGAAGACAAGATGCTTAAATCTGAATTCGTAAAGATAAAATTTGATGAGGACATAGTAATAGCGACAACAAGGCCTGAGATGCTTCCTGCATGCGTCGCAATTTTTGTAAGCCCTGAAAACGAGAATACAAAAAGATTTGTAGGCAGAAAGGTGAAGGTGCCTATATTCGGCCATGAAGTTGAAGTGTTGGAAGACAGGAGAGTTGACCCTAATAAGGGTACAGGAATGGTCATGTGCTGCACATTCGGAGATGTGACTGACATAGACTGGTACAAGGCATACAATCTTCCCCTTAGGATTATAATAGATGAGAAGGGAAGGATGACCCATGAGTATTTCGCCGGAAAAGGAATCAAGGAAGCCAGGGCGGAAATAATAGAAGATCTCGAGAGGAAGGGATATTTATTGGAAAGGAAAGAAATAGAGCATGCAGTCAATGTTCATGAAAGATGCAAAACCGAAATTGAGTTTATAGTAAAACAGCAGTGGTACATAAGGTATCTTGATATAAAGGATAAACTGATAGAGCTGGGAAGGGAGCTCAACTGGTATCCTTCCCATATGAGAGTAAGATATGAGAACTGGATACGCGGACTGCAGTGGGACTGGAACATCTCAAGGCAGAGATATTTTGGAATACCGTTTCCAGTATGGTACTGCAAGGCTTGCTCTTCACCAATACTTCCGGATAAGGATGAACTTCCAGTCAACCCTCTTTCTTCAAAACCCAAGAAGGCTTGTCCCAAATGTGGATCTGAAGAATATCTCCCTGAAGAGGATGTTATGGATACCTGGGCAACTTCTTCGCTTACCCCTTTAATAAACAGCAGATGGTCTCTGGATAATGAGATGGCTGAAGTATTTCCCATGTCATTGAGGCCACAGGCCCATGAGATAATATCGTTCTGGCTTTTCACTACAGTAGTGAAATCTTACCTCCATACTGGAAAACTGCCTTGGGCAGACGCCATGATATCAGGACATGCCCTTGACCCTAAAGGAAAGGCTATGCATAAATCACTAGGCAATGTTACCGAGCCTATGCCCATAATAGAGAAGTACGGTGCTGATGCTTTGCGATACTGGGCCAGCTCAGCAAAACTTGGCGAAGATGCGACATTCCAGGAGAAGGAGATAATTGCAGGGTCAAGATTGATGAATAAGCTATGGAATATTGCCAAATTTGTAGAGAAGAATAGGGATGGACCTGAAGAGATCACAAATGTGATTGATAAATGGATAGTCTCAAAATTAAGGGAGGCGGAGAGGCTTGCCACAGATATGTTTGAGGTGTATAATTATGCAGGCTCAAAGCGCACAATAGAGGAATTCTTCTGGTTCTTCTGCGACAATTATGTGGAATTCATAAAATACAGGATATATAATGATGATAAGAGTTCCAATTATACCTTGAATATGGTTTTCCTCTCCGTACTGAAGATGCTTGCGCCTTTTATGCCTTATATAACTGAAGAAATATACACGATACTGTACAGTGATAATGATATTAAGTCAATACACATCGCGGAATGGCCTGATTACAATAAGCTTGATAACTATGAAAGCGAGAGTCAGGTAGGAGACCAAGTCTGGAAGGCAGTCGCATATGTCAGGCAGTGGAAACATTCGAATGGGATGGCGTTAAATGCAGAATTAGATGAGTTGATAGTCCAGAATTTCCCTAAAGAAGGAGAAAGAGACCTTAGGGGATCCATGAATATAAAAAAGATTACTGAAGGAAAAGGGGAACTGGAGATCCCTGAAACTGAAATAAAAATAAGTTTTCCTAAAAGGTAATTTCCAGTTTTTGTAAAATTTATGTAGGCAATTGTTCCCTCTTTACTCCTACTAATGCTCCAACAAAAGGCAATGGTGTGGTTTTTCCTTCTGGTATTTCGCGGGTTGGTGCCGGAACTCTGATTCTCACGTCTGGTCTTTCGAGCACTCCTTTTCCGATATCTACCACATACACTACTTCAGGAGGTTTAGGTTTCGATTTTTCCATATCATCATGCATAACTTGTTATGATATGATTTATAAAGAAAACATGACATAGGGTACAAAAGACGAAGTTGCACTTGAAAGTTTGAGAAACAGAATACGTGACATCCTCCCACAGCTGACTTATTGCGGCGTCAGGTGCTAGGAGGAGAAATCAGTTATGTCGGTCTGAAGGGCGTGGGTTTTACGCCACATCAGATAATAATATTTTCAGGGTATCCCGATTCATTGTCCTCTGTATAGTCCTATGTGGTATCCTGTGTGGTATCCTGAATGCGTTTTATATATCTGAAAAGAGAACAATAACTACTGATTGCGTGATGTATAACAAGGAAGTTAGGGCGTCAGATGAATTGGTAGCCGGAGTTAGAATACTGTTAAAAGAAACCGGCATTCCAGAAAAAGAGAAACGCGATGAATTTGCACGGTTGATTGGAAGGTACGGGCATAGAATGTGCAGTGAAGGCATAGGAGAGATGTATAAGAATACCATAATAAAAATAGTCAGAGCCTTAAGAGATACAAATATTGAGGATTTCCGGGCTTTAATACGCGGAGATGAAAAATTATTATTCGGGGATGTAGAACGGGTGCCTGGCTCGTTTGGAATTGGGAGTAGGAAGACATTTGAAGCTATTTTGAGCCATCTTAGAAGTGAGATAGACCCAGAAGATTATGGAGCAAAATCCATTGCAGAGCAGGTTATTCTTGAGATAAAAGGAGAAATTGAGAAGATAGCGAAGAAAACCTTAAGAGATAGGGGAATAGAAGATCCAGAAGGAAGCCTCTTAACAGAAATACTAAATAAAATTGCTGAAGAATCCAGAAGGAAGCCCTGATTATGAACATTTAGCAGAAAAAGAAGAGAGAAACGGAAATTGTTGTTAACGGACACGACGGGATTTGAACCCGCAGCTTACGGCTCCGCAAGCCGCCGTGCTATCCAAGTTACACCACGTGTCCATCATCAGCTTTTTATACATTTTGTTACTAATGCCTATATACTTATCG
>JAKBRL010000044.1 GCA_021845465.1 Microcaldota archaeon
CTTGAAGCTAATTTTTGATATGCCTCATCACTTATCATTATGGTCTTCATAAGCTCATCCATTAACTATATACAGACTATATACAGATTATACATATTTAAGTTTTGCGGCAGGTTGCATAGAAACAGGCATAAAGATACCCTATACACTGCTGAAGGTTTACAGCAGCAGAGGCTAGAATTATATCATTTGGCTGTCAGATTATAATAGTGGAGGAGGTTATCTGAATGGAGAAGATAGAAGCTGAGAATGTGGAAATGGTAGATGTGGTAGACAAGAGTAACAGAGTGATAGGGGAGACGCCTAGGAAAGGAGTGCACAAAACAGACAAGCTCCATAGGGCTGTACATATATTCATGCTTGATTCCAACGGAAGGTTATGGATAGAGAGAAGGGGCCAGAGCGTAGATACGCATCCTGGCTTTTATGATTCGTCTGCTGCAGGCCATGTCAGCAAGGGTGAGAGTTATGATGCTGCCGCGTACAGGGAGGCGGTAGAAGAGCTTGGAATAGAAGGCCTTGATCTGAGGCCCTCTTACGATCTTCCCTTAGGGCCTGATACCAAGAATGAGTTTGTCAGGTTATATGTTACAAGATCTGACAAGAAACCGCGCTTGCATGAAGATGCAGGCTCCCAGGAGCTTTATACTATTGAAGAGATAGACATGAAGATAAAGAACAGGGAGAAGTTTGTGCCTGCCTTCCTGCTGCTCTTTGACTGGTACAAGAGAAATAAAAGGACAATAGAAGCGTAAGAATTACGGAAATAATGCAGGATAAGGCCGTTTAGGCTTATTCCGCTATTTCCAGAGCTTTTTTTAATACAGTGTCAATGTTCATTCTGATATCTTCCAGTTTTGGGTATACTTCAATATCTGGAGATATGCCAAACCCTTCAAACCTCTTGCCGTCTGGGAATCTGACAGAGACACATCCCACTCCTATGGAGATATCTTTGTCAAAATTGTGAAAGAATACATCTCCATCGCTTCCGTTAGTTCTACTGCCAATTATTATTGCTCTTTTGTTGTATTTTAAGGGTATCAAAAAGTCCTCGGCTGCTGATAATGTAGATTCGTTTGTCAATATGATGAGCTTTTTCTTGAAGGCATTTTTAGAGGACTTATAAGCATGATAATTCTTTTTGTATATCCTGTTTTTATCTAGGCAGTATCCTTTTTTGGCATAAGCTCCAGTATTTGAATATTGCTTCTCAAGCGCTGTTGGAGTAACTGCCTCTAAGTAAAATGGGCTTTGCCAATCCTTGTCCATAAGCATTTTTAGCAAACTCCAGGGAGTCGCTCCGCCATCATTGTTTCTCAGATCTATTATTATAGTGCTGAATCCTTTCATCTTACTCAGGCACCTCAAAGCTGCCTTTTCGAACCTGGATTCGCTAAAACTCGGTATTTTAATGTATCCGATTTTATTCTTGAATACCTTATGGGAAACGCCTTCTTCTGCAGTATTTATAGATGCCTTCCTGTGCACATGCACCTTAATTTTATTATCGAGTTCTATATCCATGGATCTTGGCAGATATGTACAAAAAGAGAATAAGTTGTTTCTGGCAGCACGTTCGTTAGAAGCAGGAATATACTTTTTCTTGCTGTTAAAGAAGTTATTAGTAGGGATGCCGTTTACCTTTGTTATAACGCTGCCCATAGGAACCTGAAGATTCTTACTGGATATTACTATCCATTTTCTAAGCTTATCATGATATACGGCCTTGAATCCTATTCCCATACCGTAATCTTTCCATATTTTCCTGTCAGTATACCAGGTATGCCTGTTTCTCAGCCTTGCCATGACGCTAGACATAACAAGATAAAACTCGTATCTGTCCTTAGAATCTTTTACCGCTTTTGCATAATCCTTTCGCAATTTTTCAACAGACAGGCCGGGCACTCTGTCCCAGTGGGCAGAATACATATCAAGAATCGAAAGCGTCTTGTAGAATATAAAAAACTTATATTCAAGACTTATTTGTTTCATATTAAAACATCTGAATTTTAATCGTGTTTTTTATATAAGATTATTTCTAAAGACCTTTTTAATAATATGAGTGTAAGCTCTCTTCATCATTATTTATTCCTAATATTCTATTAAAACGCATGCGCAATAGCTCCCGCATTTATAAGTTCTAGGCAGAGTCCGGGAATCTTTTATATATCAGGCCAGAATAAATGCTGTTGATGAATATGGAACTTAAGACAGAGCGCTTGGTGCTTAGGGAGCTTGCCAAATCCGATGCTAAAGACATCAAGGAGAATGCGAACAGTAAGGGGATATCAAAATACCTAGTGCTTATGCCGTATCCGTATTCGTTGAAGGACGCAAAGGAGTTCATAAATCATGCCTTAGAAGCTTCGATGGAGAGACCACGAAAGGAGTATAACTTCGGGATAACGCTGCGCGGAGAGGGGAAGGTTATAGGGATTATAAGCATAGATCACATGTCCATGGCCCATGAAACCGGAAACATAGGATACTGGCTCGGAGAGAATCATCATCGCAAAGGCTATATGACAGAAGCGTTCCGGAAGGTTCTCGACTTCAGCTTTAATGAGCTGGAGCTCAGGCAGATTAACATGCGTGCATTTGTTGAGAATGTGGCTTCCAATAAGCTGATAAGTAATATGGGATTCGTATATGAAGATACCATAATAGAGGCATTAAGGGATAAAGCTACTGGCAAGCTGCATGATCAACACATATACAGGATGCTGAGGAAGGAATATCTGGCAAAGAAACAGCGTTAGAGGCATTAAAGTAGATAGACTTTGTCTTTAAAAGTTTGCGAAAGATTTATAGAGCACATATTATACATATAAGTAGCAATAATATAAGGGATACTATGATTAAAGAGTCATATGATGTAGTTCTCGTAGATTTTAGCGGGATTCTGCCATTCAAATTAGAAAGAGAGAATATCTTAACAAGACAGGAAGAGATAGCAATTGGAAACTTAAAGCAGTTTATTTTAGATCTTGAGTCTTCATTAAAATATGAATCAGTTTATCTTGGGGCTGATTTCTTAGAAACAAGATTTTTCCATAGACTAATTATGAAGGATGGTCTGCTTGAACTCCTTATAGGTACCCCAATTACATTAATAGGACATTTTAAGGAAAAGGAAAATGCAGAACAATTCAAGAGTTCTCTCGAAGAAATACTTAACAAAACATTGCCAAGCCGTTTGCGACCTATGTTGATCGAATCGATTGAGATTAAGAAGGTGGAAAGGTCAATTGTTCCTTCAGGTAAAAAAGGGCTTAGTAAGTTAGGGTGAATTATATGGAAGAAGGGTTGGTAACTAAATGGGGAAAATTGCAAGATGTAAAAGGTTCTGAAGACACAACAATGTTGGTTGGAAGTGGGATGTCTGCTAATGCTAACGCATATCTTGCAGCGAAAGAAGCTGCACAGCAGGCAGTAACTAAACTTAATGGGAAGGATCCCACTATCAGTTATGTCTTTTTCTCAGGAGATTATGACCCATATGAACTAACTAAAGGTTTAAAGGAGATTTTAAAGAATACCGAATTTGTTGGAGGTTTAGGAGGAAGCGTAATATATGATAATAAAGTCCTTGACAAAGGAATAGTAGTAGCAAGCATACAGTCTGATTTCTTACATGTTGGTATAGCTTCTGCAGATGGTGCTTCTGAAGATTCATTCGAAGTTGCCAAGAAGGTATCGAAAGAGGCATTAACAAAATTATCAATTGATAATTACGTTGATCCATATATGCAAGCGCTTAGGCTGAAGAGCGGAGATATAAGAGGCATTGTCAAAGTGCCGCCGTATTATATCCATGTTTTTGTTAACGGTTTCAAATTGCCCAAGATGGGAGAAGAAGATAAGATCATCTTAGGGATATCGGATGTTGTAGGCAGGCAGGTGCCTATATGGGGAGGAAGTTTCGAGACATCTTTAGAGAATATAATGAATAAATATGAGATATACTCGCTCCATTCAGGTAAAGTCTACAAAGACGGTTTAATAATCATGTTTACCGTTACCAGTATGCTTTATGGATATTCCATGGCACATGGTGCAAAGAAGACAGGATCTTTAGATGTAGTAAGTAAAACATCGCTCGGTGGATATGTAGTTGATGAGATTTCTGGACAGAAACCTGTTGACTGGTATTCTAAGAAGCTTAAGATGAGCAAAAAGGAATTTGTTGATAGCGCAATGACCCTTGGAATTACTCAAAGATGGCCGATAGGCATGGTAGATACTTTGGGTAACATAATAGTAAGAGGAGGAGGCGTTCCTGCAGGCCCTGATAGTGAGAGTCTTGCATATCCGGCTCCAGTTATAGAGGGAGCACCCATATTTTTAATGGATGGGGATCCTAAAAATTTATTCAGTGCTACGGATGAGATAGTTACCAATATCCAGCAGTATACTGAAGAAACAAATAAACCTAGCTTAATACTCTTAACTTCCTGCCTTACACGTAAGAATGTTATGAAAGAGCAATTTCCAGAGGACCTAAAGAAGCTTGAACAGGGGTT
>JAKBRL010000017.1 GCA_021845465.1 Microcaldota archaeon
AGAAGCAGATTGTAGAGTTCCTTTGAAAGGAACATCTGCCTGTTTAGCGTTTCCTTCTCTTCCTTTGAAGGATATGCACGATATTTATACGCAGTTTTCATGACAACCACATTTATTACGCCATTAAAAGTTATACGTATTTTGTTTCCGCATTCGCTTTCATCTCCCGTCTTAAGGATGGGAGTTTTCCCGCTATGCATTTATAATATAATGAAATATGTCTGAAGCCATGGTATTCGGATATATTTTATGTATTCTGAGAATTGCTTATTTTGGTGCGCCTTTCTTTGGAGGATTCTAACTCACTGTTCTGCTACATTATATTTAATGCGGTCCATCTTATAAATTTCTTTATCCTTATATAGAAAGAATTAGTATTTCTTTTGACATCTTTTATCATTGGTTTATATCTTGTCTTCTCCTCTGCTGTGAGTTTGCCTTCCTTCACCACAGTCTGTTTTTTCCCATCCACTATGCTTGTCTCTGTTTTGCTTATAACCTCTTTCTTCATTTGTGCATACCATTCATCAAGGCTGTTCCCGTGTTTTTTTATCATTCTTAGAAAGTCTTTCATGACAATCTTTCTTCTCTTTCCTGTACGATCCTCCTCTGCTGCTGGAATCAGTGCTGCTTTGTCACATATCTCTTCTATATCTGCCTGTGAAAAACCGATTGTTGCCCTTGCAAGCCTGCCAAAATTTATGTTTTTTATAGGCATCTTTCTTGTATTATATATGAATGCCTGCCTTCTTGATTTGAAGTCTGGAGGTGGTACATATATAGACTCCCCAAAACGTTTGCTTCTCTTAAGTGCTGAGTCTATATCCCAGGGCTGGTTTGTAGCGCCTATTACAAATATACCTTCAGGATTCTTCTCTACACCGTCAAGTTCCTGAAGAAACTGGTTTACAGCCATTCTCATTGTACTCGATTGTTCGCCGCCGCCTCCGCCGCCGTTTCTCTTCATACCTAAAGCGTCTATCTCGTCAAAGAAGATTATTACAGGAGTGTTTGCCCTTGCCTGCTCGAATATGGCATGCATGTTTTTTTCAGTATTTCCGGCATACATGTCCACTATCTCATTTATCCTTGCTATTATAACGTTGGATTTTGTCTCGCCTGCTATCGCATTTACAAGATAGGTTTTTCCGTTTCCAGGAGGGCCGTAGAAAATTACGCCTAGACCGAGCTTCTTTCCGTAGACTTTCAGGAGTTCAGGCTTTCTTATTGCCAGAATTATGTTTTCGTAGATGAGCTTCTTCTGATCCTCCATGCCTACTACGTCATTGAAGGTTATTTTTGATTTGTGGAAACGCACCTTCTTTATCTGGCCTTCCTGAATCTCTGTCTTGTCTGACGATACCGCATTGTTGTTTCCAGATGTTGAAGACATCTGAACCTGCTGCTGGGGTGATGGTGCGCTTGTTGAAGGAGATGCAAGCCTTGCATTTACCTGCTCAAGTCTGGCCTTTGCCTGTTCGTAATTTGGATTCTTGCTTAATGACTTTTCATACCACTCCTTTGCGCCTTGGAGGTCATTCTGATATTCTGCTATTATGCCCATAACGTATGGGGCATCATAGCTGTCAGGCTCCATGTCGAGCACATGTTCTGCGTCTCTTGTAGCGTCGGTATAATTGTTCAGTATAGCGTATGACAATGCCCTGTTAAAGTATGCGCTGGCGTAGTCGGGGTCTTCGTTTATTGCCCTAGAGTACATAACTATGGCTTCGTCAAATTTATTTTCTTCGAAGGCCTTTCCTCCCTGAGTATAGAACTCTTTTGCCTTAGGATTCTTTGTTCCTTCGGATTTTGGTTTATTGCCGGAACTTGATTCTTGCTGTTCTGTTCCTGCCTGTTGGTCAGCCATGATTAGTTATGGAAAATTTCATATTTATATCCTTTGGCTTTTTTCCTGTGTTAAAGGTATGTATATATCTGCCTCTGAAAGCTTAGTTTCCCATAAAGCAATAAATAAATTACACTAGGATTACACTAGATTATTATTCAAGAGATGATGTTGATGTCGCTAAGGAGCTTAATAAAGAACCAATGGTGGTGGGCTGTTGTGCTTGTGCTGTGGGTGTTTGAGTTTCTTGGGGTATTTGTGATAACAAATATTCAGACGGGACAGACAGTAGACTTGGGTTTTCTGCCAGTCTTGACCTTAACCCTCCTAATTCTTGTGGCGAAGGCAGTGGAGTATTTAACACGGCCTGCCTCAGTTGCTCGGCAGGCTGTGCGGCATACCGACAAGAAAGCTTAGCAACTCGAGATCCTTCCACCTGTAAACGGTGTGAGATTTTCCGCTTACTTTATTAATCGTTGTGTTTGTAGCATTCTTTTTGAACTTAGTTCTTATCCTTTGTTGATGTTTGTGCTGTTGGAATTGCAGGTTATTGCTATTCTTTGCACAGCTTTGCTAATTTATACTTTGCCGTAAATAAGAGAGTTATGGAGAATACAGTATCTAAAACGCTCGATAATGGGCTTAAAGTAAGCGTGCATCCTTTCCCGGGACTTGAGACAACAGCTGTCTGCTTTGGAGTGAAGTTTGGATCTATAGATGAAGAGCCTAGGATAAACGGTGCCGCGCATTTTCTCGAGCATATGCTCTTCAAAGGAACAAAGAATAGAACTTGGAAGGAGATAGATGACCAGCTTAAGGAGCTTGGGGTAAGATATAATGCGACTACAGACCATGAAACCACCCTTTATTTTATGCAGTCATACAAGAATTATTTTGGCAAAACAATGGAGATACTTTCAGATATGGTAAACAACTCCACGATTCCAGAAGATGAATTTGAGCTTGAGAGGGGACCTATCATCAATGAGAATATGATGCACCACGATAACCCCAGGTATATGATATCCGACTACATACCAAGAGTTCTTTACAAGAAACATCCTGCAAAGATGTCAGTGGGAGGGGATAATGAAAAGACTATAAGAAACACTAAAAGGGATGATCTTGCGCGCATATACGAAAGATATTATACTCCGAAGAATTCCATGCTTTCCATATACGGAGGGATAAGCAGTAAGGAGGCTTTTTCGCTTGCTGAAAGATATTTTGGAGTTATGGAAAGAGAGTACAGAAGGCTTAAAAGAAGGCCTGCAATGGAAAAACCGGTTAAGAGATCAATAACCATAGAAAGGAAAGGGATACGCCAGGCCAGAATTGGTGTGGGATTTTTATGTAAGGAGTATTCTAAAAGGAATATTGACGAGTTTATTGCCCTTAATCTGGCAGAGCGTTATATTGGAGATAAGCTTTTTGAAGAGATTAGAGAGAAAAAGGGGCTTTCTTATGACCCGATGGCTTCCTATAATTCTTATAGCACTTTTGGGTTCATAGCTGGAGTGGCAGGAGTAGAGCCCAAGAATTATAGTGCGGCTTTGAAGATTATGATTGGTGAGTTTGAGAAACTTCAGAATGGAGAGGTAGACAAAAAGGAATTTGAGCGAACTAAGAAGTCATTGAGCGTTGGAACAAGGATAGTTCGCGAGGATACGCTTAGTATGGCAGTTGCAATGGCTGATTACGAGTTGATGTATGGAGGAGATAAGCTTCTTGATAGACTGCCAGAACTCTATTCGGAGGCGAATATCAACGATTTTATGAAGTATCTTGATAGATATATAGACATCGATAAGTGCGGGACTGTATTTTTGAAGCCTGAATGACGTATTTTTTGATTTTTTACTTCTGTTGTATAAAATCTTTTAGTCTAAAATCGGCATACATAAATCAGTTATATAAACTTTTCCAGAGCAAGTATATTTTAGGTGTGAAAAATGCAAGTTTATGTAGAAAAGCCTAAGTGTACTGGATGTTCGCATTGCTTTGATGTCTGCCCTGTGGCAGTTTTCCAGATGAAAGACAGAGAGAGCCCTGATGTAAATAATGATGCTGCTCCTGAAGACCAGAAATGGAAGGGAAGCCATCTTCCTGAGGTCACAGCAAAATGGGCTAATGTGCAGGATGGACATAAGCACTTCGCAGAGAAGCATGAAGGAGGAAGCGGAGGGATATCAGTAGCTGTAGGAGGACCGTCATGCATACTCTGTCAGGCATGCCTAGTGGAATGTGAGGGAGAATGCATAGTCATAACTGACGATTCCAACAACGTTTACAGATCCGTATACAAGTGATTATATGTCGGGCAAAATAAGATGCTCACATATACTTGTGAAAAATAAAGCCACAGCGGAAGAGATTCTTGCAAAGCTTAAGAATGGAGAGGACTTTGCCAAGCTGGCAGGAGAGTATTCTATTGACGGATCAAGAAGGAGGGGAGGAGACCTTGGTGAATTTCAAAGAGGAGTTATGGTAAGGGAATTTGAGGATGCCGCCTTCTCTCTGCAGAAAGGCGAGATTTCCGGAATAGTGAAAACCCAGTTCGGTTATCATATTATCAAGCGACTGGAATGATGCGTATATCTGGAATCAGCTTTTTGCTTTTCTGAATATCCTGTTTATCTGCTCGATTAACTGGTAGATTAAGGCGAAGGTCTTTCTTTCCGGCTTCGCTTTTTCTTCTTCTGTTTTTTCAATAAGCCCGAATAATCCGATCATATTTTTCATCATTACTTCATTAAGATATCCTGGATTCTGATATAATTGATGGCCTACGCCATGGAATGCTGTGAGTCTTGTTGAGGTACCCTTTGCTTTAACAGTATTATAAGCATTATGCGTGTTCCTGAATGGAATTATAGGATCTTTTGGATCATGATAGAAGAATATATGCCGTATATTTTCAGATAGAGTTGGAAGGGAGTCGCTGTAATCTGTCCTCATGGGGGCGCCTCTGAGTGCCTCTAATAAAGGAGTTTTGACTTGGTCGCTTAGCCATTCCAATGAAGATTTATCTATCGTGGCCATATATGAAATAAGATACTCTATATTGTTCTCTACCTCACGGTCCAGATGGCCCAGGTAAGAAAATATCTTTTTAATGGGTTTTCCTATATGTTCATTCGTAGCGAGAGATATCCCGGTCTTGCTTATTGTGGGATTGCGAAGGGCAAGGGAGGCAACAGTTCCAAGCCTGTATGGTTTAAGGCCGAAAGGACACATGAGATGCAAGGAGTCTATATTTTCAGGGTGGTCAAGAGCATAGCCTATGGATACAGCTCCGCCCATTGAAATTCCTGCAAGATGCATCTTCTGGATGCTAAGGCGATTTATGAATTCAGGCATGAATGCTTTTACAAGATATTCATGGGTAACCTGCTCGGGTTTGTGGCTCTCTCCGAATCCAGGTAGATCTGGAGCGATAATATGGAAGCGCTCTGAGAGGGGAGCTATTTTTCTCCTGTGCTGCTTATTTCTCTGCCTGGGATTTGGATTTGGCATTTCTCCTCCGTCTATATTTCTGTACCAGACTGTTTTGTTGCTTGCAATCCCGTGTATCAATAGAAGAGTGGGGTTGCCAGGAGATCCTGCCTCTACATAACTTATATTTAGACCGTTCACATCGATTGTTTTTTCAACTTTTTGCTTGAATAAATCGCTCTTTCTGGTTTCTTCAGTTGAAGAAATATTACTGGTTTGTTGGGAAGGTCTTCTGACGTCAAGAAGTAGTAAAGAGGGTTTCTTTGTAAAAAATACCATTTGCTATCAAATGGTATTTGTTTTAATAAAATAAAAAGGTTTTGTACTGAGATTCTGTAGGAGTTTTGCGTTTTCGTTGGAATTATTTGAAGATTATATGCGAGGCAACGCCTACTCCGTATGCAAATTTTGATTTTGCAAGTTTAGACTCGCCTTGCCGCCTTGGATAGTATTTTATCGGTATTTCATCTACCTTGTAGCCTCTTTTTGCGAGTTCTATTGCAAAGAAGGCTATTCCAGCCCGATATGGCTTTACATATTTTATCTTCTCGAATGCGCTGCGTTTCATTACAAATAGCCCAGTTAAGACGTCATGTATTCTTGTATTATAAACGACATTGAATATGTTGGTCAGTATGGTATTTCCAGCTTGAAGATATAGATTCATTGAGCCTTCTGAGAGCCCAGCGAGCCTGTTTCCCAGAACCATATCTGCCTTTTTTTCCAATATTAGACTTATGCCCCTGGTTATTCCGTTAAGTTCATGAGTACCGTCGGCATCTATGCTTGCAAGGATGGTTCCGTTTGCGGCTTTGAGCCCTGCCATTATTGCATTTTCTACGCCGCTGTCTCTCTGCCTTATCACTGTTGCGCCTGTTTTAAGAAGTTTTTTGTAATATGAATCGCTGCTTTTGTCGACTATTATTATCTCGGTGTTGCTGCCAAGAAGCTTTCTTATGTCTTTTATTATTCTGAATATGCTGGCTTCATTTATTGTGGGTATTATTACGCTTATGCTTGGATTTTGTGCCATGTAAGCCCGAATTTAAGTTTAGTATTATCTTGTCGTGAAAGCCATTTATAGCTTGCTATCAGTGGTTTATTCAGTGGTTTACTGAGATATCTTATAGCGTTGGGAGGGAATGCCCTTGAAGAGGATAACATACGCATAGTTGCAAAGGCATTATGCAGGCTCCATTCGGAGAAGCATGAGATAGTTGTTACGCATGGCAATGGGCCGCAGGTAGGCGAACTATATTTAAAGGAAGGAAAGAATCTCAGTCTTCTCACCGAAGAAACTCAGAAAATTATAGGAAATAACATTAAGAAAGTTATACATAAAGAGTGCCCAGAATGCAGAGCTTCGGTTATTATGACCAGAGTGCTCGTATATACAAATGATAGAGAATTCTCTGAACCTTCGAAGCCCATAGGCAGATTTTATAATAAAGAGAAACTTGTGCCGCGTGGTAGGAGGGAATTTTCGGTAAAGAGAATGAAAAATGGATACAGGCTTGTTGTGCCTTCCCCTGAACCACGGAGTATATTTGAATTGGATAAGATAATCAAAACAATGAGAAGCGGGAGAATAGCTATAGCTGCGGGAGGAGGCGGAGCGGCAGTCGCAATTAAAGGCAGAAAGCGCGTAAGAATGAATGCAGTTGTAGACAAGGATATTGCATCTGCGCTTCTTGCGAAGAAAATTGCTGCTGATGCATTCTTTATACTGACTGATATAGACAGAGCCTTCATTAATTTTGGAAGCATGGATGCTAGACCCATATACAGGATGAATGTTAAGAATGCCAGGAGCTACATGGATAAAGGATATTTTGAAGAAGGTAGCATGCTTCCTAAAGTGAGGGCGTGTATGGAATTCGCAGAAGAGAGAAGAATGAATGCAGCAATAGGCAACATAAATGATATAGAAAACGTGCTTAGGTTCAGGTCATGCACTGTTGTGACTCCTTAGCTTCTTTATGGATGAGATTATTTCAGGAAGGGGAGCGTCTGTCTTGATCCCTGATGGGTCAAATAAAGTCCTGGTAGATTGGAATCCTTTTTTCCTCAGTGATTCTGAAAGTTCTGTAAAAGATACCGAACTCGTCTTGATAAATTTAGTAAGAAGCGGGATGTGGTAGAAGAATGGGGATTCGTGTTCCTCACTTATAGTTTTGATTGGTTTGTATGCCGGGCTCTCTTCTGAAAGCAGCAGAAGCACCCTTTTAAGTAGATCCTGTTGGTTGAGCCTTCCTAGATAGAGGGGACCGAAAGCCTTTGTCCTGGAATTGCAGTTTTTGCATTTATTTTCAATTACAGGTGCAATTCCTAATGCATATGAATATGCAGAACAGGAATTGCAGTAGGAGCCGAAGCCTGTCTGAAGCATGGATGCGTACGCATTCTCTGCTCCTTTTTTAAGCCGCAGGAATATGCGCATATAATGCATGTCGGATATGCTTAACATTACCTCAGTGCCAAAATTGAATTCTGCTGCCTTGCGTATGAAATGGTTTATAAGTATCCTTATCCCTGCTTCCTTACATAAATGATTATGCAGGGGTGTGGAACCATACTGTTTTACGCATGCTTTTAAGTGCGCGCCGCATAAAACAGCCGTGTCTGTAGCAGTCATCATTATTATAGTATCGTCTTCCGAGAGTTTTATGATATCCCTTATGTACGGAGAGGGAGAGCCAAAAGGATCAAGATCTATTATCTGGAATTTGGCATCATGCTCTGCGGCAAACTTCTCAAGGTCTATATTGAATACGTCTGCCTTTACGTGGTTGAGCCTTAAATTCTTTTTAGTATTCTTTGCGGCTTTTTCATTTATGTCGATTGCTGTAAGCGTGGATATTCCGGACTCTTTTGCATATCTTATGCAGCGTATGCCTGTTGCCGAGGTAGAGTCTAATAAGGATTTACCTGAATCTGGAAGTTCCAAAGCGTTGAGAAATGCGACGGATATGTCGCGAAGGGATTTCATCTTTGGATTGTAGAAGACCCCTTCAGCTACTGTTATCTTTGCCGTGGCCTCTTTCAAAGTTGTGTCTGTAATCCGAATCACTTTTTAGCATTTATTTTGATTATTGAATCCAAAAGGCCATGAGCATATGCTATTGCAGAAAATGAGGTATAGAAGTCTCCCTTATCGAGGAAGGCTTTGGAATCCTTAGCATACATGGCAGCAAGATCAATTATCTCTTGCTGTGCAGGCTCAAGACCTTCTCTGTTTATACTTGATATGTTCCTATCGAATATGGCTATATCCTTGATTATCCTCTCCTGAATGCTTGCCATCTAGACCATCCCCAAGAGAGAGCGTGCAGACTATGCAGTCACTTCACTCTTCCATATAAGGCGCAAGATAATAAGTCACTGTTGCGTCTCCTATGTTGTATCCCAGCTTCATCGGCTCATTTGATTTCAGAGCTATGTCTATATCATTTCCAGCAGGGCAGGATTTTACCATGTTCTCAAGAAATTCAAGATTAAATGTGGATTCTGCGCCTTTTGAGACCTCCATACTCTTCATTATTCCACTGTTCTCGCTTTCGTGGAATTCTTCAAGCTCAGATGAGTCTCCTCTTGCCCTTACTGAGAATTGTCCCTTGCTAGCATTGAAAGAAATGTAAGAAGAAATAAGCCCTGCGTCTTTTATTATGTCCTTGAGGGGCTCTCCGTTTATCTTTATGCGTGCATCAAATTCGACATTAGGCTCTTTTTCGACGCTCTTCTTTACTTCGATGAGCTGTAGCTTGTACCTTCTTCTTCCGTTTGGACCTATGAATTCCATGAGTAGCTTGTTGTCAGAGTCTTTCATTACCAAAGACTCGCCTTCCCGCGTCCTGGATAGCATCTTGTCTAGATTCTCTATATTAAGCCCTATGCTTATAGGCTTCTCCACATGGAACTTAGAGAAAGATTTGTTTGGCATTGCAAACGATATCATGCTTATGCTGGATGGATCCATGGCCTTCAGGCTTATGCCTTCGTTAGTTATGTTGAAAAGCCCTTCGTCAACTAAGCCAACTATTGCGCTTATGCAGTCCTTCCAATATTTTGCGTTGTCTATTTTCAATTCGAACAAAAAACCATCTCCGATGAGAATTATCTCCGGCTATAATTAGTATAAGCAGCGATAATAATAAATATTGTTACTTTTATGCGTCGGAATCCTTATATTATCCAGTTTATTATATTTTGCGATTCATAAAGTTATTGGCGTTTTTTACAGGCATTGTTATTACTGATACCGTTTAATGGTAGAGATTTATGATTGAATTTTACAAAACACCCTTTACTGCAGAGGAGAGCCTTCAAAGCCTGAATCCTTTTGTCAGAAAATGGTTTGAAGGAAAGTACAAAACGCCTACTCCGCCGCAAAGGTATTCGTTCAAGCTTGTAGGAGAGAAGAAAAATCTGCTTATAACTGCGCCTACGGGAAGCGGGAAGACATTTTCAGCATTTATGGCAGTGATAAGTGACCTGATGAATCTTGCCCTTGAAGGCAGGCTTGAAGAGAAAGTATACTGCATATATGTATCTCCGCTGAGAGCCTTGAACAATGATATATATAGGAATCTTAGCGTTCCTTTGGAGGAGATTTACAAAGATATATCAATACCGATAAAAAGGGTCACAGCAGGAATAAGGACTGGAGACACTCCGCAAAAGGACAGGCAGAGAATGCTTGCACATCCTCCGAACATTTTGGTTACTACTCCTGAAAGCCTTGCAATACTCATAAACTCTACAAGATTTGCAGAAAATATGAAAGACGTGAGATATTTCATAGTAGATGAACTGCATGAACTTGCCAACAATAAGAGAGGTGTGCATCTCTCGCTCTCAATAGAAAGGCTGGCTGAGCAGATAGGGCACGATTTTGTAAGGATAGGCCTTGGAGCAACTATGCACCCGTTGGAAGAGGGAGCCAAGTTCGTAGCAGGATACAAGGATGATAAGGATACCAGAGACTGCTACATAATAGATGCTACATGGGACAAGAAGATGGATTATAAGACAGTGAGCCCTGTAAGAGACATGATTAATGAAAGTGATGAGAAAGTAGAGAATGCCATATACACTACAGTAGATGAGATAATCAAAAAAAACAAGACTACCCTTATATTTACAAATACGAGAAGCGGGACTGAGCGTGTAGTCTATAATCTAATCTCCAGATACAAATATGGAGAAGATTCAATAGCCGCGCACCATGGGTCTCTCTCTAGGGAGACAAGGCTTGGAGTGGAAGAACTACTGAAAGGGGGAAAGCTGAAGGCAGTGGTCTCTTCTACCAGCCTTGAGCTCGGCATAGACATAGGCACTATAGACAATGTAATCCAAATAGGATCCCCAAAAAGCGTTGCCAGGGCAATACAGAGAATAGGGAGAAGCGGACATAGCTTCAACGACATAGCAAGGGGGGAAGTCATAGTTACAAACAGGGATGATCTCATAGAGTGCTCGGTGATGCTTGACGCTGCAAAAAAGAGGCACCTCGATTCCGGGATTTCCCCAAAGAACGCTCTTGACGTTTTAGCACAGCATATTGTAGGGATGTCGCAGGTGAAAAAATGGGACATAGACGAGGCTTACCATACAGTAAAAAAGGCATATCCATACCACACGCTTGAGAGAAAAGATTTCATAGCCCTCCTGGAATATCTTTCAGGAATGTATGTAGGGCTGGAGAGCAGGAGAGTATATGGAAAGATATGGTATGATGAAAAGGAAAAGTCGTTCGGAAGAAGGGGCAAATTCACTAAACTTATCTACTTCCTGAATATAGGGACCATACCTGACGAAGTAGCAATAGACGTAATGACAACAGATAAGAAGTGGATTGGCAGCATCGAGGAAGAGTTTCTGGCAAGGCTTAAGCCTGGAGACATATTTGTCCTTGCTGGAAAACCATACAGGTATGAATTTTCGAAGATAATGAATGCTTATGTAAGCCCTGCGCCGGGGGAGATACCTACCATACCGCCATGGTATTCGGAGCAGCTGCCTTTGAGCTATGAACTTGCACTGGAGATAGGTAACTTCAGAAAGAGATTTTCTGAAGCTGTAGATGCCTCTCTGAAAAAAACAGACCGTGCTTCATCTGCGAAGAATGATAAATCAGTTTATGGATGGAGAGCAATTCTTGATGAGATGCCTATGGATGAAAATGCCAAGAATTCAGCTTATCTCTACTTTAAGGAACAACTACTTTACACAGAAATAGTTCCAAACGACAAGCTCATTCTGATTGAAAAGACTACCGAGCCTAATGAAAACAGGAAAATTCTTGTATTCCATAGCTTATATGGCAGAAGGGTAAATGACGGGCTCTCGAGGATAATCGGAGTATTGATAGGAGACCTCTATCAGACAGATGTTGCAATAAATGTGAATGACAACGGATTCGCAATATCCGTAGGAAAAGAAGCAGAGATAGGAAAGGAGAACATTAAAGATATAATTGATGAGCTTGTATCTACAGACCCTGAAAGGCTTCTGAAGACCAATATCAGAAGGACAGAGATGATGAAAAGAAGGTTCAGGTACTCAGCTGCGAGAAGCTTCATGATACTCAGGAATTATAAAGGCAAGAAGATAAGCGTGAGAAAGCAGCAGATAAATGCCCAGCTTATACTCAAAGCAGCAGAGGAGATAAGTCCGAATTTCCCCATAATAAAAGAGACTTATAGGGAAATAATGGAGGATGTCATGGATCTGCCCAGGACAAAGGAGATAATAAAGAATATAGGGAATGGCAGCATAGCATTTAAGGCGATAGAGACTGATGTGCCTTCGCCTTTTTCCCATAATATAATAGCAGTAGGTGCATCTGATGTCATAATGATGAAGGATAGGAGGAGGCATTTGAGAGAATTGCACAGGCTTGTCATGGAAAGGATAGAGAGGAAACATGGCAGAAAAAATAGTACGGCATCAAAAAAGAAGACGGAGAAGGGCCCGGCGAAGGTTAAAAAATCTTCAAGAAAACCAAAAAAAGGTAGATCATGAAAATCGAGGAAGGCCTGGAGATAGTGGACGGGCTTCCTGTCCTTTATGTAAAGAGCCTTTCGGCGATAGTTTGCAGTGACCTTCATTTAGGGTATGAGGGAGTTATGGCTGACAAAGGGCATTTTCTTCCTAAGGCAAATCTAAGCAATATTAAAAAGATAATCGCAGAGGCAGTAAAATTGACAGGTGCCTCAAGAATAATAGTTGACGGAGACATAAAAAACGAATTTTCAAAAGTGCATATCGAAGAATTCAACGAATTCAACGAGTTTGTGAATTACATAAGAAAAAGCCTGAAGATAAGGGAGATAATCCTGATAAAGGGAAACCATGACAACTTTATAGACAAATACAAGAAGGCTTTAGATGTGAAGGTGTATAGCCAGGAAGCGCTTATTGGAGACTTTCTCTTTTTCCATGGAGAAGAGCTCCCTAAAAGCAGCAGAGGCAGGACAGTGGTAATGGGACACATACATCCAGCTATAACCCTGTATAACAGCCTTGGAGTAAAGGAAAAACTGAGATGCTTCCTTTATGGAAGAATGAAAGACGGAAGAAGTGCGATAGTCATTCCTGCAATGAATTATTTTTCAGAAGGAGTCGGAGTGAACATTGAAGACCCGGCAGCTATGGCTCCTGTTTTCAATAAGATGCTTGATGTGGATAGTATGGAAGCATACTGTATTGGGGAAGGGGAGATTCTTGATTTTGGAAGAGTAGAAGACCTTAAAAATTTTGACTTGTAATTTAAGATGTTTGTAATCGGGAGGATTTCTTGGGTTCTAAAGAGTATATATTTGACAACCTGCTTTATGCTGTTTCTACAGGAAATTTGGATGAAATAACCAGATGCATAAATAACGGCGCTGAGATAAACAGGCAGGATAAAGGAGGCTATACCCCATTGATGCTGGCTGCATGGGCAGGCATAGAGGAGAGTGTTATTCTTCTCCTGGATAATGGGGCAGATCCGTGGATACTGGACAATTCAGGAAAGACAGCGGCGCAGATAGCCAGGGATGCGGGATTTGAGAAGATAGCGTATGAGATTGAAGAACATGCCAATAGCATTGGAGAGCATGATATACCTGAAAGTATAAAGGAAGCTGCAATATACACTTTTGTAGAAGAGAAGGCTGAAGAGATAAAAGAGAGGCTTGGAAAAATTAAGACAGGAGAGAGTGTGGATGAGAGTCTGGTAAGGGAAGCCAATAACCTTAACCTGATGCTCTTTGTTGAGTCCCATGAGCTTTCAAACTGGCTTGATAATGAAACAGTGAAGAGAATAAACGGTTGTCTGAGAGAATTGAATGATCTCTTCGAAGAGACTTCAAAGGATATTGGAAGGCCTCTCAACAAAATAAAAATTGACAAATCTGCAGGATACAGCCTTTCACCGGTATTCAAGGCTGATAGCAAACTGCTCAAAGAGATAACCAAGAATATATACTCATCCATGATAGAGTTCGCAAGCGAACAGCTTGGAATTCCTCCCAGCAGAATATTGATGGAATATGAAGATTATCATGAGCGTATCTTGAGAATAAGAAAAGCACTGCTTGATTCTGCAAGAGATGAGACCCCTAAGAAGAACGATGCAATACATGAGCTTGAAGGCTTTGCTTATGCCATAGGAAATCGATGAAGTGCTTATTTGTGAACCGTATTATGGATATTGTGATATATACCGATGGGGCTTCCAGGAAGAATCCTGGAGAAAGCGCTTCTGGATACATGATATTTGACAGCAGTGAAAAGAATCTTCTTGCCAAAGATGCGATTTATAATGGAGTAAGAACCAACAATGAAGCTGAATACATAGCAATAATTTCAGCTTTAAAGAGGGCTGCTGATGATTTTGGCTATCGGATTGCCATAAGGCTATATTCGGACAGCGAACTTGTAGTAAGGCAGATAAATGGGAAGTATAAGGTAAAGGAAGTCAGTCTTGGAAAGCTACACAGTGAAGTCATTAAAATTATGGGATTATTTGACAGATGCACTTTTGAAAATGTGAGAAGGGAGAACATACACATAAAGGAGGTTGACAGTTTGATAAATCTACTTCTTGACAGCCTTGGAAAGTAAGCAGCCATAGATGTTGTGTGTATTTTTCTTGTTTTATAGAGCCTATAGAACCTGTAACTTAATTTATAATTAAAGAACGCCGGCTGGCTGCGGTATGGCCCTGCCTCCGTCTGGTTTGGATTCAGCGGATGTTTTCATAGCAGCTTCGGCCTTCTCAATCTTTCTTGATGCCCGACTTGTAGTTATGCTGAAGACGATATTCGTAAGTATTATAACCATGAATACGATGTAAAACATAGTACTTGCATAAGCATAGCCTGAAGAGAGATATATGCTGCCTAGAACAGCTGCAGTAAGGCCTCTCGGGATTAGGCTTAATGCCAATTCCTTATACTTCGGGTCGTATTTCCTCATCATTGAGGATATCTCTATCTTTCTCAGGATTATCAGAATCCCAGTTATTGCCACTGCAAAAATGAAGTAATACAGGGAGACATAGGCTATAAGTCCTAATAGGACGAAGAAGAAGGTACGCACAAGGAACTCGATCTGCTGCTCCACGTCAGAGGACTCTGTTTCGGTGTTATCATTGAATTTGAAGTAATTGTTGAATATCTTTGAGTTCCCTATTATTATTGCATATATGAGTACGGTTATCACTGCTGCGCCGTTGAAGAAGGATACAAAAGCATAAAGAAGGAAGGCTATTGCTATTGTTGCAAGATATCCTCTTGCGCCTTTTGAGAAACTTTGCACGAATAGCCAGCCGAAGCCGCCGACTATTCCTATCACTACAGCTACACTGATATAGGTTAGGGTATATTGGGCATAACTTATTGCAGTCATGCTTGAGCCTCCGAGAATTGAAAGCAGTAGATAGAATATGAGAATTGAGAAGACTGAATTGAAAGTTGCTTCAACAAGCATCATATTGTACAGCTTGGAGTTTATGTTTAGCCTTTTTATTAATGGTGCTATCATTATAGTGGATGTCTCTCCAAGCATCGTTCCGAGTATTGCCCCATAGATTAACTGCCAGTGGAATACAACATACATTATCACAGCCATGGCTATTGCAGGAAGGACTGTATCTGCAAGTGCAAGCAGATATCCTAGTCCGCTTGGCAGTGATTTGTCGAGCCTTATTATTTTTCCGCCATCGTACATTATAGTTATGAGGGCTATGCTGCCGAAGAGCGGTGTCAGTCCCCTGAGCGTGTCTATGTAAGATGAAGGAAGCAATTTAGTCTGCGCTATTATCAGGCCTATTACAATAAGTATCATTACTTCAGGTATTCTTGTCCTTTTGAATAGCACTTCGCTGAGGTAACCAAGTATAATTATTAAGGAGATTACAGCGAGCAGCAAATCTACTTCAGTTCCGGATGAGAGTAGACCTATCGCCATTGTGAAAACCTTGTCAAATTATATTGTTCTGCATGGGATTTAGGCCGTTTGTTGTATATAGGGCCCATAAACATCTTTGAATAGCGTTGCACGTTTATATATCCTTTGTGTTTTTAACTGGTAGATGAGAAAAAAGTCCATAATATCGAGTTAATTCTGTAATAAACAATAGTGAAGAGATTATGTTAGACCTCAGCTTCGGCAGGATTTGATTTTTGCATTATTTATCTTCAGATGTTTTGGTCTTTTGTAAGTTTTCTAAATAAAAAAAAATAATAAATAAAAAAATCAAAAGCTTACTGGACTTCCTTTACGTTTGCTTTTGCCTGTTCTTCATTTAGGCCGCTGCACACGCTGCATGATTTTGCGTGCTCTACTGCCTTTCTTACTGCCTCTTCACTTGTAGGGGCTTCTGCCTGAAAGTCGCAGCTCTTTCCCATCTCTCTTGCAGATATTCTGTAGTTTGTCATGTCTTTCACAACTTTCCATAGACAGGCAAATTATTTAAGTATATATGATTAAATTTCATATGAAATTATTTCATTTGATTGGGAAAGCTTTATAGTTTTTATTTTCCAATTTTTATTTTAGGTGCATGTGCACATCGGGGTCTTATGAAAAAGCTGAAAAGCAGCCTATTTGATGTTATAGGCAATAAGACCAGGGCTGATATACTGCATGCTATTTCTAATGGTCCTCTCTCAGTTGGAAGGATCTCAGAACTTACAAGGATAGAGCAGACGAACATATCACATAACCTTAATCTGCTGATGAGCCTTAGGATAGTTGAACGCCGGGTAAAGGGCAGGGTTCATGAATATTCAATAAGGGAAGAGGCACGGCCACTTCTGATGAAACTGATAAACGAGATAAGGAAAAATGAAGATATGCTTAGGAAAGGAGGAATACTCTTGATTATAGGATATGTCATATTTAGAGTCCAGATCACTGGAGGCATTCCTATAATCTCACCTTATCTTATCTCGAATATGATAAATATCCTGAAGCCCGCCGGATTCTTGCAGGCCTGAAACAACTGGCTTTGACTTTGGATAAATTGCGTCTGATTGGGTAGAATGCTTCCCTGATAATACAGATACTGTCTGCATCTGCTTATTTGGCAAACAGCTTGTTTAGCGCAGGGAAACTCTCCATCAGGTTTTCTTGCTCTATCTGCTGATATATTGCGTACATTATTCCTGCAGTAAGAAGAACTCCGAGGCCTCCGCCTATAGCACCGCTTATTGTTGCGAAAGCAGCAAGTATTCCTACAAATATGCTTCCTAACACTACCACTGTTGGGAGATAATTATTGAGTATGCCCTCTATGGTTCTGGGATCCCTTCTGAAGCCTGGAATCTGCCATCCTATATCCTGAAGCTGTTCTGCCATATTTTTAGGGCTCTGACCTGTCATTTCTACCCAGAACTTTCCGAATATTACACAGAGTACCACAGTAATAAGCAGGTATATTATGAAATGCGCCCAGAGCGGTACCTCTATGGGAGGACCTCCGGTAGGCATCTGCAGTGGAGACCAACTGGTTTCAAGCTGATATATGTAAGTGCCGTAACCGCCAGTATACGGAGTAGGGAAGTTAGGCTGCAGAAGATATACAAGCCCTCCGGTTATCTGCTCCGTGCCAGTTGAATTTGTATAGTATGCTATGAATTGGACTATGTTGGAGGAGCTATGGGCGAGAGGCATCATCCATACCCCAAGACTGTATAATAGAGAGGTAGCAAGAATTACAGGGAGAACGCTGACATAGAGGAACGGCAGGGGCAGCCTTCCGCCTATGCCCCTGAATTGACTGAATACCATAGGCAGCTCTATCTTCATTTCGAGCATGTATAGGCTAATTATAAAGACCAGTATAGTAAAGAAGAGAGGTAGGAATGCCAGGATTGCCTGTGGTACAGCCGTTGCAGTTCCTGCAGCAAGCTGTGCCATTGCCAATGGAAGCAAAATGTTGAATGTTCCTCCTATTATGGAATAGGCGACTCCCCCGGCTATGAACATGTTTATTCCTGATGTTATTCCGTACTTAACCATTGTCTCGTCAAGATAGACGACTATTATTGCACCTATTAGGAACTGCAGTACTACAATCCAGAAGTATGAAGGGCCGAGTATCTGTATGCTGCCCGTAGATGTGAATATTATGGCTTCTACTACTGCAATACATATTGCAGCAAGTTTCTGAATGGCCTGGAAACGTCCTTTGTCCTCAGGATTCTGCATATCTATCTTTATGACTCCTGCACCGTTCAGCAGTTGCAGGACTATGCTTGCCAGCACTATTGGACCTATTCCTACAGTTATAAGCGATCCTAGCCTTGCTGCAAATATTATATTGATTATCTGCAGGGTTGGGTTTTGCAGGGAGGATATTCTTACTCCGAATGCAGGAGTAGCAAACATTACAAAGTATATGACCATTATTATGCCGGTCCATTTGAGCTTATCCTTGAAGGTTAGAGGTTTGGAAGGCTTGCGCACGCCAGGTACGTACTTCAGCAAAGGATCCAGAAATTCAATTCCCAATCATACACCTTCAAAACTTATTGTGACCTCATACCCTTCTTTTGTTCTGCGCTTATTTAATGTTATTAAAGAATTAAAACGTTTACTAAGAAAGCCTATAAATGCCTTTGTGCTAAACTCTATGAAGCCCGCTGCCGAGTTTTCCAGGCCGTAGTTCAGAATGATGTCAGTTTTTTCTCCTCTTTTTCTAATTTTTACACCTGAGATGCAGAATAATGAGGCAAGCCTTTCTATTATTTCAGTGTATTCGTTTTTTGAAGAGGCAAGTTCTCTTCCTGCAGAAAACATAAGCCTGGAAGAACTTTCTGTAGTGCTTTCATCGATAAATGGAAGCACTCCGAGTAAGGTATATTCGGCTTCTCCTCCGGTTATTTTATTGTGGGCTGGAAGCTTGATATATTCAGATAGAAATCCAATATTCCATTTCGCAGGTATATGCTGTTTTTTGCCTTCTTTTTCTTTAGATGATTCGGAGATGAATTGACATCTGTCTGAACCGTTGTATATGCAAGATGTTTCATACGTGTGTATCTCACGGGTTAAATTATATGAAAGATATCCTGATATAAGGCCTGCCTCGTATGCATGCATGTTTATGCCAGTGTTGCATGCGACTTTCTCCAGTTTTGATGAACGGATTACCGCACGGTCTGGCGATGGAAGATATAATACTCGGCCTAATCCTGAAGCTTCGAGGAGATTGACGAGCGCATTGATATTGTTGCCTTTGAATATCATTGAGGTCTTTCTGCCTATTTGGAAACCATATGAATATCCAAGTTCATTGAGGGATTCTGCAGAAGAGAAGAGGAGATCGGGAAGCAGAAGCCTAGATGCCGGTAGTGGACTGCTTCTTGCTGATATCCATTGTATAAGCATGCTTTCAATGTCACTGGAGGATAGGGCCTTCTGTCCTGAATCTTCACGCTGGGAAATAGAGATACTGCTTTTGCTAGATATTGTAGTATTATCCTTGCCATAATTTTTTTGTGGATTCTTTCGTTTAACTGTCTTGGGTTTATGGCTTTTTGAAGCATTTTTATTCTTCCTGTTTCTTTTATATGCCATTATGTGACACCCTCCAACGACTAAAGGTCGTTGGCTTCCCCTGCATTTGCAGGGTATGTTCTCAGTTCTTCGAGGACTGCCTCCCTTTGAGGTCTTACATTCTCTCCCTGAGCGTGACTTCCCCTCTGACCGAGGGTAGTTGCTCTATGCAATATATTTATTGCGGCGTTTATGTCCCTGTCCAACCGCATGCCGCATCTGCCGCAGTTGTATTCTCTCACAGATAGTGGCATGTCCGTTATGTTGCCACAATTACCGCATTCCCTTGAGGTATTTCTTGCATCTACTTTTATTACCTTCATACCGGCACTTTCAGCCTTGTATGAGAGGAGTTGGATGAACCTGTTCCATGAAGCATTTTGTATTGACTGGGCGAGGCGATGGTTCTTCAGCATGCTTTCTATATGCAATGATTCTACTGCAAATGAGGTGAATCCTCCATGCACCAGTTTGTCAGATAGTTTGTGCATAAAGTCGTTGGACTGGTTGGTTATTCCTTTCCATTCCTCCTGAAGCCTGAACTTCGCATCTTCCCTTCTCTTTGAGCTTTTATGCCTTCTTGCAACTATTCTTTGCCATCTTGCGATTCTTTTCTCTCTCTTTTTGAAGAACTTCGGTTTCTGGATTGTTTCTCCGTTTGAAAGTGCAATAAAATTGTTTAACCCCATGTCTATGCCTACCGGATTCGTGTTTTTTACCTCTGGTTGATTTATTATCTGCTCTGCTGTGAAGATTGCATAGTATTCCCTACCTTCCCTCTTTATAGTCATCGCCTTTACGTTCCCTGTTATATTTCTGTGCTGTTCTATCTTCATAGTTCCTATTTTTGATATTCTCAGCCTTCCCTTTTCTATCCTGAACGAACCGTTGTTTTCTATGTGCGTTATAGAATTGAATTTGTCCTTTGATTTGAAGCGTGGAAATCCTGCCTTTATGTTTGCACCTGACTTCTTTTGCTGGCATCTCCTGAAGAAGTTTTGGTAGGTCTTCAAAAGCCTATTGCGTATGTCTACTCTGACATGTGCGTAGAGTTGCAGATATTCTTTATCCTCCTTTATTATTTCATTGAGGAATTGGTTTATTGTTCTCTGCGATATTTTTGAATTGGGATTTGATTTGTGTGCTTCTATCGTCTTCTCAAGGAGTTTGTTGTAAAGCCTTTGAGATATGGAAATAGCGTCGTCTATTGCTATCTGCCTCTTTGTGTCAGGATATATCCTGAACTTGTAGGCACGCGTTGTTTCCATGTTTCCTGTTTTGTTTTCCATTCTTATATACCTTTTCACGCCCCTAACCCACCATTGAAATGATGAGTTTGCGGGGCGAATCATTTATCATTTTGTTTTTTCTCAATAATATTTGAGAGAATTTCTTATGATTTTTGATCTGATCATTTTTTGAATGAAGCGAGATCCCTGTACAATACATAGAGCATCCAGAAATTAGTCCCATGGTTAACAAAACTATAGACTAAGCAATAAATAAAAAGGAATATGGGATACCTTAAGGCTTGTTTGATAGGCATAGATTTAAAATATTTCTTATAGCCGAAATAGATATTGGTAGAGTTGTTAAAACACTCTTGGTTTGCAGGAATTAGAGTATAGTCTTTGTCTAGGTATTTAGGATGCAGTATCAAATAGCAGGCTTATTAAATCTTGCAATATCGCTTATAATAGACACTGGCTTTTCCTGGATAAGAATGTTCGCAGCTCTTGGAGTCTCAATAGTAATAAGCATTATACTGGGAATTTACGCGGCCACGCATAGATTTGCTGAAAGAATTATAATACCAGTTATAGACGTTTTGCAGACAGTGCCGATACTGGCGTTCTTCCCCGTAGTGATATTCTTAATAGTTGGAACATTGCCTGGAAGCCTTGGTATAAACATTGCCGTAGTATTTCTGATAATAACAAGCATGGTTTGGAATATAATCCTTGGAGTGTATGAAGCCATGAAATTACTTCCTAAAGAATATGGGGAGCTCTCTAAGCTTTATGGGCTCTCTAAGTTGGAAGAATTTAGAAAGGTATATCTGCCTGCTGTGCTGCCTAAAGTTGCTGAACAATCCACTCTGTCATGGTCGATAGGGCTATTCTATCTTGTGACAAGTGAGATATTTTCTACTGGAAACGCTAATTATGCGGTTAAGACAGGAATAGGAGCAGCCATAGCTTCTCCTGCGATAACAGGAAGCGTTGTTTCTTATGGAATGGCATTGATCATATTTGTCATGTTTGTGATAGCGACGAGATTTCTTTTCTTTAAGCCTTTTGAAGACTACGCCAGCAGGTATAACAAGCATTCTGCGAAGCAGAAAACCAGAGCGTTTCCTAAAGCCGTAACATACGCGAAGGTAATGAAGTCTATAAGCTCTAGGATAATTAAGAGAATAGGGCCTAAGGATAACGTTGCAGGCAGAAGTAAGTCAGCCGGATCTAAGAAATATATGTATGGAAATGTTGATAAAACAACAACCCTTGACAGGTTCGGATACCTGATAAAATATGCTATGATGCTGATTATAATAGTAGGCGTAGCCGCATTCTTCCTTACTAGCCCTAAGATGGTAGGCTACGAGTTTGAGGTAATAAAGGCTTTTGTCTACTCATTTACAAGAATATGGCTTGCCTTTGCATTGATGCTGGCAGTTGGAATACCGATAAGTGTCTATATAATATTTGTGACAAGGCACAGCTCCAGATATGTGCTCTTCTTCCAGATACTATCTTCAATACCTGCAACAGTTCTTCTGCCTGCTATAGTTACCGGGCTTAAAGGCATGCCTTACTATGGGGAATTGGTGGCATTTATAGTATTCTTCCTCTCGGGAATATGGTATATAATATTCAGTACGTTGAGCATAGCCAAGACGCTGCCGCCGAATATTCTTGAGGTCAAGGATATTTATGGCGTGCGTGGCGGAGAAGCTTGGAAAAAGATATATGTGAAGGCTATCATACCAGGGCTGATTACAGGAGCCATAACAGGCATCGCTGCGGAATGGAATGCTGCAATAGTTGCAGAATACTTCAACATAGGGACAAAGGTAGTATCGCAGGTTAGTATAGGAGTAGGAAAACTTCTTGTCCTTTCTTTGGCTGCAAATAATCTCCCGCTAATGTTACTTACATTGATAAATATGACTGCCATGATTATAATTATAAATACATTATTATGGAAGAGGCTCTACAGAAGGCTTGCAAAGATATACGGAGGATGAATAAATGCGCCAGAAGATGATACAGATAAAGGATATTTCATATTCGGTAGATGAAGACTCCCCAGTAATAGATGATCTCTCATTTGATTGCGAAAAGGATGAATTCATATCCATAATAGGGCCGAGCGGCTGTGGGAAGAGCACCCTTCTTAGAATAATAGCAGGGCTCATGAAACCTGATAAAGGAAAGGTCATGTATCTTGGGAAAGAGGTGAGAGGGCCATCGATAGGAATAGGATTCGTTTTTCAGGATTTTGCACTTCTTCCATGGTTGACAAATCTTGAGAATGTAAAGATAGGCTGTTCAAGAATGAATCTAAGCGATTCTGAGAAGGAGACCAAATCAGAGATAATGCTGGATAAGCTTGGGCTTGGAGGATTTGAAAAGTCATATCC
>JAKBRL010000018.1 GCA_021845465.1 Microcaldota archaeon
GGATTTTCGGAATACTTATAAACAGCATCCTAGGCTTTGTTGCCATATTTTTACTTAATTACTTTTTTGCATTGGGAATTCCTTTTAGCTTGGCTGTGATAATTAGCACTGCTTTATTCGGACTTCCGGCCGTAGGAACCATAGCCATATTGAAGGTATTGGGAGCTATTACGTTTACGGTATAGATAGGCATAGGAAGATATTTTCTATAGATTAAGATAGGCGTAGAAGATGTGCCAAAAGTAGACAGTAGTTTACTGAGAGCTATACAGCCAGGTCTATATCCGCCTTCTTTACTGTCTTCCTTTTAGCGTGTGCGGCTAGATTTACAGCCTTCTTCGCTATTCCGTATGCATACTTGTTTATTATTTCGGCAAGCTCTTCGGCAGCCTGCAGGCTTACCCTTTCTGCGCCGGCTTCCTTAAGCATACGTTTTGCTGTAACCCTATTTATAGGCATACCTAACATATTGATGGTAAGAATAAAAAAGTTTGCGCTTGGAGTGTTTATTAGGTATTAGACTTGAAAATAAGAGATATTGGAAGTAAAGATTTCGAAAAAGTCTTCCGGCTTGTTGCCGATGTGTTTGCAGATACGCCTACGGCGTTTAATTTCAAGGAGATTCCTGGGAAGGAAGCATTCCGTTTCTTGTTTGAGAATAAGCTGGATATGCTATCGGATGGCACCTCTGTAGACATTATTGCTGAAGAAGATGGGAAAATACTTGCAAACTGCGAGATAATCAGAATTGATAAGAATACAGGGATATTGGGGATTATAGTGGGCCTTGAGAACAGGAGGGCAGGAATAGGAAACGCCTTGCTGAAAAGGGCATTGCTGGATGCAGGAAAGCAAGGCATAATTAGAGTATTGGCAGAAGTTTCAAGCGATAATAAGGCAGGGATTTGTTTTCTTGAAAGAAATGGGTTTGTTCCGGAAAAATTGGCACAGGTTAGACAGGATGATTCAGGTTTTCCAGTGAGAAGGTTGACATTTGTCAAAAGGATCTGAAGAATAGAGATGGCGTTTATTTAGGGTATAAAACCGTTCCGTTTATCTGGGAAAGCAGAACAGTTACGTTGTTTGGAGCATTGTAATAAGTATAATTGATCATCCATACGTTGGAGTATTTTTTCCCAACATAGGTAGTGGAATTATAATACACGGCATTTACTTTTACGTTTGAAAATCCGTATTTTGATATAAATGATATTACCGGGGAGATGTTGTCCAGGTAAGAGAGAGTTATTGCGACCGGATATGAGCCCACTAGGGTGTTTCCCGATCTGGTACCGTATATCTGGCATCTGCTCGTGTATGTATTATCTACCCTGAATACAAAGCCGTATTTCGGGTAATCGAATGAGTATATGAGATAGGAAGGACATGGTGAAGTTGAGTTAGTTATGACAGAGGTTGTTATATGCCAGCTTCCCGGATATTGGGAAGGGGTGGTGTTGGTTATATTTATTGTAGAATTTGGTACTGTATTCTCAAGATAATGCAATACAAGAGAATCTGCCTGCTGGGCGCTTACTTGTGATACAGGCCTGCTTGAACTTTCTATTTGGTATATTGAGAACATCACTACTATAAGAACCAATGCAGAAATAACTGCTTTTGAGAACAAATCCATACATATCCATTATTGTATTATTATTTAAATCTATTCCTAAACCGAATTATAAAATTATATATCCAGTATAGTTTACACAAGAAAATAAAAAGAAATCAGATGCCTCTCCGATTTTTGGCAGGTCATATTTGTATGTGAGTGCAGATTGGGGAGTTTGTGGATTTTGCGGCAGAAAAAATTGTTGAAGGGTTTTTGACCATTCATATTAAGCCAGGAGAGGGAGTTGAACCCCCCTACTCCGCTCTGCAGGCGGACGCATAGCCGATCTGCCATCCTGGCATGCCTATAAATCCAAGATTACATGCAGTAGATTATATAAGGCTGCTTTTGTGTGTTGCCGTTTTGACTTATACACTTAGTTATTGGTATTCTTGTCTCTTTATTCTAAATACGCCGGGTGCGAGAATCGAACTCGCGAAGGCTAAATCAGCCAAACAGCTTAGCAGGCTGCCGCCCTACCACTAGGCGAACCCGGCAGGTTCTTGCAGCAGAGGCCGACATTGCACCATAAGGGCACATGGGTTTGACCCGCATCCACTCCGCCCTGTATCTTCAGAGCATGGCGCTTTGTACGCCTTTGGCCTTGTAAGCCAATGGGCAATATACTTAGGGTTGCTCCTTCCGGCCTGGCCCGTTTCACATGTAGAACCACCACCAAAGGCAAGACTTCGACGCTTCAGCAAGGTTCCCATGTACTGCATATAATACTCTGTCGGCTTGAGACCCGCCTGAAGGGGATTTGCGGTGTGGGAAACCCCTAGCTTCCCGTCTTACTGCTGCGATTATACTTTGGCGTGTTAGACTTTTTAAGCTTTGGTATTTAGGAGGTATTGCATATAGACGCAACAGCACGCTTGGCTTGCAAGGATGTTTGGCCGTATTTCAAGTCTGGAGAAACTGTGGTTATGCTGCCTTGCGCTAGGGATAATGGGAAGTTGGGAGGACATAGGTTGAATTTGCCAAAGAATTTAATAATTGGGATACAAAGCTCTATCATGAGATTGATGGCTCTGCTTAGGCTTACGCGCATGGAGCATAGTGCCATGCTTGTGATAGCCGTGCTTGCTGCGGAGATGATAGCGGGAAGGCTGCCTGGAGCCTGGATTCTGATCTTGAGCATTGTCTCCCCGGTATTCATAAGCATGTCGTCATTTGCAGTAAACGATTATTTTGACCTCGAAGTAGACAGGATGAACAACAGAAAGAGGCCGCTTGTGACAGGAGATATGAAGCCTTCCGATGCTGTCTATATAACAATACTGAGCATGCTGATCGGTTTGGTTGCCAGCGCACTCATAAACTGGGAAGTTTTCGTGATAGCGCTGGTTTTCGGCATTCTTGCCCTTCTCTACAGCTATAAACTTAAAGAGATAGCATTCGTAGGAAATTCGTATATCGCATTCTCAATGGCAATACCTTTCATATACGGCAGCTATGTGGTAAGCAGCGAGCTGGGCAATGGAATAATCCTAATATTCTGCATGATCTTTCTCAGCGGGCTGGCAAGGGAGATCCATGGCACCATAAGAGACATTGAAGGAGATTCAAAGGCAAGGAAGATAAGATCGCTTCCTGGAATAATAGGGACCATGGCAAGTGCTGCCATTGCGCTTCTGCTATACATAATTGCAATTGCCATAAGTGCCTACATTTTCTTTAGGGTTGCTCCATTCAAGATGAATCTGGTATATGCGCTGCCCATAACCATAACGGACATAATGCTTGCTTACACAGGAATAGGATTTTTAGTCAAGTCGGATAGGAGGTTTTATGATCTTGCAAGGAATCTTTCACTGGTAGCCATGGGGCTTGCCCTTATTGCCATATTACTCGCGCCAATCTAGTTCTTTTCTTAGGATAGCCACTCTCTTCAGATACTCGTCATTATCGAGGCGCTTTACATGTTCTATGGCATCGAAGACACTCTTGCCTTCTTGATATTCGTCGTTTTTCCTGCGTGGTATTATATGGAAATGGAGGTGCCTTACGCTCATTCCCGAATACTCCCCTATCTGTGCGGTGAGATCATAAGAATTCGAGCTGTCCCCATATAATTTCAGAATCACTGGCTTGACCTTCTTTATCACAGATTGCATGTCCAACACTTCTTCTTCGCTCAGCTCCGAAAAGTCAAGTACATGTCTTCTTGGTATTATGAGAGAATGGCCATAGACTACAGGGGCTATGTCGCATAAAGCCATGGTATGCTCTGTCCTGAAGAATATTCCTTTGTTTATCGATTCGCTGCAGAAGACATCGGTGCCTTTTTTGGCTTCCATTGATTACACCTTCCTTTTCTGGCTTGCGGCCCTGGAGTTGGTATTTCTGGCAGTGTTCCGAATATTCTCATTTCCAAGCCTGAATAGCCTTATCAATATGAAGAAGAGTATCAGGGCGAGTATTGCGACTATGATAACCAATATCAGAAGCACGGAATAGATCTGATTGAGTTGGTATTCTATAGAGGTTATGGCTGTGCTGTTTTCAGGTTGTGTGGTTGCAGTCTGCGTGTTTTGGGTGAGCACGTTTGCAATGCTTTCATTTATAGGAACAAGGCCAGATGCTGTCTCCTCTTCTGCATTTGCAAGATTCGCAGCAAGCTCCGATGTTACATATGCGCTTGTAAGATTATATGTTTCGTTGCCTCCCGTGAGGTTTGCCTGGTATGCTGCAAACATCGCAGAATTGGCAAATTCTGATGACCATATGCCATATGTCGAATTTGCAGCGTTTGCATTTATCATGGACAACAATTCGGTGTTGTTTATTGAAGGATTTACATTTGCGCTGAAAGAGACAGAATAGTCCGCACCAAAAATGGCTGCAGGATATTGGCTTGAGTTATATGCGGATTCTGCTGCAAGAAGATATAAAGGTACAGCTGTGCCTGAAGCGTTTGCCCTGTCTATCGCTGCCAGTGCTTCCGATTTGAGTTTTGAAGAGTAGCCCATTGGAGTTCCTCCTATCTCTCCTGCTATGTGATACATCTCAGAAGTGCTTCTGCACCATGCATATGATGGAGCTATATTGTTTAGGCCAAAGATAACATCGTCTGTTGTGTTTGATGCGTTTATAAATGAATGTATCTCTGCCAGATTTTGCATTGCCCATTCCTGCCTTAATTGCCCTCCGACTACATATTCGTAATTGGCAGTGGTCATATTTGGAGGCGTCAATGAAGAACAGTACGAATATACATTATTGAAGATATTATTTGCGCCTTGAACGCTGTAATTGCCAGAGTTCATCAGAGTGAACACAGTAGGATATTGCAGGAACGCGAGATCTGCTCCCTGATATAGATATCCTTTTCCGGATATGTTTTCATAGATTCTGAGCTGTGAGTCGATCTGGGGTTTTACAACACTCAGGTTTCCGGATATCAGGTTTGTGGAATTAGAGAGCATTCCGAATGTGAAGTTGATGAGCTGCCTGAAATAGCTCATGTTGCAATCGCTGCAGTTTACAGGAGCCATGGGCAGACCTTTGAGCTTGTAGTCGCTTGAGAAATTAAGTGCTAGCGGAGTTATCTTTGGAGTATATTTATCTGTAGCATAAGGAAGTGCCTGCGATGCGTTTGATACCTCTACCACGGGAATCCTGAATTCCTGCTGCGCTATGTAGTAGATGAGATATTCTATGCTCTGCTGCGAGGCTGAAGGAATCAGTGCGAATCTCATTCCGTATCTCTTTGCCGCGTTAAGTTTGTCATATACTCCGCCTACCTGTCCTACCAGGCCGGAAGGAGAGATGGTTCCGGTAACCGTGAAATTTCCGCGAAGTTGTGTATGCTCCAGGGCGGAGATTGCGAGGAGGGTTAATGCAAGACCACCGCTAGGGCCTGAGACATCTGAGCCATTGTCCTCTATTGTATACGAGAAATTGTAGTTGGATTCGTTCACTCCTAGATATTTTGAGGCGTAGTTTGCTGCCGTAATAGCTGACTGAAGAGTTGAATTCCCGACCTTTGATGGGCCGCTTATTGACACATTGCCATTGCCCTGAGTCAGATTAAGCTGTATTACAGTGAGCACTCCCTGGTTCTCGCTTAGAAGAACAGCAGGAGCATGTATCTGTGTAGTGTATCCACTCACAGTGCCTAAAAAGAATGCGGCAATCATCAAAAACGCAGAGTATTTTAGAAGTGTCCTCATGATTAGCCTTAAGGAGTTAATATTTAAATCATTTCGCCTCCGGTTAGGTAACAGGTCCGCGTGAGATAAACAGGCTTAGGAATTTGAGTTTATATTCAGGCGCGTTTGATTGATGGGGACTGATTTTATAAAACCGGCAGAATTGGTTGGTTAGTGGGCAGAATTATGAAATTTTTTGATAGCTGATTGTTAGAAATGTTTCAGGCTTCATCTTGAAGTGTACAGGTAACAAGTTATAATAAAAATACGACAATCAGTATCAGGGTTGTCATTCAGAAGCCCAGAAGCCTGCCCGCTTCGGCTTCAAGCTCCTCTATTCTTACACGTGACTGCAGCGTGGTATCCCTATCCCTTATTGTAACGGTATTGTCTTCAAGTGTTTGGTAGTCTATTGTTATAGAAAAAGGTATGCCTATCTCGTCAGCTCTTGCATATCTCTTTCCTATGCTTCCTGAATAGTCATAGAAGGCTTCGTATCTTTTCTTTAGTTTTTCAGCCACCTTGATAGCTGATTCGGGAATCCCGTCTTTGTTTACCAGAGGATATACCGCAAACTGAAATGGGGAGAGCCTTCTTGGAAATGCCATCCATTCCCATTCCCGTTTCACGGATTTTGGATTATAAAATAATTCCATTATAGAATAGAAAACCCGGTCTATCCCTACAGTTAGCTCTACGACATGAGGTACAAATCTTCTTCCGTTATAAAGTATTTCGTGGGATTTCTTTGATATTTGGGCATGACCATTTAGATCATGGTCTGTTCGGTAATGTATTCCACCTACTTCCTTATACTCACCCAGGCTTTCCAGATATACTTCAGAGTCAAAATGAAGCCTGTTGTAGAATGCCCGTTCTTCTTGGGAGAGTTCCCTCAGGCGGAATTTGTCTGGAGGAAATCCCAGTATGTCGATAAAGAATTGCTGCATCTTTGCCATGCAGTATACATAGAATTTGGGTATCTTTTTAGATGATGCGATATCTTCACAACTGAATGTCTGGATTTCGTCTTTTCCTGAATACAGAAGCCTCAGCTGGTAATTTTTGATATCATCCCATCTCTCTACGCTCTCGATCTCGCTTGGATCTATAAACGTCTGGAGCTCTGCCTGTGTAAACTCCCTCTGGCGTATGAGTAGCTGTCTTGGGGAGATCTCGTTTCTGAAGGCCTTGCCGATTATGGCAAGCCCCATTGGAAGCTTCCCGCGCTGTATATTGAACTGGCGCAGGAAATTTACATATACTCCTTGAGCTGTCTCAGGTCTTAAGTATGCAATAGTGTCCCCTTCTGCGCCGAGTTTTACCTGAAGCATCATGTTGAGGACTTTGACCTCCCCAAGCTCGCCTCCGCATTTTGGGCATCTTATCTTTCTTTCAGTTATAAGCCGCTCTAGCTCCTCCGGCTTCTTTCCCTCGGCATTTTCACCGGTGGCTTCGCTTATTATATGATCTGCCCTGTAGTATATGCCTTCCTTCTTGCATCTTACACTCGGATCTATGAAATTTTTTATATGGCCGCTAGCTATGAATACAGGTTCGGGCATTATCTGTGATGGTTCCAGCTCGAAGGAGTTGTCATTGAATCTCAGGAAGTGCATGCGCCAGAGGTTCTCCAGGTTTCTTTTTAGAAGAACGCCTGTGCTTCCATAGTCATAGAAGCCTGTTAGACCTCCGTATATCTCGTTGCTGGGATAGAAAAATCCCCTGCGCTTTGCTAGCTCATATATCTTTTCGCCTAAGATTTCAGGTTGATTGTTCTGGCTTTCGCCCGAATTCTCTGTCATATATATTCAGTATAGGTTTATATGCAAAAACACTAAAAGCCTTCTTATGTGGAAAACGTTGGAGGGTTATCCTTTCTGAAATGAGAATACGCTGCCTTTCCTTATAGAATTTTTTCTTGACGCTCCGGCATTTAGCTCTATTATGTACATCGCATTGTGTGGGGAGGAGTAGGGGATGCATTTGAAGAATGAGCTGCAAGGCTCTGCATTTTCAATTATTTTGATGACTTTTGATTTGGAATCTAGCCATAGTATGTCTATAGGAAGATTCATGTTTAGCATCCATATATCATATCTTCCTGCCCGGTTGAAGAGAAAGAGCATTCCTTTATTTTCAGGAAGAGACTTTCGGTGCATGAGACCTAGCATTTTTTTTGTTGGAGAGTCTGCAACCATGAGCTCAAAGATCTTTCCGTTGCATCTTGCCTTTCTTGTCTTGAATTTTGTTGTAAGATAAAGTAGTTTTGTGAACAACGGATCACTTTACAACTGTCTGGCTCTGTTCCTGCAGAAATTGCTGCAGATAGAATCTGCCTCCGGTTCCCTTTCCAGTTGTGCCGCTGCCTTTCCAGCCTACAAAAACCTGAGAACCTACCATAGCCCCGGTAGTTGCGCCTATCTTCCTATTTACATATACTACCCCTGCTTCTATCTTTTTTAGGAATTCGTTGATTTCGGTCCTGTTTTTGCTGTAAAGCCCTGCAGTCAGTCCGTACTCGGTGTCATTCGCCTTGGCAATTGCCTCGCTGAAGTCCTTATAGCTGTCTATCACAAGGAATGGAAGGAAGAGCTCTTCGTGGAATAACCTGTTTGAATGGTCGATCTCTACGATGGTGGGTTCAACATAGATTCCTTCAGCTCCAGGGCCTGCAATTTTTCCACCACAGATTATTCTGCCGTGGGCTTCGGCCTCTGCAACAGCCTCATTGAATTTTATGAGTGATTTTTGGCTTATCAGTGGACCTACATAATTTTCTTTTACCAGCGGGTTCCCTATGCGCAGGTTCCTGGTTCTTTCAGAAAGCTTGCTTATGAATTCTTCTTTTACTGACTCCTGTACATATACCCTGGAGCATGCGCTGCATTTCTGCCCTGAGTATCCAAACGCTGAGCTTAATATGCCTTCAACTGCAATATCAAGATCTGCACTTTTTGATACTATGGCCGGATCCTTGCCGCCGAGCTCTACAATAAATGTTTTATGCAAACCTAAACTATAGGATTTTGCCATCATTCCGAATCCTGTCTTTTTTGAGCCTGTGAAGATTATGCCCTTTACTTTGGGATTTGATACAAGCTCGTCTCCCAGTTCAGAACCAGGCCCGGTGATATAATTGAAAACGCCAGGAGGGACTCCTGCCTCCTCGAATATCTTGTATATGTATAATCCGGTCAGCATTGTCATGTTGTCAGTAGATGACGGTTTGAATACAACAGTATTGCCGGTTATCAATGCGGCCGAACTCATCCCGGTAGATATGGATATTGGAAAATTAAATGGAGCTATTACCCCGAAGACACCGTATGGTTTCATAATGTTGGATATCTGCTCACTGTTTCCAGGAGCCCCTTGAAATCCTGCAGATACCTTGACTCGGCTCTCGCCTATTTTTTTCCTTATCCCATATCCTTTGTTTTTCTCCAGTTCGTATGCGTAATAATTCAGAAAGTCTATGGCTTCGTCAACTTCCCCTACAGATTCGTATCTTGTTTTTCCGTTCTCTACGCTCATTATAGCCGATATCAGGAATTTTTGATTTCTGAAGAGATCTGCGGCTTTGCGCATTATTGCAGCCCTCTCCCTGTAGTCGGTTTTTGACCATCCGGAAAACGCATCTAAAGCGGCGTCTACAGCCTTTCCGGCGTCTTCCCTTGTGCAGTACTGGAATTTGCCTATCAGCATGCCATCTATAGGAGAGTATTCGGTCAGCTCTTTTTCTGCTATTATCTCCTTTCCACCTATGTATGCAGGAAATCGTTTATTGAAAATCTCCCTCTTAGCCTTTTCTAAGGCACCATCAAACAAAAGATCGAATCTCTGCTCATCGCCTTGCTCTAGGAATTTTTTGTAGGTTGATTCGTTGGAAAACGCATCCATGTTTTTACCTAATGAATCTTATATATAAAATATCTTTGCATTTATTTAGGCAGGAAGAATAAATACTTGGGCCTTGTTGGGATTCGCTTTCAGTGCTTTTCCGCATTGAACTTTTTTTCGTATCGTTCGATAGCTTCCGAGATGATTTTGTAGGCATCTCCTGAATCTTTCCAGCCTTGTATCTTAGTAACCTTGTTTTCTAGTTTTTTGTATACCTCAAAGAAATGTGCAATGGCCTTCAGTTCGTGCTCATTTGCATCTTTGATATCGTTCACTTTGCTGAACCTTGGGTCCCCTTTTATCACGCAGAGTATTTTTTCGTCGTTTTCTCCGTTATCCTCCATCATCAGCACGCCTATAGGCCTCGCTTCCACAAGAACGCCAGGGTAGGTTGGCTTGTCAAGGATTATGATTGCATCAAGCGGATCGTTGTCTTCTGATAGGGTTTTTGGTATGAAGCCATAGTCTCCGGGATAATATACAGGGGAGAAGAGAACCCGGTCCAGTCTTATAAGATTGTTCTTTTTGTCGTATTCATATTTGTTTGTGCTGCCTTTAGGTATTTCGACTATTACATTTATTACTTTCGGAGTTTCGGGCCCGGTTTCTATGTCATGCCATAAATTCATCTAATCACTTAGTTTAAAAACATCTTACTTTCTAATACATGAGATAACTATAAACCTTTTTGCTTCAGGAGAGTCCAAATCCAAATCCGGGGGATACTGCTTTCTTTGTTCTAAAGTTTTCCTTTTTCCCAGTTCATTCGTAGAAGAGCTGAAAGGCTCTGCCCACGCATTATCTTGCAGTGAGATTTGCCTCTGCCCTCGCACCCATGTCTCCCTGGAGATTTAGAGTATAATTCTGCCCAGGAATGAGTGATATCTGCATACGTCCATTTGCAAGGGTCATCCTTCCAATAAATGTGAAGGTATGGGATTGTCCAGGTTGAAGCGCATATCCCAGATTATTTGCAAATTGGTCTTCTGAGAAAGGTAACTGTAGGGTTCCGTTTCCAGATATCTGGAATTGTATTACATGATTATGATTCTGGAAGGCCTCGTTTTCTTTATATCTTTGCGATATGAAGCCTTCTATTTTATCGGATAGCTCATTTCTGAAAGAAGTTGTATTTAATGTGCCGTTCATTATTGAGTTGTTTACAAAAGTGCTTAATGTTGAGTTTCCTGCTATCCCGTTCATGTCATTTTCAAGCCTGTCTGAAAGTTCTATGTTGTAGTTGTTGAATTTTCCAATCCCTAATCCGGTTTTGAATGTGGATGATATTCGCTGGTTTGTTGCAGGAGTTATTAGCTTGCCGTTGCCTGTAATTGATATGTTTACAGAGGAACTTGCTGAGGAATTTTCAGCAGGATACTTAGTGCTTGCGTTTGTCGATTCGTTTATGTCAGTATGGGTGTTATACCCTGAACTGCTTTCGTTTACTTGAGTTTTGTCAGTAGAATTGATTGATGCGTTTTCTGTATTGTTTTGAATCTGGTTTACTATGTCGTCTACCCTTCTTGTTATTGAATTCGCAACAGCAGATGCCGCTGTGGTGTTGATGCTTATGTTCTCCTCCCCATTTATGCTTGCATGCATGAGGTTTACAGAATAATTTGAGTTGTCAGTAACAGTGAACGATACGGTGGTAGTGTTATTCGACTGGGATATCGAAGCATTGGTAATTGTTATATTTGGAGTTGCATCTTTGAGAGATCTGTCTTCAGCCTTAGTCAATGGAAGCATTTCGCCTTCCTGAGGCCTTTTTCCAGCCAATACATTCCCGACTACCACAGCCTTTACTGAAGGAACAAGTATGAAGTCTGGAGTTGTGTTAGTATATATAGTAACTATAGTAGGAGAGAACTGCATTAGTATACTTGAAGTCAGATAAGCATTTGCGCTGGTGTAGTTAGAAATTTCAGCCGTAACCTCTGCGCTTGGAACTGTGACATTGTACACTGTTCCGTTTATTGTTATGCTTGCATTTGAGATATAGAACCTTACAAGATTAGGGCTGGAATCTGGCGAGATGTTGAGATTTGCGAGAACTACTGAGGTGTTGGTGAGATTCAGCAGGTTTATGTTTCCTTGTGTGTTTGATGACAGCCAGCCATTAGAAGATATTGAATGTATGCTTATTGAAGAGTAATGTATCAGAAGGGAGGTTGTGCCATTTGGAACTACTGGGGGATCAGTAAGCAGGACTGATGTGGATATCTGTTGATTTTGTACAGAAGTATTAACTGACGTAGTTCCGGGAGAGGTTGTTGAAGTGGTAGATGTTTTTGGTACTGAAGAAGTAAGTGAAACGGCAGCTATTATAACAGCAATTATGACAATTATTCCAACTGATGCGATTATGAGATTCTTATTTGTCATTATATCAACTAATTCTGCTTATTTTGCAGCATTATTGATATTAGGAACATAAGAATTTAAAAAACCAGTAGTCAGGTGTAATTTTTGTTGTTCACCTTCAATAATTTTGCAACTTCGCTCTCATTCATGTAAAATAACCGGAATAGGATAGTACCGTTGTTTATGTATTCTGGAGTGAAATTAGCATAAACAAGATTGAAGAGTACTCCGTCATAATAGAAGTTGGGGTGTGGGGATCTTGTCCATTCTATCAGATACTGGATATTACTTCCGTTGAATGATCTGTTGTAATCATTGTTTATCGAAGGAACTTGATGGATAAGCAAATAGTCTGGTTTTATCTGGTTTAGATATGAGAAATTTCCTGCACGTGCATAAAGAAAAGAGTAATAGTCATTTACTACAGTTTGATTATCGGCGTAGTTCGTATCGCTGTATGTGGTCCTGTTTGCCCAGTATTGTATGGCGGTACCATCACCATCAAAATTCAGGAATGTTGCGTTTTTAGGTGTATTGTTAACAATCCAGTAAAGTTCGCGGTGGAACTGTTGGCTCATGCCGGTGTATTGTGGCGTTGAGATTATCTGGTATATTGCAAATATTAAGACTATTGTGATTATGGAAGGTATGAAGATTTTCATGTTCCGTTTCCAGATATCTGGAATTAATGCTATTGAACATCCTGCAATTATCGAGATTGGAAGATATACTAATGAATTGAATCTATATTGAATAATTGCAAATGGTATCCCAAACAAAAGCATTGCCAGTATTGCAGTGTATGCGCTTTTTTGATTTTTGTCCTTTAAAGAAGGCTTGTATAACCTGATGGTTATTATTAACAAGCCAAAGGTCGACAGAAATCCTGCTAAAACCCATATATAATAGAGATAGGTATGGTATATCAGAGACGGAAGATAATAAGCGGATTCGAGCTGCCCTAGAAGCTGAAGTATGTCTTCTATGAAAAGATGGGGAGTTAAGTTTATGGGACCTAGACTTATTGCGTTGTTTAGATGAAAGAAGACGAATGCTGTCCAAGCTGCTGCGAAGATTAGTATAATCGCGAGGGCCTGTTTCTTAGTATCTGGGATTATGTTAGATATGATGAGTGCAGTCAGTATGAAGAAGAATGCTGCAGTTACATATAAACCGCCATTCCAGATGTAGTATGAGAAAACCAATGGAACTGTGATTAGCAGGAAGAATCCTATTTTTTTAAATGAGTTATAATGGTTTTTGTTTTCTATCAAGTGCAGAAGCATTAATACAGAAAACAAAAGGAGTATTGGTACAAATGAATCGCCTTTCCATCTGTTGAATGCTTCTGCGGTTATTCCTATCTCGGAAGTGGCGTAAAGCAATGATGCGAGAAGGCCTGCCTCCGCATTTTTTGTTATCTTCTTCGCGAAGAGGAAGACGGTTATGACTCCGAGAATGGTAAAAAGTGTTTTTATCAAGTACATACTGCCGAATATCCCAATAAATGGAAAGATCCTGTATGTATATACTGCAAAATAGATTAGGCCGGTTTCGGGGAATATATATGGGTGGTTTGGAAAACTGGCTAGAGGGTTTGGATGTATTACGTATCCATTTGCAATAGTCTGTTTCATTGCTAAAACGGCAGCCATTGTTCCGACAGTCAGAAATTTACCCCGAATTAGGAAAAAGGCTCTGAGACTTATTGCTAGAATAATTATCAGAACAATTGCAGAATAAAGATGTAGGCTCCTATGTTTTACTTTTTCTTCAGAATAGATGTCAGTATCACTAGCCACAGTTATCATTGCTGTTGGTAGAATTAGATAGATTAGATTCTTATATGTTATTTACATCTTTGGAAATTAATAACAGAAAAAATTAATCTGTTACTGTACAGATAGTTACAAGAAGATGATATTTACAGGAAGATGGATGTTAGCCTACTGGGCTATGGGGCGTGTTAATATCCCGTTTATGCTTACTTTTGATAGCCCGCTTGTCACACATGCAACTGCATCTGCTATGTATTCGGAATAAAGGAAAGATGTTCAGGAAAAAAGAAACGCTGGAAAATATGATTTCATATATGCCCTCCGTTTACCAGCAGGATTGCCAAAAGGGTATTCATCGCAATTATTCCGATTATTATAGCGGCAACAGCAATATTGGTGAATTTTCCGTTGACTTTGTCTCCCATGAGACTCCTGTCATTAACAAGGAAGTAGAGAAATATTAAAGCCGGTGGCATAAGTATGGTCGCGGTTATCTGCACCAGCAGGGTGAAGAATCCGAGTGGAGCGTTTGGTATTAGCACTACAAGTGCAGCGCCGATTATACTTGCAAAGAAAATTGCATAGAAAGGCTTTGCTTCGCTGAACTTTCTGTTGAAGCTGTGGGGAAGATCCATAACTTCTCCGAATGCCCAGGCCGATGAGGAAGCTAAAGCGAATGCTGCCACAAAACCTGCCTCAAACAGTCCTATTGAGAATAGTACTCCGGCATAATTGCCCATGATCTTTGATATGGTGTTAGCAAAATCAAGGTCAGTGTAGGAGAGAGTGTTTGTGCCAGTCGTATGTAATGTCATAGCGGTGAATACAACAATAGCGACAGATATGATTCCCATCATAACAGCACCGATGAAGGTGTCCAATTTTCCGTAAAATAGGTCTTCCTTTACACTTCCTTTGTCCACAACTGCTGATTGCTGATAGAAAAGCATCCACGGTGCAATTGTTGTTCCTAGATTGGCAATTAATAGGAAGACCAATGTTGTCAGCGAACCTGTACTAGGTATTCCGGCAAATGAGAAAGCCTTCAGTATTTGTGCAATTGTAGGATGTGCAATGAACGCCAGTGGTATGTATATCAAGTTCAATACGGCAAATGCAAGAATTATCTTTTCTATGACCAGATATCTACGGAATGAAAGTATGAAAAGAAGAATCGCGGCACTTATTAAGACTCCCAAGGCCAATGGCACGCCGATGAAGAGCAAGGCTGCCCCCATTCCTATAAACTCGGTGATCAGGGTAAGAAAGTTTGATATGATGAGATCACCCATGGAGAATAAGCCCCAGCCTTTTCCAAACCTGCTGAAGATCATCTCTGCGTGTCCACGATGGGTTACTGCTCCGAGCCTTGCAGTCATTTCTTGCACAATGTAAGCAACAAAAATCATAAGTATGAGAAATGGGATGAAGATACTTATCCCATAAGTCGCTCCTGTTATTGCATAGGTGATGACCCCTCCAGCATCATTGTCTGCAAGCATAACAAGCATTCCGGGACCCATCAGTATCAGGAAGAGCATTATCTTCTTCAAAAACGATTTTTTTGATTTGAGGCGTTCAATCTGCTGCCTCTCTCTCACACGTACCATATCCTCTGATTTTATCCCATCATTAGTCATTAATTTTGGAGTGGTATCATTTAAGAAGGCTTTTTTATTCTTAGTCGGTTTACTAATTGTTTTGCTAATGTGCTTTGTGGGCATCGGATCGCCTTGCTCTGCAAGATCTTTGTTATACAAAATTAGAGATACTTGTCTTTGTTACAGATATTGATGGGGTCAGATAACGCCCAGCAGGCTCAGGATTATAACACCGATAATGGCTACTATGTATATTCTTAGTCCTATCATCAGATATTTTTCCTTTTTAGTCAGCACCCTGAGGCTGAGTTTCTCCTTCTTTACAAAGGTCGCATGGTCCCCTATAACTTCTATTATCTCTTCTTTTGTCATAAAGTTTTTTCCTAGGCTTTGATATGCGCTCATATTACCATCTTTGCTATCAATTATTTACAGGTTATATTAGATAACTTGCAGATTTTATATTAGTATAATAACAATAAGGTATTTAAATGTTTCATTAAATACTCAAATATCTAATGAAATTAGGTAAAAAACCAAATATAAGCATATACAGTAGTTTAAAACTAACATATTGTTTATATTTATCAATGTTGTTGATTTCTTAAGTATTTATTAATTTATTGGTATAATACTAAATGATAGGGGTTATATGGCAAGTACAGCTAGCAATAAGATAAAATTAGATGAAATAGATTTAGCTATAATATCACATTTATCTGAGGATTCTAGGATGAGTTTTGCCAAGATGTCAAAGGCAACAGGCTATCCTGATGCAACAATACAGCATAGGTTCAAACGACTGATGAGGGAGGGAGTTATAAAGAGATTTACCATTGAGTTGAATTCGATCTATGTGGAACATGGTGTGGTTTCTATGGCTCTTCTGAAGACTGTGTCAGAAAAGCATGATGATGTGCAGAAGGAGCTTGAGGCATTGCCTGAAGTTACCGATATATATGTGGTCTTCGGCGAATATGATTTCATAATAAAAATCAGCGGTAAAGACCTTTCGCAGATAGATGATGTGATGAGAGACAAGATAAAGATGATTGAAGGTGTTTCGGAACTCAGGGAGATAGCTGTTGTTGAAGAGATAAAGCATTACCATAAGGATGTGTTCGGCAGGATATATTCGGATTAGCTTTTTTGCCTGTGACTGAATCCATGCCAGCGAAAAAGCGATATCCTCTCGTTCTAGCTGAAGGAGTTGCAAAATGCCAATTCATGATATAACTGTAAGCCACTATATCATACCTGTAAATGGTGTGTGATTTCATGCACGCGTTGTTAATGGGCCCGGGGAGATTTGAACTCCCGACCTCTTCCTTATCAGAGAAGCGCTCTAACCAAGCTGAGCTACGAGCCCCGTCATTGCAGGATATTAGGCTGGGAATGTCTTTATTCCTTATTGATTTCAATAGTTCCGGCATTTATCTCTCTTCCGAATTTCTTGAAGTCTTCAGACATGAGCTCCAGCACTCTTTTGAACCTTAAGGCCGCTGCAGGATGATATGTGACCATATAAGTAATCGAGTTTCTTTTGATGATTCTGCCGTGCTCCTTCTCAATGCTTTCTACTCCGGTAAGGACTTTTCCAGAAAGGCTCCCTAGGGTAATTATGAAACTGGGTTTTATTATCTCAATCTGCCGCATTAGAAACGGCATGCAGAGCTCTACCTCGTTTTCGGTAGGAAGCCTGTTTGCAGGAGGGAAAAACTGCACAGTGCTTGTTATGTAGGTATCGCTTCTGTTTATGCCTGCTTTGTGCATCATGGATGAAAGCAGCTTTCCTGACCTGCCTATGAAGGGCCTGAGCGATTCGTCCTCATTCTTTCCGGGAGCCTGACCCACTAGCATTACTGAAGCGTTTAGTGGGCCTTCTCCTGGAACTAGCCTCTTGCTGAGATTCCAGATTTTCTCAGAAGAAGGCAGCTTTGCATATTCTGAATTAAGCTTGTCCATCAATTCCTTCTTTCTTATGTAGGAACTTGCTTCTTTGAAGAGGGTCTTTGTGTTCTTGTATTTTATTTTTTCAGTTATTTCTTCAAAAGTAAGCCATGAATATCCTTTATGTTCAGGGGAGATTGTCACCTTTGATGAACGTACTTCAGCCAGGAATAGCTTATTCTTCTTAAGAACCTTTGATTTGTTTTTGTAGAAAAAATACTTTGTCATTATTGAGAATCCGGGTATAAATTCTACCGATAATCCTGTCTCTTCGGTTATCTCCCTTTTGGCAGCCTCTACAGCACTCTCGCCTTTTTCTATATGGCCTTTTGGAAGATCATATTCGCCGTTTGCTTTCTCCAATAAGAGAAAAAGTATCTTTCCGTCTTGGTCTTTTCTGAATATCACAGCTCCGGATGAAAATTCGAATATCAAGATAGCACCTTTTTGAAAAGGCAGTATCCTGAATTTAGCTGCTGCCTTAAAGTGGTATTGTATAGTGTAGGATTTGCTATATTAATCAGGTAGTCGGTGTATGAAAACCCATTTGTGCATGCACCGGAGGTTTCTAGTTCTGAAGCGGGAAGTATCAGATATGTTGAAATTGGAATTGCAGAAGAGCCGTTTAGCCCTATATCTGGGATTATGGCATGATACACCAGAAATCCGGACATGTTTGATTCTAAATAATAGATACTTCCGGAGATTCCTTTCTGGTTAGTGAAATGCATGCTGCTTATCCCTGTTCTTCCCAAAACAGGTATGGGAAGCCCGGTGTTTTTGTAGTAGCCCATGTAGACTATTAGAGGCTCTGAGTAGTTTATATTTTGTCCATATACAGAGAGAATTTCGCTGAAGTTTCCGCTCAGGGATATGCTTTTAAGTGTTTCAGAACGATTCAATATGGAACCTGCAATTGCATAAGCACCTTCGCTAGTTAATTTGGGATATGAAGGCGTATACAGGTGTATTTGCGAGATGTAGAGTGCTGAAGAGTAGTTATAAGTCATGGCAAAATATGCTATTGCCATAAGTATGCTTATGATTATGCCATATGCAGAATAGGTTGCTGCTCTTTTTGTTTTGCTTGCCTTTCCTGCTTTGTTTTGAGTCCTGTTTTTTTGACTCTCTGTTTTTAATTCCAAGCCGTATCTTCCCGATAATAGGACCATAAGTATTATGGAGATATAGAAGAGAAGAACGCCTGCAAAGACATGGACTTCCATCAGGGCGCTTGTTGGACCGTAAAGAAGCCAGAATAAGGCTATGCTGAACATTCTTCCTATATTGAGCAGGAATAAGATGATTATTGCGCTTAGGAGCCATAGAAATTTCTTCTTCCTTTCTCCGTTATAGAGATATGCTAGTGGCATGAGAAATAAGATTATTGAGATAAGTATGCCTATCCCCACACATGTTTCTCCTATGCTTATCTGGTATCCGTTTGTAGCCACAGTTAATGGTGATATGAGTGATATTCCAGGTATGAATATCCGCAGAATGAGGTAGATTATATGTGTATTGAATTCTGTAAATGCAAAATTTGCCATTATTATGGGAGCGGCTATTAGAGATGAGGCAAGCATGGAATATACGGCGATATACTTGAATTTGTGAATGTTCGAAGACCCGAAAAGGAGAAATGCGAAGGAGATTATAAGCATAGGGAATAGGAGCATGTCTATTCTGTAGCTAAGAAAAAGATAGGAAAGCTGATATCTCAGAAATACAGTAATCGCAGCGAGAAGGGCGAAGGTGGATATCCCTAGCATTATGTCACGCTTTGTTGTATTAGGCTTTATCTCCTCCTTGAGCATGAACAATGAGAATAGTGGAAGCATAAGAAGAGGCACTGCCACATATGTCGAGGGGTCGGTATCGCCTATTGAGAATGGGGTTATATAAAAAGAGCTGGCAACCGATACTGCCAGGAGTATTGAAAAAATGAGAATTCCTACCCGTTTATCATATTCCAACAATACACCAGTGTCCTCCGTCGATATGGGTTTCATCATTTTTCAGCAGTTACTCTTGTCTTCACAGGACGTTTATAATTTGTACTGATAGACATATATAGCTTTTTTGAGGCAGATACTTATGGGAAAACGGCGTTTCAGATACCTTAAGCATATGGCAGATGTTGAATTTGAGGCTTATGGCGATAGTTTTGAAGAGGCATTGGAGAACGCAGCTTTAGCATTGCTTGGAATAGTACTTGATACTAAGAAATTATCTGCTCTTGGAAACCCAAGCAGATCGTTAAAGATAATTGAGAAGGCAGGTAACATTGAGAATCTGGCGTGGTTTGTCCTGCAAGATATTGTAACTAAGAGGTCATCGTTATATCTTAACGCATTTAGTTTTAAGGTAGAGCATCTTAAAAAATCAGCAGGAAGATTCACCATAGAAGGAAGATTGTTCTACAAGGATACAGATAGGGATTATACCATGCTTGATATCAAGGCAGTAACCCCTTCAGGATTTGCGGTACTAAGATCGGAATCGGGATGCACAATCAGGGCAATAGTAGATGTCTGATTGGTTACAATGAAGGATTAGAAGAAAACGCCTGATTATGTGATTATGCGATGTACCGCATTGGAAAGATGAAATTATATTAAGTATAAATAGGGAAATTTATTAAGTAAATTTCCCATTCTGTTTCTTTGCCTGTTATCCTGCGCACTAATGTAGTTTCAGACCTTTGAGAAATGGTCCAAGCCTCCCGATGTTTGCTTCTCTCCGTATTTGCAGTTTTTCTGCTGCTGTGAAAACTACAGTTCTCGTTTGCGCTGGTGCTTGAGCTACTTGGGCAGGATTCTTTTCTGTACCGGTAACCACTGTATTTTCAGGTTTTTGTTTTGTTGTGTTCATATTTTCACCTTTTCAGCAGGATGTACTTGTTAGCCCTTGTTAGTATTAATTAGATGAGATTCTTAAATCTTTCGGTTTTTTATAGATAAAATACAATATAGAAGTATATGGATAGGGGAGATATTGGAAATTATACGAGATTAGGGATTAGTTGTCAGGGGCAGGATTAGAATCCGAAGCTATCCTTGATTGAAGGTATATGTATTCTTGCAGGATTTCCGGAGGATGAAACTGCTTCTCCAAGCTCTCTGGATTTTGAAGGCTCGCCATGTATTATGAAGAGGTCATGCATTGATTTGACGCTTTGTATAAGGTTTAAAAGCTGGTTTCTGTCCGCATGTGCTGAGAGCCTGTATTGTTCAATGTCCATTGAGATCTTGGTTTTTCTGCCTTTGTATTCTATTTCATCGGCTCCTTCTGCAAGAGCCCTTCCCCTTGTTCCCTCGGCCTGATAGCCTACCAGTATCAGCT
>JAKBRL010000045.1 GCA_021845465.1 Microcaldota archaeon
GGGTGCTCCTCTCCATTTCTCATCGCTTCCTCAGCCAGCTTCCTGGCCTGTATGATACTCTTGCTTCTGAGAAGGCTCTCCACAGCCCTGCTCTTCTTCTCCCGCATATCCAAGCTCTCCATATACTTATGGAATGGGTATATTCCTTCGGTAAGAAGCAGATCGTAGGCATGTGTCAGGTTAAGAAGCCTCACGTAGCTGTATATTGCAGCAAACTTGAAGTTTACAGCATTTATCCTGTTTATCTCCTCGCCAATCTGCAGAAGCCTTCCTTTAGGTATTCTAGTAAAATTCTTGAAGTGGATTAGCCCGGTCTTGTTTAATGCAACAAGGCTCGCCTCGGCCTCAGGAGCTATAAGCCTTGATATCTCGCTAAGCCTATCTCCTATCCCGATTCTTACAACATGCGTATTCTTCGGCATGACATATCTGGCAACGTCAGGATCCGTAGATATCCTTACCGCTATCTGCCTTATCCCAAGCGAGTCTGCAAGCTCCTCTATCTTCTCCTTTTTAGCTCCGGGCGATGCCGTAAGTCCAACTACGAGCATCTCCCTAAGCATACATTCGTTAGCTATGTAGGTGTATGCATACTTTCCGACAGCTCTATGACATTCATCGAAAACCGCAACCTTAAAACCGTCAAGAGAGAGCTGTCCGGCCTTGATATCGTTAGCTACGGTCTGAGGCGTTGCTATTATAAGGCTGGCACTGGATTCAAGTTCTCTCCTTTTCGCTTTTCCGGTAGAACCAAGAAGAAGGAGTATCCTCTCAGGATCTATATTAAGCATGCCGACAAGATTCGAGTAATGCTGTTCGGCAAGAGGCTTTGTCGGTGCAAGAAGAAGAGCCTTGCCTCCTCCAGATATTGCATTTGCTATAACTGCAGTTCCTATAAATGTCTTTCCAAGACCTGTAGGTATAACCACAAGCGTATTTCCATTTTCATTTATCGTTTTAATTATATTAAGCTGATATTCCCTGAAGTCTATGCCTTCCATATTAAGTATTTCTATGCCTCTTCCTATCTCAAGCCATCTCTTATCAAAAGACATATCCATCATATTATAATCTCCAAGTTGGAATTTATAAACAAATACGAAAAGAATTTCCAAAATCTTCTGACTGGTTTTAAATAATTTGACATCCTCTAATGGTTTAGGTGTAAAACATGGGAAAAAAATACGAGGTTCCTAATCTGCCATACGCATACAACGCATTGGAACCATATATATCCGAACAGATAATGAAACTGCATCATGACAAGCATCATGTAGCATACGTGAACGGAGCAAATGCCGCTCTCGAGAAACTGGAAAAAGCGAGGAACGGGGAGATCCAGATAGACATAAAAGCGGTCTTGAGGGATTACAGCTTCAATTTCGGCGGGCATAAGCTGCATAGCCTCTTCTGGCCTAACATGGCTCCTCCAGGAAAAGGAGGCGGCAAAGTCGGCGGCAAGATAGCCGATAAAATAAATACGGATTTCGGAAGCTTCGACAAGTTCAAGCTGCAATTTACAGAAGCGGCAAAGAGTGTAGAAGGCAGCGGCTGGGCTCTTCTTCTCTACGATCAGGAAACGGACCAGCTTGTCCTAACTCAGGTAGAGAAGCAGAATTTCATGCATCTTGCAGGGCTTCCTATACTGTTAGGGCTTGATGTCTGGGAGCACGCATACTACCTGCAATACTGGAATGACAGGGCAAAGTATGTGGATGCATGGTGGAATGTAGTAAATTGGGACGATGTAGACAAGCGATTCGGAAAGGAAACCGTATAGGTTATCCGTATCAAAAGTCTGCAAGAAGAATAAGGGATATTATGGGATGGCATTATCCCAAATATTCCCATTCTATGCCTGGCATCCATTCTATCTCTGTGGTCTCTTCTGCTGCTGTTATCTTATTACCGGCATCGCACTTCATCCTGGGTTGGCGTAGTTACTCTCCCAGTTAGTGATATATATCACATTAGTTGCAACTCCTGTGTTATCATTGCCTGAATAATCATTTGCATTATCATTAAGGGGCCACCATCCCTGCAGCCAGCGCAGCGCGATGGGCGCACCTCCTATTCCTTCATGATAAAGAGCCAATGTATCGTTTACAGAGAATGAAGTGTTGTACACCTCTATGTTTGATATGTATCCCTGCCACCCATTTCCCGGATTAGACGGATCACTTCCTATGTAAAGATACCCATAATTATTCATGTCGAAGGAAGGAGTGACTGTATCCGAAGCGGTGCAGATTCCGCTGCTGCATACCCATCCACTAAGACCCATGCTGTTATATGTGGCCACAACGAAAATCCAATTCTTTACAAAAGAGAGGCTTCCAGGAGCTGTACATGCCGCAGTACTCCCAATTCCTATTGCTACCTCTCCATTTCCGCATGAACCTCCACTGCTGAAGTAGATATAACCTTGGTTTATTTCAGTATTTCCTGCAACAAAACCGGTCGTTGTTCCGCTTCCCTGAAGATTGTAAAACCATCCCGAAATTGTTATAGTGTTATAAGAGCTTACCATCTGGCTTATATTTTGGATATATACGTAGCCATTGCCCTTCACGAGCATGGTATATTCCGGAATATTGTCGCACGTTCCTACTGTATTTATAAAAGATGTGCTTCCGGGCCCATTAGGCCTGCTCACGTAGCAGGCTCCTGGGCTTGCCTTAGGTGCAAGATCAAAGGAATTGAAGATTCCGAGGCTGAAGAGCGCTCCGAGCACAACAGCGATGATGAGTATGGCCCAGCCGTATGTCATCAGGTACTCTACTGCCGATTGAAGTTTAATTTCCATGTTTTCATCTGTATTACTACAACTTAAGCACCATACAATTTAAAATATCTTTATCAAAGCAAGCCCAAAGAAAAATTCGGCAGACAAACTCTTTCTGATTCTCCTACACACACAAATCCGGAATCGCAGATATCTTACAATGCAAATATTCTTTTTTTCCGAATACAAAACTAGCTTAATCAGAAGCAACCCATATGATACTAAAAAAATTCATTTTTTAATCTTATAAGACGCTTCGTACTAAATCTTCATCTAAAGTATGGTGTAGCGACTTCAAAATGCTTTACGTCCGCTAATATGTAACAATACAGAAGTTTTATAAACTTAATCATAATTAGTTAATCGGCGATCAAATGGTAGAATTCGGAACCGATTTGTTAGGTAAAGGCAGCAGCAGCGTGGATAACAGTATAAGTTTCACACCGCAGATAAAGATAGTTACTGTCGGAATAGGCGGAGGAGGAAACAATACTGTAAACAGGCTGATAAGGGTGGGTGTGAAAGGCACAGAACTTGTGGCAGTAAACACCGATGCACAGCATTTCAAAATACTTGATGACAGGATCAAAAAAATATTGATTGGAAAAAGTATGACAAGAGGAATGGGTGCCGGAGGCGATCCTGAAGTAGGTGCAAAGGCAGCAGAGATAGACAGGCAGCAGCTTGAAGAAGTAGTATCCGGAGCACAGTTGGTATTCCTATGTGCAGGAATGGGAGGCGGAACCGGAACAGGCGCAATCTCTGTCATGGCTCAAATTGCAAAGGAGCAGGGAGCAATAGTCGTTTCAATGGTAACGTATCCTTTTGACCTTGAAAGAGTCAGAAAGGTTAAGGCAGAGGAAGGAATCCAGCGCTTGAGAAAATACTCGGACAGCGTCATAATATTAGACAACAACAAGCTGGTAAAACTATTCCCTAATCTACCAATGAATGACGCATTCGCAGTTGCAGATGACATACTTGCAAAGGCAATAGGCGGACTTGTCTGGACAATAACACAGCCAAGCCTGATAAACATCGACTTCGCAGACGTAAGGTCGATAATGGGCAGCGGAGATGTAGGATTTATCTCTGTAGGAAC
>JAKBRL010000019.1 GCA_021845465.1 Microcaldota archaeon
CCTTGCGATGTGTTCCGAGTATCTTGCGAATCTTATCACTGCCTTCTTTCTATTGTGAGAGCCTTTTTTCTTTCTTGAGACGTTCTGTTGCAGAAACCTTGAGTGGTTTCTCTGATACTTTGCTATCTTTGCGTTCTGATGAATTGTGTTGTCCGAGAGTGCAACATATTGGTTTATTCCCAAATCCATGCCGACCTTTGGTTTGTCGTTTGATGCGAATGGTTTATCCTCTCTTTCAACTGCAATGGTAATATACCATTCCTGCAACTTTGTTTTCTTTATCGTAAGCGTCTTTGTCCTGCCTTCTATCTCCCTGTGATTAACGAAGTTTATACTGCCTATCTTTGAGAGTTCTGCGGTCTTCTTTTCTATTTTGAAACCGAACTGCGGATATGTCAGCGATGATACGAATTTCCTGTATCGTGGGAATCCGGCCTTGATATTCTTTCCGTGTTTCTTTTCCTTGCATCTTCTGAAGAAGTGCCTGTAAGCATCAGATACCCTCTTTGAGACATTCTGAAGAACCTGCGAGTGCAGTTCTGTGAGTTCTGGTCTTTCCTTCTTCGCCTGTGTAATCCAGATATTCATTCTGTATTCTGTCATGGTTTTGCCTGTTTCCCTATAGTATGCCTTTGACTTTTCAAGGAGCAGGTTGTAGAGTTCCTTTGAAAGAAGCATCTGCCGATTGAGTATTTCTTTCTGCTCCTTTGAAGGATATGCACGATATTTATATGCAGTTTTCATGACGGCCGTGGTTATTGCACCGTTAAAATTTATATGACTTTTGTTTTGCATTCGCTTTCATCTCTTATCTAAAGGATAGAAGTTTTCCCACTATGAATTTATAAACATAGATGTACATATCTGGTCTTGAGAGATTACAATATTGCATCTGCAGTTATATGCTGCATGTTTGGGATAATGAGGGAATTTTTTGGAAGATAAAAATGATGAACATAAAGAGACACATGTACACAATTCATTTCTCTCAAATTTCATTCTTGGAAGCCAGGATGGTCTTGTAAATGTTCTTGGAATAATACTTGGAATCTCTGCTGCTACTTCTGATGTAAGGCTTTTGTTTGTAGGAGCTCTTGCCGCACTTGGAGCCGAATCGATATCAATGGGAGCTGTGGCGTACACCTCTACTTCTGCAAGAAGGAAACAGTATCTTAAAGAGGTTGAGCGCGAGAAGCGGGAGATGAAGGAAGTCCCGAACATGGAGAAGGAAGAGGTCAGAGAGATATTCAAGAAGTGGGGATACAAGGGAAAGGAGCTTGACAGCATAACCGATAAGATAATATCAAATCCAAAAGCGTGGCTGGAATTCATGATGGCATTTGAACTTGATCTTGCGCCTGTGAAGAAATCTGAGCCGGTTAGAAGCTTTCTGGTAGTGATAATGTCAACAGTGTTTGGCTCGGTAATGCCCATAATCCCATTCATATTCTTATATAAAAACATACATATGGGAATTTTGGCATCGATAATAATAAGCGGGATTACACTCTTCCTGATAGGATATTATGAAGCCAAGACCACAGTGGGCTCATTGTGGAAGAGCGGCTTGCAGATGCTTATAATAGGGCTTGCCGCCGGATTCGCAGGATATCTTATAGGACATTTCATAGGTGCTGTGCCTATCTGATTGTAGGCCTTCACGGGCACGGCAGTCTATAGGAATTTCAGCAGGTCGTATATTGTTACTATCCCGGTTGCCTTGCTGCCGCGCACTGCCAGTACCGCTCCGAAGTTTTCGAGTACAGGCCTTATACGGTAGATTGCGGTGTTTTCATCGAAGGCAGGGAGCGCTGGGTCGAGAATCTCGGATACAGTCAACTTTGAGATGCTCTTATGGCTCTCTGTTGCTATCTTCAGTAAGCGTTTTTCGTTTATAGTCCCAATGACAGCTTTGTTCCTGTCAAGCACAGGAAGCTGGGTAAAATTGTTTTCCTTCATTATTCCTACTGCCTTCCCTACCGGATCTTTTGGGGAGACATATACTACCATTTTGTGCATTACCGATTTTATAGGCTTGTCGGCCATGCTTGACTCTTTTTCTGAAGACTGGAAGTTATGAAGGGAATCTAGAACCCTGTATACGGTTTCGTAACTTGGATTAAGTTTTAATATATCGCTTTCCAGCCTTGCAATTGTGCTCTGGCTGAGCCCGGAGATATTTGCAAGCTTTTTCTGGCTTATTCCTACTGCCTTCCTTGTATTTTTTATCCTTAGGGATATGGAAGCCAGAGATTCGATCTCGTTCATTATATTACCATTAGTAATTTTTAATGCAAAAATGATTATATATATCCAGAGCTTTATTGGTATGAAGTGAGTTTTATGAAAAACATAACAATCAACCAGTTAGATATAAAGCCGGTAGTGGAACAGAGCACAGAGTATGTGGAGAGGAAGGGATTGGGGCATCCAGACAGCCTCATAGACGGCATATGCGATGCGACTAGCGTGGAGTTATGCAGAAGGTATATGGAAGAGGCTGGCGTTATAATGCACCACAATGTAGACAAAGGACTTATTGTAGGCGGAGCGGCAAAGGTAGGTTATGGAGGAGGGGAGATAACAAAGAAGATTGAGGTCATAGTCACCGGGAGAGCAACCGCGCTGGTGAATGGAAAGGAGATAGATGTCAACGGAATAGCGGTGGATGTTGCCAGGAATTACTTAAAAAACAATACAAGATTCCTTGATATTGAGGATGAGGTTAATTTCAGTGGGATGGTGGCTAAAGGCAGCAGCGACCTTGTCGGAGTCTTTGAGAGATCAGGAAGAGAGATACCTTTAGCAAACGATACATCTTTCGGTATAGGCTTTGCGCCGTTTACCGATGTTGAGAGGCTGGTGCTCGAGACAGAGAGATTCCTTAATAGCAAAGAATACAAGAAGAGAGTTCCTGCGGTTGGTGAAGATGTCAAGGTAATGGGAATGCGCGACGGAGATAGCATTACGCTTACAATAGCAATAGCTTTTGTCTCGAAATTTATTGGTAGCATTGATGAGTATGTGAAAGCAAAGGAAGCAGTAGCGAAAGATATAGTGGAAAATGCAAAGAGAGTTACCGGTGAGGAGATAAAGGTACATATAAACACAGGAGACTTGATAGACAAGGAAGACATATACATAACGAAAACAGGGCTTAGCTGCGAGGCAGGAGATGACGGATCGGTAGGGAGGGGAAACAGGGTTAATGGAATGATAACCCCGTTCAGGCATATGAGCCTGGAAGCGGCTGCAGGAAAAAATCCAGTCAACCACATAGGAAAAATATACAACATACTTGCTACTGAGATGGCCAAAAAGATAACTGAGGAGTATCCCGGGATAAAGGAATGCGATATATCAATACTCAGCCAGATAGGAAAGAGAATAAGCGAACCGCACAATCTTAACATAAATGTGATAATGGATAAGGGAAGTGAGCTTGCAAGCATCAGGAATAAGGTAAACTACATGGCTGAAGGAATGCTTGACAATATAGGGGAATTTACGCTTGATATCTCTCTGGGCAAGTATAAGACATTCTGAAGGGGAATCTCTTAAAAACTCAGGTAAACTTGCAGTAAAGAAACTTTGATGATAGATGGCATTTGAGGCTTCTAATCTCACTTCGAAAGATTAGAAGGCACTTAAAACAACATGCAAGTATTATTACTCTCTGTGGGATTTTGTGCATGTCTATCCTTATTTATAATATCTGATAATAGTAAATGGGACTGAACAGTGGATTGTAAGTGTAGAGAGACAAGGAATAAGGGAAGGTTTTCAATGCATATTTGATATGGAAGGGAATTGGATGGGAAGAGTATCGAAACCGAATGGAAGTGGAAGTGTTCTGTCGAAGGAGGAAATGGATGCGATGAAGCAGACGCTTGAAGAGCGCAGATCTGGCAAGTCCGAAGGAGAGAGTGTAATACTAGCCAAAATTGCGGAAATGCGAGAGCCGGATCGCACAATGGCAAAGCGCGTCCATGCCATAATCAGGAAAAATGCACCAATGCTCACGATGAGGACATGGTACGGAATGCCTGCATATGCGGATGGAGAGAAGGTTATCTGCTTCTTCCAGGCAGCTGCGAAATTCAAGACCAGATATGCTACCTTGGGATTCAGCGACAAGGCAAAACTGGACGAGGGTTCCATGTGGCCGGTTACCTTTGCATTGAAGGCATTGAATCTGGAGGAAGAGAAGAGGATTGCCGCATTGGTAAGGAAAGCGGTGAGTATGGAATGAAGGCCTAAATAGACCAGAGTTAGGTTAAACCGAGAATTTATGAGTATTTCCTACGATAGGTAATAGGTTACTCCTGTTGATTTACATGAAGATTGCCTTCGTCTATGATATCCCATATCCATGGCATAGAGGTGGAGCTGAGCAGATATTCAATGTGGAATCGCGAGAAATGGCTAAAAAGCATGATGTGCATTTCTTCACTATGCGTTGGGAAGGCATGAAAGAGGATTTCTTTTATGAGAATGTACATTACCATGCATTAGGTAAATCCATTACGGAGAAGGATGCATACAAGCATGGCAGGAGGGCGATAAGGGAAGCTGTCTATTTTGCTTTGCACGTCAGGGAGATATTCAATCATGATTTTGATATTGTAATCACAAACGCTTTCCCAATTCTCCATCTGCCTGTCATAAAAGCATATTGCAGGGCGAGGAATGCTAAGCTTGTGATCAAAGTCGATGAAGTTTGGGATCGCAGATACTGGCAGAATTATCTTGGGATTGGTATTGGAAGCCTTGCAAATGCATACGCAAATATGCTTATAAGATCGGGAAGGGCGATATATGTTGCAAATTCGAGCATTACAGCCAGAGGGCTTGAAAAACTTGGGATAGAAAGCAAAAGGATTTCTAAATTTGCTCCTGTGCTTGAGGACAAGATCTTTAGTGAGATTAGAAGATCTTCTAGGGTTAAAAAAAACAGGATTATTTTTTCTGGAAGGTTCATAAAGGAGAAGAGGATAGATAAATGGCTTGCTGCGGTGGATGCGGCGAGAGAGTATGGTTTTGAATTTGAGGCTCTTCTGATAGGAGAGGGTATAGAAAAGGATAATATAGAAAAGAAGATTGAGGATATGAAGCTTAAGAATCTAGTAAAGGTAAAACCCTTCTTCAAAGATAAGAAGGACCTCTATAAAGTAATAGCCGAATCAAAGGTATTACTCCATATGGGGGAGAGGGAAGGGCTTGGGATTATAGCGCTTGAGAGCATCGCACTTGGCACCAGTGTAGTGATTCCGGAATATTCGCCTATGCCGGCAGAGGTTAAGAGCATGTGCATAGTTGAAAAAGAGAAGGATATACCAGAACAGTTAATCAGGATAATGAAGGGCAGAGGAGGAGAGTATAAGCCAAATATGAAAAACCTGAAGATGTTCTCTACTTCTAATGTAGTGCCATTTTATGAAAAACTTTTAGATGAGTGATTGATTGGGAATAGTTATAGCAATACCTAACGATGGGTCTCTTGCTTCTGAGATAGGGAAGAAGGGAAGCCAGAATGGAATAACATATTATGACAGGAAGATGGGAGGGGAGGATATAGTGGCTCTGCTTCCCTCAGATGTGGCAGGCAAGTTTTATGCGTTGGGAGAAGCAGTATCCCTGGCAGATGTTGTAGTGATAAGCACCACTAATATCGATTCGCTTTTTGGAGAGTCGGTGATAGCAGCATATCTCCTGGAGAAGAAGGTAATTTTTACAGATGAGAATGATATTTCAGGCATTCTCAAAAGCATTGCGCTTAAAGAGTATTTATTTTGCAATAGGAAGATGATTATAGAAAAAATAATATCAGCATGCGCTGAAAAGAAGGCAGATGCAGGTGAGCTCAGGATTGATCTGGATAAAGCATTTCCAGTTAAAGGCATAGGCACAGTGCTTCTGGGATTTGTGAGGTCTGGGAAGGTAAAGGTGCATGACACACTCCAGCTTAATGGAGGGAAAGAGATATTGGTCAGGTCTATACAGGTACATGATAGCGATACACAGGAGGCAAAGATTGGAGACAGGGTAGGCCTTGCCATAAAGGGAGCGGACCATAATGAGATAGAAAAAGGAGATATACTTTCAAGTAAAGGGATGCCTAAGACAGATTCGTTCACTTCAGATATTTATATGAGCCCTTTATGCAAGGAAGTGGATATTGAGAATGCGGGTTATACGCTTGTAAGCGGTTTCTCAGTAGTGAACTGCAGGATAACAAGAGAGAAGGATCTCTTTCAGATAAAACTGGAAAGGCCTACGGCCCTTCTCGAATCTGATAGATTTGTCCTTATAAGGGAGAAATCCCCCAGGATACTTGCTTCTGGAAAGATACTGAAAAGGCAATAGTCAGTTGTCTATTTAGTCGCTTTTGCCTTTTTCGAGTCAAAGAATTTTGCATCTGCGATTATCATGTGCATATCGCTGTCATATCCCAATGATGACTTGAAGACATTGTAGTCTATAGTTATTGTGCTGTCCGAGTACGGATCATTTATATAGAAAGCGTCTTTGTCGTATCCTTTTACAACAACCCAGTGTGGGGATGACTCAAGATAGGAGTTTATAGAATTCGCATCTATAACCACTATTGGTATCGTATTGGCTGAAAGGGCCTTCTTTATCATCTGTATGGTTACCTGGCCGTGCTCTTCCTCTACCCCTATATCCTGAGCCTTTGTGCGTATCTCATTAAATGAAGATGCTAGAGTATCAAGATTTACATTCTCGTAAACTGCCATCTTCTTCTCGTATCCTTCATCCTTGGTATTGCTTATTATTCCTATTCTGGCACCGCGCTTCGCAAGTGCAAATGCAAGCCCGTACTTTGAACCGTGCCAAACGCTTCCGTTCACCGATTCCTGCCATATCATGTATTCGCTTTCTTTCTTGAACTTAAAACTGTCATTGAGGAACTTAAGCACCATCATTGCTGATGCTGCAGAACTGGTAAACTCATCGCTCTGTGGATAATGAGGCAACTCAAACATCACTTTGTCCTTTATTTTTGTTTTCTTTATCTTCGATATAAATTTATTTTCTTTTTTTGTAGTCTTTGATTTTTTTGCCGTTTTTTTTGGAAGGGGTTTTTTTGCCATTTTATCACGCTTGAATGTAAGTGCAGGGAGAGAGATTTGTTCAAATGTTTATTGAACTCTCGTAGGCCTAAGCCAACGGATCTTGAGTCCGCCGCATTTGACCAGGCTCTGCCATCCCTGCAACATCTATAAGTTTTGTCGCACCATATATAAAAAGGGTACGTTGATTCAACTACCATATATTACATTACCCCATATATATTACTTTCTATTTGGCAAATGCACTTATAACGACAGATGATACACGATATTATTGAAGATGGTTTTTATTTATGGAAAACGGGAAAAAGGAATTTGTGGGACCGAGGCGAGGATTAGACAAAAATGTAAAGATAGAGAGGATATCTGAGACAAAATTTGTAATAAGAAAGGAAGAAATATCGGGAATGGAGAGGGACATAGACATATACGCAAATTCCGAGATGCTTGAAAGAATGAGGATGGATAGGACATTGAGCCAGGCTTCAAATGCGGCAACTCTGCCTGGACTTGTAAGCAACATGAAGATAATGCCTGATGGTCATGAGGGATATGGTTTCCCGGTTGGGGGAGTCGAAGCCTTTGACGCTGAAGAGGGAATAATATCTCCAGGAGCGATAGGTTTTGACATAAATTGCGGGGTTAGGCTGATAAAGACCGAACTCTCTGAAGAAGAGATAAGGAAAAATATCGGCGTTCTCTCCGACAGGCTTTTCAGGAATGTGCCGAGCGGTGTTGGAAGCAAGATGAAGCTTGGTTTCACAGAAAAAGAGCTTGAGAGAGTTTGCGAGGAAGGCGTGCCGTTTATAATAGATAAGGGATACGGCTCAGGAATAGACATAGAGCATACTGAAGAAAACGGTTTCATGGAAGGCGCTGACTTCTCTGAAGTAAGCAAAGATGCTAAATTAAGGGGCCTGTTCCAGCTGGGTACCTTAGGTGCTGGAAATCACTTCCTTGAGGTACAAAAAGTAGAGAAGATTTTTGATAAAGAGACTGCGAAAGGATATGGGCTTTATCAGGGACAGGCGGTTGTAATGGTGCATACTGGATCGAGAGGATTTGGGCATCAGATATGCAGCGATTATCTAAGGATACTTGTAGAATACCAATCAAAACTGAATATTAAATTGAAAGATCCGGAATTAAGTTATGCCAGGATAGGAAGCCGAGAAGCTGATAGTTATCTTGGAGCTATGAAATGCGCTGTGAATTATGCCTTTACCAACAGGCAGATTATAATGTCATCTATAATGAAGAGCTTTGAGGAGGTGTTTGGCAAAAGCTCTGACAGCCTTGGAATGGAGCTTCTTTATGACGTCTCGCACAACATAGCCAAACTTGAAGAGCATTCTATAAACGGTCTTAGAAAAAAGGTTTATGTCCATAGGAAGGGAGCCACAAGGGCATTCCCTAAAGGTCATCGGGATCTGCCTAAGGCATATAGGAGACTTGGTCAGCCGGTGCTTATACCTGGAAGCATGACTACCGGAAGTTACATTCTTGTTGGTACAGAAGGTGCTATGGAGGAGACGCTGGGGTCTTCATGCCACGGCGCAGGCAGAGTAATGTCCAGGCATCAGGCCATCAGGGAGATACCGGTATCCAAAACTCTTGGTGAATTGAAGAAAAAGTCAGTTGAACTTAGAATAAGAAGCATGAAGCTGGTAAGCGAGGAGGCTGAATGGGCATATAAGAACATTGATGATGTTGTAGGAGTTGTTGAACGTGCTGGAATAGCCAAGATAGTTGCCAGGTCTGCCCCTTTAGCAGTTATAAAAGGCTGATATGTATTGCAAGAATATCCACATATGCAGATATGGAGGGTATGCCTCATAATTCAGTTTCTTTTAAGAATCTTTCAATTTTTAGCAGGAGGTATCTGGAATCCGGCATGTTTACTCTTGAATTAAGCCTCTCGAGAAGGGACTTTGCTTCCTTGAATTTTTTCAGCTTGACATTGTTTTTTGCAAGATAATATAATGAGTTTGAATTGCCTTTTGATATCATATTTAATATTTTTTCGGGCTTTATTCCTGTTTTTGAGTCTACTTCAAGGGCTATCTCTGCATATTCGATTTCAGGTCCTTTTGCTATTCTACTTAGAGCATCTAAGAATTTTTTTGCTTTTTGATAATTTTTCAGTTTAAGGCAGGAAATAAATGCAAGATAAATAAGGTTTGGATCTGATGGCAGTTCAAGGCTGGGCTCTGCTATCCTTATCAGTTTGTAGAATAGAGTCTTGTATTTTGAAGTCAAGTCAAGTGAATGGTATATGTTTGAAGAATTCTCTTCCATGAAGCCTTTCCTGTTATAATCCAGGTTGTAATAGTAGGCATCTGCCAGATTTCTGTATATTGAAGCTGCACCGAACAGCACTGCAGGATTTTGCTGGACTTCTGCAGATTTGAGCGCTTTGTCTAGGATTTTTTCAGCTTCGAGAGGATCATTGCTTTCGATAAGCATCTGGATCGCGTAGAATTTATCAGCAATGGGATTCTCCGGCATATTGTCATTTAATAGGTTATACGCTTCGCAAAAATGGCAGAAGCCCGCATCCTTGTTAGACATTAGGATGAATGATCCACAGCAATAGCATGTAGCTGTAGGATTTGCAGTTGATGGAGTGTGATTCGTATAATTCTGTTTTTTCATGAATTCAGTTGGATTGATGTAATTTTAGCCTTTTCGCTGAATTTATGTTACTCTTTTGTAAATGAAACATTTCAAAACCAATAAATATCTGGAATGGTTGTTAATAAACGGTGTTTGGCTTGTCGCAAAATGCAAGTAGGTTAGAAAGGAGGATGATTTTTACTCCTGAGAAAACAAGAGTGTCTGAAGAAAAAGGAGAGGTGCATGGAAGGCTTGCCTTGTTTCTTGAAAAAGCTGAGAATGCGGGAAAGAGTTGTAGGGAGATTACAATTGGCAATGTATTCAGCAATATCATGACATCTCAAGGAAGTAACTTTGGAAATCTTGCAAAGACCACAGGATTAAAAATTGATGAGATGAGATATATCTTTGCAGGAATATTCAGAAGAGGGGAGAGGGAAACTGAAATGCTGAAGAGGATAGCGCGAGCGCTTGGCACAAATCTTGAAGAAATAGAGAAAAAGGCTGACACTGTTAATCCCAATTGGAATGCTGGAATAGCAGTGCTTATAAATAAGCTGGAAACTGTTGTAAATGTTGAACCTGAAGCATTTAGATTCCCCATAAATACAGGATTAGGAGTGAGATATTCTAGGGAATCAAGAACAGTCAATAGGGAGCTCCTTTCTGAGATAAGCCATGTTTCAAAACCCTATATAGTGATTTTGGAACATCTTTTAATGCCAAACGAATTTCTGGATCATAATCTTTATAAATTGGGAGTAGTTCTGAATAATACAGGAGAGGGATTTAGGACATTGGGTAATATTATAAGCGATAATATAGGAGGAATTAGGGATAATGAGAACATAAGGTCATTTTTAAATAGGGCAAAAGAATTTATAGAAAAGAGTAGGAATCCTGAACCATGTTTCTTCCGCAATTTGAGAAAACATGGAAGAAAGAGGTAAACTGAAGGATTGGAAGCAATTGCCATATTACTTCTTCTTGAAAACTGCGAACATATGCATTCTGTCAAAAGGCATTATATCAATAGATTCAAGAAGCTGGAACTTCGTAGAGACCTTGTTAAAGAATTCACGATAAACCTGTTTAGGCGGTTTTGATACGCTTATACTCTGGGATTTTATAGCTACGTAGGCGTATCCGCCTCTTTTCAAGAGGCCTCCGTTTAACAGCAGGAGATCTGCTTGGTCTTTAGCGGAAAGATCCTGATAAAGGATATCCACAGTGCCTACATTCTCGGCATATTCCTCGACTTTCCTTGCGTCTTTGAATATCGGAAACATATTCTCCCGCTTCTCGCATACATCCAACAATTGGCGCATGTTCCTTTCCGAGAATTCCACGCAGTAGAGGCTTCCTTCGCTTTTTATTATATCGCTTATATGACTGCACGTAGTTCCGGTGGCAGCACCAAGATACAGCACATTTGAACCTTCGCGAATTTCCATGTTTTTCATGGATTTGAGTATTGATGCGGCTAGCTTGCTACGGTAAGGATTCCATGTCCTATACTCTCTGTCTTCTGCGGATATGAGGTCTTCATCGTAGACCTTGATGCCTCTGGCTAGATTCTCTGTGGCAAGTTTTCCGTTTATGCGGTATACTCCGTTGAATATCTCTCTTATCTCCATGAAATACGCAGATTTATCTTTTATTATGTTATTTGTTATTTATAGATTAGTATGGCTGTCTTTTCTGAAAAGATGATAGGCAAGGCAATAGAGATATGCAAGGAGCCTTATACCACTTCTGAACTTATAGAAAATTTTGAAGATGCATCTAAAGAATGCACTGGAGCAGTAAAGACCATAATAAAGGAAGTTGGAGACTCCTCGGAAAAGATAGGCAGGTCAGAGGAGACAGTCCTTAATTCCAAAAAGCCTTATGTTGATAATAGGCTAAACAGTTATTCCGGATTTGTAGAGCTTATAGAGTATTTCAGGAAAGGATTCAGGAGTTGTCTTATAGTTCCAATAAGCACTGAGAAGAATAATTTTGGGGTGCTTACAGTGCTTTCGGACAAAGAGGAATTCTTTAGCAAGGACCATATACAGGGCATTTCTACTGCTGCGAGAATAGTAGGAAGGGAGATAGAATTCAGAAAAGAGAAGGAGAAAGCAGAGAGCTTTGAAAGATATTTTAATACAGTATTTGATAGCGATTTTGCACAGGTCATAGTTGACAATAAGGGAGAGGTATTGAAGGCAAACAGAAAAGCCATAAATGGGCTCAGCTTTGTCTCTGAAAATCTCGAAAAGATGGAAATTGGGAATTTCTTCAGAAAAGTTGTAGATATAGAAAAGATAGTTGCTTCCGAAAAACCTTTAGAGGTTGAAGAGCCGGAAAGTAAGAAAGTATACAGAATTTTGGCAAAGCGCATAGACGAGAATCTTAGCTGCATTTCCCTGTACGATATAACAGAACTTAGGAATTTGGAGGATAAATCTGAACTTCCGGATAAAAGCAATGATGAGGCATTTATGCTTCTTGACAATAATATGAAGATAAGATGGGTGGGAGGAAACTCTGAAGTGCTTAGAACGGATCCGATTAATCTGATAGGGAGGGGGATAAATAGCATCATATTTGAGAAGGATTTGGAAGCATTCGGTAATAGTTTTGGCACTGGCGGAAGCGGGAGGTACAATGGCTATGTTAAATTTCTGCTTGGAGGAGGGATGGAAAGCAGGATGAATCTGGAGATAGGCAGGGCCAAGCATGGATTATATGCGGTTATTTCCAGAAGTCCGAGCAGATATATAGAAAACCTCGAGAGGGACATTGAACAGATTATAGAGCTCTCTCCTGAACTTGTAATGGTTGTAGACGATGAAGGTTTTGTAAGAAAAGCTAACAAGAATGCACAGAAGCTGCTTAAGTATGGCAATGATGAATTGTTAGGAATACCTTTGACGAAGCTCTTTCCTGACAGCGATAATGTCGATAGGATGAGCGCTGCTTTGGGGCTTGTGAAAGAAAGAGGAGTTCTTACAGATGTGTATGCAACAATGATTGCAAAGGATGGCAGCTTTATAAAGTTCACACAGAGTATAAAAACCCTTGTTGATATGGAGGGCAGGCTGGAAGGATATCTGATCATAGGAAGGGAGCTGAACACCAAGATGATGATGGAAGAGATGAGGAGCAAGCTTGAGGAAATAACAAGGCATGCCGAAAAGATGAAGCAGGAAAGCGACCTTAAGACACAGTTTATCTTCAATGTCTCGCATGAACTCAAGACACCTATAACCAATATAAATGGATATGCAAGACTGCTTATTGAGGGAGTTCAGGGAGAGCTTACACCTGAACAGAAAGAGGGTGTCAATACAATAATAACAGAGAATGACAGGCTTATGCAATTGATACAGCAGATACTGGATGTGGCAAAGCTTGAGGCTGGAAAGATAAAGCTTGATTGGCAGGAAGTAGACCTTAATGCCATAAAGGAGAATGCAAGCATAAAATCTCTTGAGGAGATGGTGAAGGCGAAGGGACTAGATTATAATTTTATTATAGATTATAGCGTTCCGAAGATAGAGGCAGACCCGAACCGGCTCATACAGGTATTTGTTAATCTGATAGTTAACGCATATAAATTTACTGAGAAAGGAGGCATAACAATAAAGGCATTCAGGAAGGGTAAGAACATCAAGGTGGAAGTGAGGGATACTGGAATAGGAATAAGCCCTGATGACAGAAACAAGCTATTCAGGAGATTTTATCAACTGCAGAAAAGGGGGCTTACAAAACAGGAAGGATCCGGGACAGGATTGGGTCTATCTATAGTAAAAGAGATAGTGACTCTGCATGGAGGAAGGGTCGGGGTAGACAAAGAGACTGCAGTTGGCAAAGGGAGCATTTTCTTCTTTACACTGCCCATAAACAGGAAGAGCAAGAAAGATAAAAAATAGAATTGAATGGAGAGTTTCTATTTCTTTACATTGATGAGATGCTTTGACTTGGAAGAATAGGAGAGGTCAAGGCATATATGCCTTGCACTGGCCTGTTAGAGAATTCTGGAAGTTGTACGTTTTTTGCAGCGAGGTTTGGTTTTGCCCTTCGAAAATTCCGGTGAATTTCTGGTTTGTTATTGTAGTGGTTGCAGGATCCAGATTAAAGCTCACTGCTACTCCTTGAAGATTTTTCATAGCCACTTCTGGAGAATAAGTCACAAGATAATTGTTTTTTGATATTATAGATGCATTTAAGATAAGTCCGGTTGGAGTTGCCTGGCTGGCATTCTGGAAATCTAAAGGGCCTGTGGGAGACTGATGCACATACTCCAGAAGGCTGGTGTTATACTCTGGGGCAGTGCATGACTTACTTTCAGCATACAGGATGATATAATTCTTCATCAATGAACCTATGTTAGTGTAGTTGAGGATGGTCGATATGTTTTGTATGGGAGATGAAGCTGGTGGAGTTGGTTTTGATTGCTGCCCATTGCCAGAAGAGGCGGTTGCAGATGTTGACGCTGGCGGTGAGGCAGGCTTACTGCTGTTCTGTTGTGTTGATGATGGAGTTGTAGTGGTTGGAGGGGTTGGAAGCGAAGCTATGCCGGTTATATTGGAGTAAAACGATGCAGGACTGCTTATTACTATGGAGGGACTTGTCTTTATTTTGTACAATGAAGGGATAGGTATAAGCTCTATTTTTGATATGGTGTTTGTAGCCGAGAGGAGTATTATTCCAAGATTTGCAGTGGATGAGAGAGATGTACTGAAGTTTACCTGTTCTCCGTTGTATGCAATAAATTGGGATACAGGGCTTGTTAGGACAGGAACCTCACTGACGTATATGGTAGCATAAGACTTGGTCGAATTCTTCAGGAATATTGAAAAGTAGGGGCTATTCCCATTTAGCCTGAAGTATGAGCTTTTTCCCACAGCTAGAGAGATGGTCTGATTTGAGGAAAGGGTCGGAATTCCGTGCCAAGTTAATGCAATATATGCAATTATTGCTATCACTATTACTGCAAGAAGTATTGTTGTTGCTGTCCTATAGAGATTTTTACGGCCTGGCTGCTGCCTTGTTACTGTAATTGATGGTCCTTTGGCTTCCTCTTGGGTTTTCATGGTTTAGCTATGAAAGAATTATACTTATATAGATTTCGCTTGCTGACGGAGCCGAAGATACACCATCATAACCTATTCTGAGTTTGGATTTGCTTATACAGAGAGATGTGAGAAGGCATATATTACATTAAGAGTATGTTTAATAGATTCCATGAGAAACCTTGAGGAAGCCGAATCGGAAATTATTTCAGTGATTAATGAAAGGCAGGAAGTAACATATAATGAACTTCAGAATTTTGCAGAATCCAGGGAGATAGATGGCCAATTGCTCAAAAAGAGCCTGGATGTTCTGGAAAAGGCGCATGCGATAGCTTCCAGAAACAGTGGTGGAATACTGACTTATTACATACTTACTGAGAAACCCACATTCAATAGGATAATGATAGTTGAAGACGACAAAAACATCAACAAGCTTATGGCGCTCTCTATAGGAAAAGGATTTGAGATAACCCAGGCCTATGACGGCCTTGAAGGACTTAAAAGAATAAAATACGAGAAACCGGACCTTGTTGTGCTTGACTTGATGATGCCAGGAATGGATGGCCTTGAGATATGCCAGAACATAAAAACAGACCCCAGTTTGCATGATACTGTAGTGATTATTGTAAGCGCAATGGATGCGACTTCGAATAGATTTAAGGGCATAAAATATGGTGCTGATTATTATATAAAGAAGCCTTTCGACCCCATGGAGCTTAAGAGTCTAGTAACCATATTTTTAAGAAAAAAAGGAAAGAAATTTGATCCGCTCATAGATCTGCCTAATGAAGATAGGATATCGGAGGCTGTTGAATCTGCACTCAAAGACACTCAAAAGGATTATGAGATGGGAAGGCTTAAGGTTGAAGGCATATCTGGTTTTGCTGCTAGATTTGGAAATTCTTCTGCTATAACTATACTCAGGCTTGTATCGCAGCTTCTGCAGGACAGTGCCAAGGAGAAGAATGTCTTTGTAGGATTCCTTAACGGAAATGACTTTGTGATTGCCGGAGACGGAAATGCTGTTGAAAAAACTGTGGCATCGATCTCTTCGGATTTCAATGCTGTGCTTCCGTTTGTCTACCAGGGAGAAGGATATAAGCCCATCGAGATGGGAATGGATGATATTTATGGCGCTGAGAAGCCCAGATTAAGCATACAGTATAATGAAATAAAGAGGAACCAGATAATAGAGAGGAGGGCCGAGGTTCTTGAAAAGAAGGAGAAAGACGGAATCAAGGCGATCGGAGCTTATACTTACGAGGAGCTTAGGCATATGCTTGGTGGAGAAGATATTGATATTACCATAACGAGGGATCCGAATTACGGAGTTAGGCTTTCTATAGGGAAAAAGAATGATGAAAAGAAAGGAGACGGCAGAATTGACAAGATTTGAAGAAAGGCATGAACCTTGCTTATTTCAGGGCTATTTTCTATGCTTGCCTTTTCCTTTTAGAGCCTTTGCCTTTCTGTTTTTCTTTCTTGGATTCTATTAGCCGCCTGGACCGCTTTCCTTCCAACAGGTCTGTAACGTGAGACTCATATACAGGCCTGTCGTCTCCGGAATTTTGCAGGGCTTCGCTCTCAGTAAGCGTCCTGGAGAGAAGTTCGTTTATATGTTGACTTAGCATCAATGCTTTGAGTTTCGCTACGCTTTTTTTTGCAGGCTTGGCATGTTTTTTTGTTTTTGGCATGTCAGTCAGGTTTAATATCAAAGCATATAGGTATATATTACTTGTTTTGTTAGAGTTGTTTTGGGAATTACATAAACGAATTTGTAGATAGAGTAAAGACAGGTATACCGGGTTTTGACCAACTTATAGAGGGAGGAATACCAAAAGGATTCAATGTGCTTCTGGTAGGCCAGCCTGGGGCGGGAAAGACCATCTTCGGATTGCAGTACCTTGTGAATGGAGCGATGGCAGGGGAGAACGGCCTCTATATATCTCTTGACAGCCCTAACGAGATGGTGAAGAGCCAGGGCAGGCGGTTCGGATGGGATGTGGACGGACTTGAGCGTGAAGGAAAACTCTCTTTTCTCAGGGTGCCGCTAGACAAGCCTAAGATAAATCTTTTCGATATAATGCGGGATGAAGTAAGTTCCTCTGGAGCTAAGAGGCTTGTGTTTGACAGCCTTGTGGATTTCTCCATAAATGCAGACCAGTTTGTAATACCGCTTTCCAAGGAAGGAGGCCCTGTAACAAGTGAGGAAGACCAGAATGTTGTGGAGAGATACAACAGGATGAAATATGGCATGCTGCCAGACAAGGATAGCGACAAGAATACTGCAATATACAAAGGAGGGTCCGAAAGAAGGATTACATATCTAGTAATAAATGAGCTTTCTAAGCTTGGAACCACCAACATAATAATAACTGACGAAAAGATGGAAGGGGAACACTTTACAGTAGACGGAGTGAGCGAGTATGTGTGTGACGGAGTCATAGTCACTTACAACCAACTGATTGGCGCGAGAAGGGAGAGGACTCTTGCTGTGCTGAAGATGAGAAATACCAACAACAGCCCATATATACACGATCTGATTATAGGGAAAAACGGCGTCGAGATAAAGGCTGCAGAAGAGGTCTATGTATAGTAACAGGAAGTCTGACTTGCAGTAAAAGCGTAAACTTGAATGTTTCTCTCGTTTAATTTTTCATAACATTATTATATTCTTGCTTTTTATAGATAATAAGGATTTTGGCGGTGAGGAAATGATCAAAGAATCATACGACGTAGTTCTTGTAGATTTTAGCGGAATATTGCCGTTCAGACTCGAAAAAGACAGCATTTTCACAAAGCAGGAAGTCGTAGCTCTTGAAAAGCTCAAGGATTTTATAGCAAGCCTTGAATCTGAACTTAAATACGAGTTCGTATATCTGGGTATGGATTTTATAGAAACAAAACTCTTCCACAGGATGATATTGAAGGACGGCATACTGGAGCTTTTGATAGGTACCCCAATTACGCTTATGGGCCATTTTAGAGAGGAAAAGAGCGCTATTGATTTCCGCGATTCGCTTGAGAAGACATTAAGTAAAACACTGCCTGATCTCTTGCAGCCGCTCCTTGAGCAGTCTATAGAGATGAGGAAGATAGCGAAGGAGATAAGCCCGGATTACAAGAAGGTTGGATTTAATAAATTGGGAGGGAACTAGATGGAAGAAGGAATGATTTCGAAATGGGTAAAATTGCAGAATGTAAAAGATGTGAAGGAAGGCAGTCTTGTCTCTGGAGGAGGCATGTCGGAAAATGCTGATGCTTATACTGCAGCTAAGGAGGCTTCACAGCAAGCGCTTGCAAAGCTTAATGGCAAAAAACCTACAATAAGCTATATCTTTTTTTCAGGGGATTATGACCCTTATGAATTGACCAGAGGGCTGAAAGAGGTTCTTGGAGATACAGAATATGTAGGAGGATTGGGAGACAGCGTAATATATGATGACAGGATTCTTGAGAAGGGAGTTGTGGTTTCTTGTATCCAATCTGACTTTTTACACATAGGAGTTGCTTCTGCAGACGGATTTTCTGATGATGCATTTGAAGCTGCAAGAAAGGTTGCAAAAGAGGCACTCTCTAAGCTATCTATAGACAGCTATGTAGATCCTTACATGCAGGCACTCAGAATGAAAGGGGGAAACATCAGGGGAATAGTAAAGATACCGCCTTATTATGTACATGTGTTTACTACAGGATTCAAGCTGCCGAAGATGGGTGACGAAAACAAGATCATATCGGGAATAGCAGATGTCACTGGAAGGCAGATACCTATATGGGGAGGCGCATTTGAGACATCGATAGATAACTTCAACAAGAAGTACGAGATATATTCGCTGCATTCGGGCAAGGTCTACAAGGATGGGCTTATAGTGATTTTCTCAGTAACAAGCCTTCTTTATGCATACTCGATAGCGCACGGCGCAAAGAGAGTCGGCCAACTTGCAGTAGTGACAAAAACTTCACTTGATGGGTATGTTATAGATGAGATAAACGGAATGAAGACAGCAGACTGGTATGCGGAAAAGCTTAATCTAAGCAAGGATAAGTTCGTTGATGATGCTGTTGCATTGAGTATAACGCAGAGATGGCCACTCGGAATGGTAGATAATCTTGGAAATGTAGTAGTAAGAGGAGGAGGCATACCTACCGGACCGAATAATGATAGCCTTGCGTTTGCTGCGCCTGTGCCTGAAGGCTCTGCGATATTCCTTATGGATGGGGATACTAAAAATTTGTTTGAGGCTTCTGGAGAGATTTCAACCAATATAAACAATTACATAGAGGAAAAGGCGAATCCAAGCATGATTCTGATAACTTCATGCTTCACACGAAGGAATGTTATGAAAGAGGATTTTGCAGAAGACATGAGAAAGCTCAAGGAGAGTATGGGCAATCCCACAATAGTAGGATTTACATGCTCCGGTGAGATAGGCGCAAAGGAAGGTGAGCTGGCAAATTGCCATCATCTTACTGACAATATATTTGTGTTTTACAGCAGATTACTGATAAACAAGACCGAGTAATCGGTCTGTAATATTGTAATGAATGCGTTTGCCAGCATTCCGGAAAGCACTGCGATATGGAGACAGTTAGCATAGGGAGGCAGTTCCAACCGCTAAACCTATGTTTTTATATGTTTTCATTGATTTAATAAAAGACGATGGATTTGGAGAGAGTAAAGACAGGCATACCGGGTTTCGATAACTTGATACAAGGAGGCATACCCAGAGGGTTTAATGTGCTCCTTCTGGGCCAGCCTGGGGCGGGAAAGACCATCTTCGGATTGCAGTACCTTGTGAATGGAGCATTGGCAGGGGAGAACGGCATTTATGTCTCACTTGACAGTTCCAATGAGATGGTGAAGAGCCAGGGACGTATGTTCGGATGGGATGTGGATGGTTTGGAGAAGAGCGGGGAGATAAACTTTCTGAAAGTAAGGCTCGACAAGCCTAAAATATATATTTTTGATATGCTCAGGGATGCTATAAAAAAATCCAATGCTAAGAGGCTTGTGTTTGACAGCCTTGCTGACTTCGAGAT
>JAKBRL010000046.1 GCA_021845465.1 Microcaldota archaeon
ACATACTTGCAAAGGCAATAGGCGGACTTGTCTGGACAATAACACAGCCAAGCCTGATAAACATCGACTTCGCAGACGTAAGGTCGATAATGGGCAGCGGAGATGTAGGATTTATCTCTGTAGGAACCGGCAAAGGAAATGACAAGGTCCAGGCAGCATCAGAATCAGTAGTAAAGAACAAACTGCTTGATGTAGACTTCGAGAATGCAAAGGGAGCGCTCATACATATTTCAGGAGCAGCAGACCTCACTCTTGGAGACGCAATAAAGGCAGGAGAGATAATAACTGAGAAGATGGATCCAAAGGCAAATGTAAAGTGGGGTGCAAGAGTCATACCCGGATACGAGGGCCAGCTAGAGATAGTCGCTATAGTAACCGGAGTAAGCGGTTCAAGCATACTCGGTAAATACGCCGACAGGGATAAATCGACGCAGTCGTTCGGCCTAGAGATGATCTAAAATGACAGAAATAGACTACGATCTCTATACTCCAAAAGTAGCCGTAGTAGGCGCCGGAGGACAGGGCAGTAACCTGGTGAATAGGTTATTCACAAACGGAATAAAGAGTGCAACTACCATCGCAATGAATACCGATGTAGGGCACCTCAATATGATAAAGGCGCACAAAAAGATCCTGTTAGGAAAAGACATAACACAGGGTCTAGGCGCAGGAGGTTATCCCGAAGTGGCAGCAAAGGCAGCAGAAGTAAGCAAGGCCGAGATAGAAGATGCTCTAAATGGCTTTGACTTGGTCTTCATATGTGCAGGAATGGGAGGCGGAACCGGAACAGGTTCTGCTCCGATAATAGCAAAGACAGCAAGGGAGATGGGAGCTACTGTTATCGCCACAGTAACCTTCCCGTTCGCATTGGAAAGAAGCCGAAAGCAGAAGGCCGAATGGGGCATAGAGCAGCTCAGCAAGCAGGCTGATTGCACAATAGTGATAGAGAACGATAAGCTACTATCTTATGTACCAAACCTTCCTATAGAGAAGGCCTTCGAGCTCGTAGACAATGTAACAGGAAACGCGGTTAAGGGAATAGCTGATACCATAACCCTCCCAAGCCTGATAAACCTCGACTTCGCAGACTTGAGGAATGTTGTCAGGAATACAGGAACTGCTGTAATAAGCATAGGCACAGGGACAGGACCCGGACGCATAGAGCAGGCAATAAAGTCTACAAGATCACATCCACTGCTCTCTGTAGACTACGAAGGTGCAAAAGGTGCCCTTCTTCATGTTGCAGGAGGTTCAAACCTAACCATAAGCGATGCAACTCGCCTCGGAGAAGGTGTAACTTCAGACCTGGCTCCAGATGCAAATGTTATCTTTGGTGCCAGAATGCTTCCTGAACTTGGGGATTCGGTCAGAGTAATGTCTATAGTAACAGGAGTGAAGGCAAAGTTTGACTCCAGAAAGGATCATAACTCCGAAATGTCTTCCTCACTGAGGATGGAAAACATCTCTGCCATATACTGATGCGCCTATTTCTTAAGGCAGGCTTAAACGCCTGCACTTTTTCTTTTTTAACAAATTAAAAAATTATAAAAACGACATCCAGACTACCGAAATTATCCAAAGCGATGAGATATCAAATCCAAGCGAACTAATCTATCACTGACTCAATAAATGAAAATAAAATGTCAGTTTCAATCCTCTCCTTCACTTGTTTATAACGCTGCCCTGCTGACCTCCGGCAATCAATGCGATTATTATAATTGCAAGAAGCTTCAGTTCCGGTGTTACCTGGGTATTCATTCTCAATGCTTCCTTGAGCTTGTTTATCTGGTCTCTGCATTCGGCATGCAAATCCTTGAGATTTTCCAAAGACTTGCCGCTATCCTCTCTTCTTTTTATCTCTGAAAGCCTACTTTTATCTTCAAGCATAAGCTTACTTATGATAAAAGGATTGCTTCCTGCTATTGCTTCTGCTGCCTTTGCCGGTTCACACCTCTCCAAGCTTCGCTCAGGTTCAGCCGCTATTGCTGGCTTCAACAAGATCAATGTTGATAAAGCCGAAGCCGCAATTCTATTTCTACTAAAATTATGCATGCAACATCCTTCTTTCTCTTTGGTTCTGAACTACTATAATATGATTAAAATACAACCAAAAATAAACTTAGCCATTCTTGCCTTTTCTAATCTCATACCAATGAAAATATTCACCGGCCATTTAGAGCTTACCTATATCGTTTACTATATCTATGTCCAATGTTTTCTTTCCAAGCCTCCAATTGGCAGGTATAGCGCATACGTGGCCTTCTTCTGTCTTAGTATCTCTTACATACTTAAGCCCCATAAAAGAAGTATACACGTGATCAACATCTTTTCCAAGGGCATCATTATGTATTGATACATACTGTATATTTCCATCAGGATCCACTATCACTGTCCCCCTTCTCGAAGCTCCAGATTCTTCATTAAGAAAGCCGTAATCAATAGATATCCTTTTGTTAAAGTCTTCTATAAGAGGTATCCTGCTTTCCTTCACCCTAGGTGAAGAATCGCTCCATGCTTTATGCGAATAAACACTGTCTGTGCTTATTGCAATTATCTCTGCACCATTCTTTCTGAATTCCTCATAGCTTGACATAAACGCCTCTATGTCAGTGGCACAGACGAATGTGAAATCCCCAGGATAAAATGTCATTATTACCCACTTTCCCGAATAATCAGAAAGATTGAATTCCTTTATCTTATTGGCTTCAGGAAACCATGCTCTTGCCTTTATAGAAGGTGCCTTCTCTCCAATATTCCATAATGCTTTCATTTAATCACATTTATAATACAACTTCAAATTATAAATATCATACGCAATGTAATCTAGAGAAGGTACCATAATGCTGTATTTTGCAATAACCTCAAATAGCTTCAGAAAGAGCAGTATAGACGAGTTAAACAAGATCTCACGATTCAAGATACTTGATGAATTTATCAATTCAATGGTCATAGAATCAGAAGAAGGGGATTTTGTAGGAAAACTGATTCGAAATGGTCCAATATTCATCTACAACATGGTCTTTCTTCAGGAAGGAGCTGTGAAAATAACAGAAGAAGACTATCTCGAGATACTTTACCAAAAGTTGCACCTGGCGCTTCCCAAAGAAGGGAGCCTGAAGATAGAATGTGTAGACCTTAACTGCAAGACCTCATACTCTGCAAAGGAGATAGAGATATTCATGGGGGAGCGACTTGAAGCGGAAGGTAGAGCTGTAGATCTAAAATCACCAGATCATTTAGCATATGTAATCATGGTGAATGGCCATTGCTACTCCGGGGTATCAGAATTCGGAAGGCTATGGAAAAAATTCATAGAGCCGGAACGGCACTACCATACAAACACCAAATATCCGATAAGCAGATCGGAACTCAAGCTGATACAGGCATTCGACGAGTTTAAAGTAAGGCAGGGAGCGATTGCAATAGATCTGGGCGCTGCTCCGGGAGGATGGTCGAACTGCCTCCTGCGCAACAAATACAAGGTAATCGCCATTGACAACGGCCTTCTGGAATATGAAAAATTCAAAAGCAACAACATAAAGGTAAGAGTATCAGAATCACTTCCCATAAA
>JAKBRL010000047.1 GCA_021845465.1 Microcaldota archaeon
TCTTTGTAGTATGTCTTCGATTTCTCAAGAAGCAGATTGTAGAGTTCCTTTGAAAGGAACATCTGCCTGTTTAGCGTTTCCTTCTCTTCCTTTGAAGGATATGCACGATATTTATACGCAGTTTTCAGCACAACCACATTTATTACGCCATTAAGAGTTATACGTATTTTGTTTCCGCATTCGCTTTCATCTCCCGTCTTAAGGATGGGAGTTTTCCCGCTATGCATTTATAAGAATCTTGAGTATTTTGCTTTCAGTTCCGGTATATTGCCGCTGTCATGCAATGGGCGCCGCCATATCCTCCGGTAAGGTTGCTCAGGTCGATAGAAATGCCATCTATCCCATATTCTGATAGCTTTTTCCTGTTAGGGAAGGTGGTGCCTCTTTGTGAAAGGGAGGCATAATCCCGGCGTATCTGCATGTTTAATGGACCATAATGCTTAGGCTCAAGGTCTGCAAGCTTTGAGATCCTTGACGCTGTCTTTTTTATTATTGCACTGCTTTCTACGGCTAGTATCTTTTTATCGTTTATGCAGAGAAAATTCGAAGCGTAGGACATCTGCTCAAGAACCGAGAGGTTTATTATCTCGAATCCTTTGGACTTGAGGTAATCCCAGAGGCTTGATTTTCCTTTCTTTTTTTCATATCTTCCACCAGCTTTTTCATATAGCTCTACTTCTGCAAGCTTAAGGAGTGTTTCAGATCCTACTGCCAATTCCTTCCCTGCTACATTGAAATAGGTATCTAGATGCATGTCAAGCATCGGATCCTTATAGCTGCTCGGAATCAACGGATTTGCAGGCTGGCTTACAATCCCTATTTCAGGAGAGGATATCCCGTATTTCATGAATTGCAGGATGCCGTTTTTGTTTGTGCGGTCGCCTGAGCCGATCAGGGCAAAATCACCCATTGGAAAAAAGTCCCCTCCCTCTATTGTAGCAGGAGGCTTGGCCTTATGGGATATTGGGAGCCCCATCATCTCCCACAGCATTGAGGTAAGCCTAGTTTCATTTCTACGCTGTTGTTTTGCCATTCTAGATATGAAGAGTCCTTTATCCGCAACCAGTTGCTGGTCTCTCATGAAATAAAGGTTGGAGAGCGGGTCGCGTTCAGTCACGCTTAGATGGATTGAGCCTATTCCCCTGGATTTCTTAAGAAACAGCCTGGGCATCAGAAGAATAATGTTTATAAGATAATCTTCATCATAAGAGGAGAGGTTCTGTATAAACTCCTTTCTTGCTTTTTTTACTTCAGAATCAGTACCTATGAAATCGATGGATGAAAAGGCTGCGCTCTCCAGCATTTTTCTTTTTCTTCCGGATTTGGCGCGCTTTGCTATGCCTTCATATAGCATTTCCACCTTTACTCCGAGGTCATTTGAGAGTATGTCTACAAGCTGCTCATGCTCCTTTAATGCCAGATTCTGGCTGAATGCCCTCTCATATAGAGAGCCTGTAGGATCTAGAAGGCCGAAGAAGAGCTCTATCCCCGGCCTGTGCACTACAACCTTCCTGAGCTTCTCCCATTCTGCGGTTATCTTCCCTTCCATGAATTCAACGCTTCGGAATTTTTATCCGTAAGCTTTTAGGATAAGCTATTTATTACTCTTTTCTCAGGAGAGATTTCTTTGAGGAGATTGAAGAAGCAGCAGGTAACTGCTCTGGAAGACAATAAAAATAATAAAAAATAAAAGAAATAAAAAAGAAATAAAAAACAAAAAATTAATCAATTCATTATTTGGAGATATCGGAGAGAGCCTGCTTTATCTCGGAGTAATTAGGTTCTACTGTTGGATCATCGGATACCCATTTGTATCTTATTATGCCTTTTGAGTCTGTCACGAAGACTGCCCGTTTTGAGGCAGTGTAGCCTTCCATGTTTGCAAAATTCTCCAGAATAACGTCGAATTTCTTTGAGGCCTTGCGCCTGTAGTCGCTTAGTATGGTAAAGTTAAGGCGGTTCTTCTCCTTGAATTCCTTGTTGGGAAAGGGACCGTCGACGCTTATGCCATAGACATCTCCGTTGAGGCTGTTGAACTCAGACATGCTATCCCTGAATTTGCACATTTCAGTAGTGCAGACTCCGGTAAATGCGCCAGGGAAGAAGGCAATTATCGCTGCTTTTCCTTTTGTGGCTTTCCTAAGGTCTATCTGCTTCAGCTCAGTATCCACAAGCTTTACTGAAGGTATTCTTTTTCCTATTTCTACCATGCTAACACCATTAATCTTAAGTATGAACTGTTTAAAGAACTTTTGGCAGGCTTAACAGCAGAGCCTTCTTATGAGGGAATTTGGTGTTATGCTGGACCATTCTGAGAGTGCTAAGGCAAGAGCTTGCTTATCTGAATCTCATTGAATCGAGGTTCATCGGTGACCTTGTCTCAATCTTGAATCTCTGATTTAGTGACCTTGCAAGATCATCGCATTTGCTTTCTTCGCCGTGCATAGTAAAGATCTTCTTTGGCATAGGCTTGAGCTTCTCGACAAATCTCATGAGCTGGCTCCTGTCGCTGTGGCCTGAAAAGCCCTCCATTGTCCTTACCTGCATGTTTATCTTTATAGGCTCAAGCTTGCCCTCTTCGTTTGGAAGCGCAACTTCGGGAAGGCCGTTCTGTACCCTGCGGCCCAGAGAACTTGCAGCGTTGAAGCCTACAAAGAGGATGAGGTTCTTTGGATCTTCAGCCATAGCCTTGAAGTATTCAAGGCTTGCGCCGCCGTTAAGCATGCCCCCGCTTGCAAGGACTACCGCCGGACCCCTTTCGAGGATCTCGCGCCTCTCGCCTTTTGCAATCTCGAATATCTCACTCTCAAATGGGGAGTTGTTGCTGAGAATTCTCTTTCTGAGGCTCATCTTCAGATACTCCGGATATGCCGTATGTATTGCGCTTGCCTCCAGAATCATGCCGTCTAAGAATATAGGCACATCAAGTTTGTAGTTTGGATTGTTGGTTATGTAGTTTTCAAGAACCAGGGATAATTCCTGACTTCTACCTACTGCAAATAGTGGTATTAGGACCTTTCCTCCGTTGGTTACTGTTGATTTTATGGCGTCCATTAATGCGAGTTCCATCTGGCCCCTGTCTTTTGTTATGTCCCTCGGGCCACCGTAGGTGCTCTCCATGAATAAGGCATCTATCCTCGGATATCGGGTATCCGCCTGGTCTAGAAGACGAGTATATCCGTATTTCATATCACCGGTGTGGACAATATTATAGAGGCCTTCACCTATGTGAAGATGTATTATGCCGCTTCCCAATATGTGTCCGGCGTTGTGATATGTAAGCTTTATCTCTTCGGTAACATTTGTAACCTCGCCGTAATCCCTGGTTATCATATGCATAAGCATTGTCT
>JAKBRL010000048.1 GCA_021845465.1 Microcaldota archaeon
TTGGTATGCTCTGAAATCGGAATTATCATTACTTGGGTTGGGGCCATCCATGTAGGAAATCTTCCCTGATAATGTTCAGTAAGTATTGCTATAAAACGTTCAAGACTTCCGAATATTGCTTTATGAATCATTACAGGGCGTTCAAGCCTTCCATCCTCAGCAGCATATTCCAGGTCAAAGCGCAGCGGTTGCTGGTAATCAACCTGTATGGTTCCTAGCTGCCATGACCTTCCAATGGAGTCTATTACATCAAAATCAATTTTCGGCCCATAGAAGGCGCCTTCTTTATCTTTTATTTTATATTCGAGACCGTTTTTTTCCAGGGCATTTTTAAGCGAGTCTGTAGCTTTAGCCCATAGGTTTTCATCACCCATATGACTGTCAGGCATTGTAGACAGGTTTGCAATGAATTTTAGTCCGAATGTAGCGTAAGTTTTTTTTGCCATTGATAGAACCATACTTATTTCTTCTTCTATCTGATCCTCTCTTAAAAATATATGGCCATCATCCTGAGTAAATTCCTGAACACGGAATAGACCGGTGAGAGCCCCTGAAACCTCTTTCCTGTATAGCTTGTCAAATATCGCAGTCCTGAATGGAAGATCTTTATAGCTCCAGCTTTTTGACTTGTATATAAGAATGCTTGATGGGCAGTTCATAGGCTTTAAACCCATTTCTTCGGCTTCGGAGTTAAACATGAACATGTTTTCACGATAGTGCTCATAATGTCCGCTTACATGCCAGAGGGCAGTATTTGCCACTACAGGAGTGCCTATTTCCTGGAAACCGTTTTCCTCTTCCATAGAGCGCATAAATCCGATCAGTTCCCTGAGGATTGTATGCCCATTAGGATGCCAGTATACCATAGAAGGAGAGACTTCCTGAAAACTGTACAGGTCCATTCGTTCCCCTATGGTGCGATGATCAGCATCAGGAAGGCCTGACCAGTTGCTTTTGCGTACTATGGAGGTGTTAAAGCTGATCGGCTTTACCTTTTTGTATATCTTTTCTGATTCTTTGCCATCTGAATAGGATCTGGACTGTTCAGCCAGCGGATGTCCTTTTATATCAAGCATGAGTTTTTTGCTCCAGCCAAAAGGAGCCCTGAATACCTCTACACCATCGATAGTAATGCTCTGCATGTACTTCAGGAGATTATATGCGTCTTCGGGACTAGCCAGATTATTGCTAAGGTGGGCATAGGGATATATGACAAGTCTTTTTCGCTGGAGTTTTTCTAAAAAATTTTTAGTATCTGCAATAGCCTTATCTGCTATCTCTACAGTATCTCCTTTTTCTATAGAAGTAAGTATAACAAGAGTCTCAGTGATGGATACTTCCTCTTTTCCAACATCGTCGAATATCTTGGCTTCCTTTTTTACAGGCATATATGTTATCTTGTCTACATCAAGCTGCAGTATTTTCATGTTTTAGCCTACGGATACATCCAAAATTATTATGGGCTGGAATGGAATATAAACTTATTGTGGATACCGGATCCATTAAGGAGTTATCTTGTATCTCTGCCTGTTTTATGCTTTATTCGTGGAGATACTTGGATAAAGTACTCATTTTCTAAGGTAGTGATGGCATACAGGGCAATACTCCCTGTTGTTTTGCGATTCGATATGCTGAATATTAACATCGCAGTGGCACATGCATGGAGTTAGAATCTTCTTCGGAACCGTTTTTGGCTTTCCTTCATTATGCTGACTTGAAGTGTAGGAAGAAGACATTAGTCCGGCGCTCTCCATAACCGTCTTATATTCTCCTGGGCATCTGTTGCACATGTTTTATAATCGTACATAATAAAATATATTATTTATTACGGTTTTGGATGGTTCGGTTCTCCAATATTTATACTTGACAGATATGCCGATCCATATTCTAAAAACATGTTGCAGCATAGGTTTATATATTAATGTGTTTACATTAATATACATTAAAATACATGATGGTTTTATGAAATCGAGAGACAAGACAGAGAGAAAGTATACAACAATAACAATACCGCTTCCTCTTTTCAAAAAACTCAAGGAAAAGATAGAAGGCACAGGATTCTCTTCGGTCTCAGACTGCGTTACATACATACTTAGGGAGACACTGGTTGAGATGGAATCGGAAGATTCAAAAGATAAGAATAAGAACGCAGTGGTGGAGAAGCTAAAGGCTCTTGGATATACTATGTGATTTGAATGGCAGGAAAAAAAATAATCGAGATTGCTGATAATTTAAGGAAAAATCCCAGCAAAGAGAATTGGAAGGAATTTGGAAGCGCATTGAAAAAAAGTGAAGTGGTTTATTACAAGGTCTTTTTCGGGAAAGGCAAGCTGAATAAGACACAGGATCTTAGGAAGTCGTATGCGGAACTTTATGATGAGAAGAGGAAACCCGTCACACAGATACCAATCTTCCAGAAGGACGAGAGGAGAATAGAGGGGGCAACAATTTTCCTGGTAGGGCTCTTGATACTAAATAGGTAATGTTATGATAAAGCAAGATATAAAGTTGCTTGAGGAGCGGAGCATATACATAATAAGGGAGGCAAAGACGAATTTCAAGAACGTTGCTGCCCTTTGGAGTATGGGAAAAGACAGTACAACAATGCTTGCCTTAGCCAGGAAGGCCTTCCATGGCAAGGTACCTTTTCCTGTTATACATATTGACAATGGAATTGACTTTCCGGAAACATACGAGTTCAGGGAAACCCTTGCAAAAAAGTGGAACCTTGATCTTATAGTCGCAAAGAGTGAGATAAAGCCTGAGATGTCAGGATTTGCATGTTGCGGCGCAAATAAGACAGTGGCGCTTAAGAAGGTTCTCAAGGATTATGGATTTGATGGGCTCATAGTCTCGATAAGGAGGGACGAACATGGGATAAGAGCCAAGGAACGGGTATTCAGCCCCAGAAACAAGAATTTTAAATGGAATTACAAGAATCAGGTAGCTGAGTTGTGGGGTGACTATTCTTCAAATGACGATTCTGATGGGCATGTGAGAGTACATCCGCTTCTTGACTGGAATGAGGTAGATATCTGGGAATATGTAAGAAGGAATAAGGTACCTACCAATCCGCTTTATTTCTCCAGGAACGGGTATAGGTACAGAAGCCTCGGATGTCTCCACTGCACGACTCCGGTAAGATCAGATGCGGGAAACATAGAGAAGATAATAAAAGAACTTGAGACAACAAAAGACGAAGAGAGGGCAGGCAGGGATC
>JAKBRL010000049.1 GCA_021845465.1 Microcaldota archaeon
TTCATGCCATGGCAGACAGAATACTCGGAGCTCTACTTTTCCAAAAAACTATGGCCAAGTTTCACTAAAAAGGACCTGAAAGCAGCGTTGACTGACTACAGCAATCGCCAGAGGCGCTTTGGCAAGTAGTCAGTTCCTTCCACCAGGGATATAGAATGCCAGACCAAACCAAGGACATAATGCGTTTTTCACGTTACTTCAATATAGAAGCCCCATCAAGCTCCGTTCAGGCCCTCTTACTCGTTATTTTAGGAGCAGCAACAGGCATGATATCATATGCACTTATACATGTAAATTCGGGAATCGGCCTTTTCCAAATCTTCTCATTTGGTTCAAGCATAGGTGTAATATTATTCACGCTCCCGAGCCTTATAACTGTCATTTCACTTAAAGCAATGAAGAAGGTTCTCAAACTGAAGCATGCCTTTTTCGCAGTTCTTGCCATATCCCTGGTATACGCTGTTTTTTTTCTTATGAATTCGATGATATTCGCATTTCTGCATAATTATTCACTTGCTTACATAATAATTATACTAAGCAACACCATGATATACGGATACTGGTTCATGATAAACAAGGTTGTAATGTACCAGAAGCGGATACAGCTCTTCACTGCGGCTTTCCAGCCAATACTGAATATATTCTTCTTTGTGCCTATGAACCGCTATCTTTTCGATACCAGCGTACAGCTTCCTGTGGTATTGCTCAAGCTCTGGGGCGGAATGATAGTCTTCATGTTTGTAGGTTATTATATCCTATATCTGATGGACAAACCTGCAAAAAAAGAGCTCAAGATAAGCGGAGTAGAGATAATAAGTTCAATGATAAACCAATGGCTTTATGACATAACCAATGAAGGCAGCATGCTAAACGGAACAGGGGTAAAGCGCGATATAGAGATAGACGTTATGGCTTTCAGAAACGGCAGCAGCTTTAAGGCAGTTTTTATAAATCCAGGCATACATTATGGTCCATTCCATGATGTAGGTGGAGGCATAACTACCATGCATCTAGGCAAAAAGATAAAGGAAGGTATGGGTGCTATTCCGTTCATAATGCATGGCGCTGTAAGTTTCGAAGACAATCCAATAAGCACAAAACAGGTATATACTCTCTCAAATGCTATCTCAAACGAGCTAAAAGCTCTTCCAATTTCTTCATTTAATCCTGCAAGAGGTTCATTTTCAAAGGGTTCATCCGGATCGTGCAATGCCCTCGCATTCAAGATAAATGACTTCACCCTTCTCTCGCTTACAAAGGCGCCTTCTGTCACAGAAGACATAAATAAAGGCGTAGGTATCGAGCTTAAGGAATACGCTTCAAGATATTTCGGGAAGGTATCCCTTGTCGATGCCCACAATTCAAGGACAGAATCCGCATCTTCAGAAGAACTTCGTGGAATATTCGAAGGCAGCAAGTATGTGGGGATATACAAGAATGCAATAAGGAATGCGGCCAAAAGAATGCCAAAGGAGAAGCCTGTTCTGCTCGGAGTCTCAACAAGATTGCTTGGCAATGAGCTAAACAAAAAGGACATAGGTGACGGATATTCAAGCATCGGAATATTTTCTTTTGGTAAAAAACGTTTCTGCATGATATATTTTGATGCAAATAACATGCTGCCAAAGCTCAGAAATGAAATAATCTCCCATGTAAGAAGGCGTTTCAAAATCGATTCCGAAGTCTATACTACAGACACGCACTCGGTAAACACAATAGCGCTCCCAGCCAGCAATGTGCTGGGCAGGGAGACCAGATCAAGGGAACTGCTTCCCATACTGGACATGATGATCTCAGAGGCGCTTTCAGATATGAAGCCGGTGAAAGCAGCATATCTCAGAACAACCCTGAAAGGCTTCAAGGTATGGGGGGCAGGCTCTGAAGATACCTTAAAGAAGGTAAGCCGTGAGGTAATCCGGAACGGCAAAAGAAAGGTTCCCATCATAATAGCAGCAGGCTTTATAATTGCAGCGTGGGTTATTTATCTAATATAAAAGTACGAATCGCAATCAGCAAAAGTTAAGCGAAGTGAGCAATATGCCTGATATTATCTTTCTTTATTTCCTATATGCTGCGGCAACCCTGATGCTCGCATACAGGCTTATAAAACTTAAAAAGTTTTCAGACCTCTCCTCATACTCTGCAATACTGGTAATAAGCATAATAGCATTCTACCTTGAGCATGCAGATATAGCACTGCTGATAAGCGGCGTAATAATCTTTAATGCCATAATAGCATCTTACGGAAAGAAGCTATGCTATCTCTTCATACTTATAGGAATTTTATACGCTGCAGTTTCATACACTGCAGGACCTGAATTTGTGCTGCAATCCTTATTTCTGGGAATGCTGAGCGGTTCCAATCTTCTCGAAACAAAAAAGCATAAAAACGAGAAAAAGAACGAACTGAGGCGAAATGCAGTTCAGATACTCGCAGGTATATTCTTAATATCTGTTTTTTACATCCTAAAAAGCAGCATAGCCGACGCCGTGCTTTTCTGGTTTGTAATACTCGGCTCAATTTTCGGTAATTATGCATTAATCAACAGATCAGGGAGAGTCTCAAAGTTTATAAACAGTTTTGAACGTTCAGAGACAACATTGGGTTCCGGGGCCAGATGGCTTGCAATCGGCTCGCTTGCAACCGCATCATTTCTCACCGGAAATGCAGTCCTAACTGTCTTTTCAGCAATATTCATAGCAGATTCTCTTTCCACTCTTTTCGGAATATCTATAAAGACGTCCAGACTTCCATACAACCATAATAAAAGTACAGGAGGCACAGCAGTATACTTCATCACTGTCTTGGCAATTTCATACGCATTCATAGGTCCTCTTGCAGTACTCTTTGCCATGGCATCCTCCCTATTCGAGAGCCAGCCATACCATATAGACGACAATTTCGATGTGGCAATACTGATGGTTGCAATATTCGTACTCCTGAAGTTCTTCGGAATAGGCATATTCTAAGAATAGCATGAAAAATTGCGCCGTGCCACATCACAGCTTCAAAAATCAGCGGCCAACTATATCGGCGTAAA
>JAKBRL010000020.1 GCA_021845465.1 Microcaldota archaeon
GGAAGTCCGAATAAAGCAGTGCTAATTATCACAGCCAAGCTAAAAGGAATTCCCAATGCAAAAAAGTAATTAAGTAAAAATATGGCAACAAAGCCTAGGATGCTGTTTATAAGTATTCCGAAAATCCATTTCAGAAATTTCTTTCCCAACTTGAGTATGATATAAATAGCAGCGATTATCACAAGCGCTATTACCGCATATTCTATAAGTGCTGTGTCTGAAAGCGCAACCATAAACAACATCATCCAAATTCAAATATCAGAATATAATATGTCCTCCTTATTTATAGACATATGGTGTTAAGCCCTCAAAATGGCACCATCCATCTTATTTTAGCAAAAATCCAATATATCCGAATAACCTACCAACCGCTAAACTTTAACTGTTGTCCTTGCCTTGCCGTTCAACATATTTCTGAACGTACTAGCCTTTTCAAGCGTAACAAATCCATCTCTCATTCCCGATACTTTACCATCCATTGTGTTAAGTATACTACTAATTGCTTTTATCTCCCATTCCGCAAGCCCTCTATCCCCGGAGCTAACTCTGCTTTTATATGCCATATCACTATTTCTTATGCTGGGCAGTATAAAACTGCATAATTCTGTTCCATTCTCATATAATCGGACTTCCGATTTAATCTTCTTACTTTCAATTGGTTTTCTGAATACATAATTAAGAAGCATTGCAAGACCTTCCGGAGCCAGATTCAGGTCATCAACTCTAGGGGCATTCTTTCTAACCTGTCTATTTTCCATATCTAATATGCTAATCTTGCGATCAACATCTCTACCCTTACCTTCATACTTTTTCTTCATCTGTTTCTCGAATAAGATTATTTTTGAATTCCGTTCTGCAATCTCTGCCAACCTATTATCATATCTCAGATACTCAAAAGCTTCAACAGTTATTCTAGGGCTCAATCTCCACTCCTCAGAAATATTCATTCCATCTTTACTTATGCTCTCTAATGCCGATGCAGAAAACCTGCAATTTCCAGGAATTGTTACTATCAATCTGCCTCCTTCCTTAAGGCTTCTATTCACTTCCTCAAATATCCTGTATCTCTCAGTTGTAAGATGCAGTACACCAGAAATTATTGCAAGGTCAAAAAAAGCATCAGCGCCTTTTATTCCGCTATCTACCACAGAAGAGACAGTGAGAGAGTAAACATCAGGAAAATGTCCGATCGGAATCGTGGTTAAGGCTTTCGGCAAGATTCTTCCATAAATAGATACCTCAAGAACATTCTTTATTCTGCTATCAGAAAAGAATCCAGCCTGAGCCATTCCAAACGATTCTCTAAATACTCCAAATTCTCCTACCGTGCCTTCCACTATCTCCTTAATATTCCTGTGCGGGCTTCTGCCGTTCTTAATTCTTTTCAATATAAAATTATCCACACCGTTGTTTTTTTTAGAATAGATGTTCAAAAGCTCCTTATTGCCTATTATTTTTTCCGATAAGCTGTTTAAACCGTAGCGAATTCCCTTCTTTTCAAGCGACCTGTATATCCCCTTTACTGTATTATCGCCTCTTTCTTCCAATAATGTCCTCATAATAACTGATATTATCCTCTTTTCTATCAACCCGTATATATAACTGCCGACATTTCCCCTTCTTCTTTGAACAACATCTCTAAAAAACTCAGAATCAGACATATTGCCAATAATCTTGCAGGTTTTGCTCTCAACAGCACTTCTCAATTCCTCTTCAGAATTTATTCTTTTATACAAAGATTTAATCCCGTAAGATATGCCTTTTTCATAAAGTCCATCTGAAATTCTCTTGGGTGTAGGCATTTCCTGCATTTCTTCAATCACATTAAGGATAATGCTATTTATTTTTGAATTGATCTTGCAGACTAAAACAGGCATCCCCGAGGATTTGCGTCTAGAAAGAATCCCGAACAGTTCAGTGTCTGATTTATTCTCCATTGCCATATCTAATTTCTTCAATATTGCATTCTTGATCCTTTCGTCATACAACATTCTTCTCTCAATTGACCTCTTCGCATAGAATATCCTCTCCTTATTTAACTCCCTGCATATATTTCTGGCAGAAGGCAATTCCTCCATTTTTAAAATTACAGAAACAAGCTTATCACTCACTCTTTCTGATATTATCGATCTGAATTCTCCAGGAAAACCATTTATCCATCCCAATTTGTTTATGTTCCTAAAAAGATCGTAATCTGACATCTTCTCTAATATCTCTTTAGTCTTGTTTAAAATAATCTTTAAAAGTTTTTCATCCTTACTTTTAAGAGGGCTATATAAAACTCCAAATTCCTTTGCTATGTTGTAATATCCTTTTCTTTTCAATTCCCTGATAATGCTATATCCATTCGGTATCTCTTCCATACCCTCTATTATTCCAAACACTATCTTATCAACAGAATTAGGATCCATTATCTTGCTTAACTTTCCCATCTATAAGGTATTAACTTCCCAAATATAAAAATGGTAGCATGCATTGTCAGAACGCCTTCTCAGCTATGTTTTACATAGCCTGTAGGAATTAGCACTAATAATTAAGGCTAAAGATCCTATTAAGCACAAATCCTGTCCTTATTCGGCTAATCCTTCTTCCTATCTGGGATTTAACGATTCAGAATTTCAAAGTCTATAAGCAAACACATTCAAGGCGCTTCAAATAGGTTTTTATAATAGTATGGTAATAGTATGATAAAGTATGATAAACATACCAAATGAAATCATATTACAACAGGCAACATATGTGAAAATAGAATTCTGGGAATATAAATGGAAAAAAATACCAAAGTTAAATTTTTATACGAACTTCTTTCACTGAAAGACCAGATCTCCTCTAAAGAAACGTTCGCGGTGGATAAAAACCCAAGCAATATAGTAATTGCCGGCATGGGGGGCTCGGGGATAGCAGGGCGGCTATTTCAAGAAATGTACAGTGACATGCCTGTTTTTATATCAAATGGATACTCCCTTCCCAAATTTGTAGGGAAAGATAGCATTGTAGTATGCATAAGCTATTCGGGAAATACAGAAGAGACAATTGCGGCTTATGAAGAGGCAATAGAAAAAAATGCCCAGTCTGCGATAATAACTTCCGGAGGCGAGCTTCTCTCAAAGGGCAGGAACGTGGTAAGGATTCCTACTGGAATATCACCAAGATCCGCATTGGGATACATGCTCATGCCTTTGTTAAACACGTTCTGTAAAATCCCGGAAGAAGATATTCTGGAGGCGCAAATGGCTCTTACTAAACTAGACAATGACAGCTCCAAAGAGAAGGAGATAGCAGCAGAGATATTCAAAGGAGAACATATTCCTATTGTATACTCTACTTCACCAAACGACTCAATCGCATACAGGTGGAACACGCAGTTCAATGAAAATTCAAAGATACTAGCACTATGGAATAGCTTCCCAGAGCTGAATCATAACAACACAATGGCTCTAAAAAGCACATACAAAAAAGAACTCTTTTACCCTATATGTATCAAATCAAACACAGACAAAAGGATATCCGCAAGAATAACCGCCACAGAAAAAGTCACAAACATGAGATTCAGGAGAGTAATCGAAGCCAATGGCACTTCATCATTTGCAAAACTCATATATCTTCTACATGTAGGCGACTACATCTCATATCATCTAGCAAAACTGCGCAATGTCGATCCTTTGGACATAACTTCAATAGAGGAATTAAAATCAATGATAAAAAATCCTATATAAGCCAATATCGACAGCAAATATCCGAATCCATCCAAGAAACAAAATCCCAACAAATATGATCTCCTACCTTCATAGATAAAGACAAGCCGAGAAGCACACGGAACAATACACACGGAACAAGATATCCAAAGTTATAAATATATAAAATAAGAAAATAGTAGAATCCATGGAATCATTAAACCGGAAGCATTACTTAAATGATATCTCAAGGGAATCGGCCAGAAAAGCGGCAAAATCAGATTTTCCCGACTCAATGATCGAAAAGGTAAAAGAGACACCAGCATTTCTTGTAAGTGAAGTTCCGCTCAGAAGAAATCTTGAACTCCTTTCTTCAATAAAAAAAGCCACAGGCGCGAAGATACTCATAGCACTCAAGGCATTTGCCATGTACAGGGTCTTCCCTATAATGGCAGAATACCTGGATGGGGTATGTGCTAGCGGCCCCTTAGAAGCAAGGCTGGGAAAAGAACACTTCAAGAAGGAAGTTCATACTTTCAGTCCAGCTTACTCTGATTCTGATATCGAAGATCTTATAAAATCTTCAGATACCATAATATTCAATTCGCTAAACCAATGGAAAAGGTATAGGGAAAAAATCTCAAAAAGCGGAAGAAAAATAGAAGTAGGGCTGCGGGTAAACCCTGAATACTCTGAAATTGAAAACGATTTATATAATCCTGCATATGTAAATGCCGGATTAGGAATACTACCCGAAGAACTGGAAGGAGAAGATCTTAAGGGAATTGACGGTCTGCATTTCCACGTTTTATGTGAGAACAATGCCAGTGCCCTTGCCAACGTACTCAAGCACTTCGAAAGGCTTTATGGTAAATACATAAGCCAGATGAAATGGGTAAATTTTGGGGGAGGGCATCACATATCCCGCGTAGATTACGATATTGGACTTCTTGTAAGATTAATAAACGATTTCAAGAAAAAATACGGAGTAGAAGTTCATCTGGAACCGGGCGAAGGCATAGTCCTTAATACCGGTGTCTTAATCTCCTCAGTGCTTGACATTGTCCATGAAGGAAAAGGAGATCTTCCTGTCGCAATATTGGACACATCAGCCGAAACACACATGCCTGACGTACTAGCCATGCCCTACAGCCCAGATATAATAAATGCAGGAGCAGAGGGAGAAAAAAAGAACACATACAGGCTACGCGGTCTAACATGCCTGGCAGGCGATATAATAGGCGATTATTCTTTCGAAGACAAATTAAAACCAAGAGACAAGATAGTTTTTCTCGATATGGCCCTATATACTATGGTCAAAACTACAACTTTCAACGGAGTAAGGTTACCTTCAATACTGTTTTTCAATTCAAAATCCGGAGAGATAGAACTGGTAAAACGCTTTGGCTTCAAAGCTTATAAGGAAAAGTTATCCTAACTACTAACTGTCCTCAAGTTCTCAGAACAAAAAACCAACTAATGCCCTACATTCCTAAGTATGGGTTTAAGCTTGGACTCAAGATCTTCAAAAAATCCCCCATTGAGCCTTGCCATTTTTCCATATTTATATTTATCTTCAAAATGCCTAAGTCCATATTTTACATACTCTGTTAAAGAACTTGTCCTTGCGGCTACTCCCCTATCCGCCGCTGCCGTATTAATTATCAATTCCAGATCCTCCTTTCCTAAAAGCCTGGACATATCATTTGAGAGCGATACATAAAGAGTATCCCATCTGTCACGTTCAAGTCCTCTCATTATCTTATATGTAAATGTCCTTCCAGGAGTCTGCATCTCGCGCATCTGCTCTACAAATATCTTCCCGTTCTTTATCCTATAAAATTCCGTAGGGATCTGTATAAGCATCATAAAAGATTCTCCAACTCCTTCAAACTTCTTCGAAAATAGTAACTGGTCTCTTATTGTAGGGGAGGTATGCTCTTTTCCAGACCCATCAAGGAAAGTGACCGAAAAATACTCTATAGGATTTATCTTTTTCCATCCCTCAGCGTTAAGGATATCAGAAGCCTTTACCCCGTCTTCCCCACGTATCTGAAGTTCTATAATATTGCTTATAGGTCTTGCCTTGAACCAGATGTCAGGCAGCATTATGCTTAATCCAAATGCAGATCCTCCCAATGCTGAAAAACTAACTTTCTTTTCACAAAATAGGTTAGCTATGCGACTGCTAACTGAAACGGCATCGGAAACATTGGTTATACCAAATCGCTCTTTTCTGTTTGTAGAACTTATGATCCTAGATCCATTTTCTGGAAATACGTTTGTCTCAATTACCTTATTTGTCATATCCAACTAACCTAATCTTAACTTTTTATTAGTACTAACATATTACTAGCGTTTCACTTCTTTAAAACTCGCTGTAAAATTATCAATAACCTTTCCTGTTTTTTCAAACCACTCTAAACTATCAGGATCAATACCATGATTTTTTCCAATCTCAGCTAATCTTGATGCGATCTTCCCAATTTTCCTAGAAAACTCTATTCCCCAACCCACGCTTGAAGCTGCCTTCTCTCTCATGATAGTATTAATTGTAACGTCTCCTTCTTCTCCGATAATATCCTTTACTCTATTAGAAGTGAATATAGCTACCAGATCAGAAATGTCCTGTTTGGTTCCTCTTAAAAGCTTATGCGCAACAGATAAACTTATTGTGGGTATTTCTTCAAATCTAACACTCTTCAGTCCGTCATATTTATCCTTCTGATAGAAAGTTGAAGGAACTCCAATTGAGCTTAAAACAAATCCCTCATTGTTGGTAAATAATGTCTGGTCTGTCATTGTTCCTATCAAAGATATTTCTTTGTTGCTAAGCTGTACCTCCATGCTAAAGTATTCCCTAGGGTCATTAATCCTCCTCCATCCGCACTTCTCCATTACTGCAGATACCTCCACAGACATTCCTTTTACTAAGATATCAATAATTCTGCTAACTTCCCGCCTTTCCATATATTCCTTAGGGACTTTAATATGGGTGCCAAAGAGGGAGGAGCCTATAGGCATGAAGTTAAAATTAGCATTACTAATACTGCTATAAACGCTATCTGCAACTGGTAGGATATCTCCAAGCGGAACTCTCCCTATCTCGTACTTTCTGTTTATTACTCTAAGAACTTTAGCACCATCTAAATCTACACGCTCTGCTGAACCTCCAAATAATTTATCTCTGTTCATGTAATAAATATGGTATTTTTAGTTATTTAAACATTCGCCTAGTGCCTTTATATTGATATCCTTCAGAACCTACCACTCAATCACTCCTCCTGCTTTATTTCTGCAAAAATGAAGATCTTCCAGAATACCTACAAATAATCCATATCGGGCTTTATTATCAAGAGAGTGCAATAATCGTACATGCTAAATCTACCGCAAAGATACCAATCATTTGAAAAACATATATAAACTATACCATAAAACTATACTATATTGGCGAAATCGGAATAATTGTGATAACATGGCAATAGCATTTGAAAAAATACCAGACGAATTTATAAGAAAAGCACCTATTATTGACTACAAGACTCCTTTGGCTTCAATATTGGGCAAGCTAAACTCTGACCCTGTAGTTATACTTACAAAAAATGGGGAGTATTACGGCATAATAAGCAGCAGCGTCTACCTTCTGAATGGGACAAGCCAGGGCATAAGCAAGAAAGAGGCGGCCTATAAGCATGCTGTAAAGGTAAGCCCTTTAGACAAGAATACCTCTGTTGCAAACGCAATCAGGCATTTCAGCACTTACGATGTTGAAGCCATACCTTATATAGAATCAGACAAGATTCTAGGCGTTGTAAGGCTTGAATCAATCTTGAAATCCATCCTATCAATGAAAATGCTATCGAGTTACAAAGTAGCGGAAATAATGTCCTCTCCGATAATAACAATCGATTCAAATACTTCTACGGCAGAAGCATTGTCCCTGATGCGCAAGAAAAAGATAGGACGAGTGGCCCTGCAGGAATCCGGAAAGCTGACAGGCATGCTATCACATGAAGAATTGCTCAAGTATTCAACCGGCCTTAGGCAGAGGGCCGATGTAAAAATGGGAAAAGAAGACAGGCTTCCTACGGGAAAGGCTCTTGACATAGCCTCCGAGATAGATTTTATAGGACATAACGAAAGCGTAGACAAGGCAATAAGGTCATTTGTAACAAAAGATTCACACACTATGATAATAACGAGAAGCGGCAAGCCTGTAGGGATTCTAACACCAAAAGATATCCTATCAGCTGCTGCAGCGGAGAACTTTGAATCCGAAGAAAACATAACTATATCCGGAATAGACAGGAGCACAAAACAGTACGAGGAAGATATCAGGTCAGAGGCAGAAAAGACTCTTGGGAAAGTGAACAGGTTCACCAAATTTAAAGTGCTTAACCTATCACTCCATGTAAAAAAGCACAAGGTAAGAAATTATGAGATACAGGCAAGGCTATGGCTTGACAAAAGAGGAGCACTCTCCTCTTATGCTACGGGATACTCCATAGAGGAGACTGTAGCAGAGGCTCTAGAGCGTCTATATTCCGAAGTCAAAAACAAAAAAGAGATAATATCCATGAGCAAGAAAGGAATGGAGAGCCAATACTCTGAAGAGGAATAGGTGGGTGTAAAGATAATGGCAAAATCACAATCAAGTTTTGAATTGCTCATAACTATGACCTTCGGACTTGCCATACTGTTGCCAGTGGTTGTAATAGCATTCCTCCAGCTGTCCAACTCGAATACCTCACTCTCATCTGCTGAAGCACAGGCAGCATCAAGCAAGCTTACGAATGTGGCAATACTGGTAGGGACTGAAGGTCCTCCAGCAAAACAGCTTGTGCAGATAAACATGCCTCCCGGTGTACAATACATCTACGTGGGAACCGACAAAAACCTGGTGGGGCATGAGATAATCTTTGTAATAAGGTCTCCAAGCGGCCCCAGCTATATAACTTCATACAGCCCTGTCAATGTCTCAGGGGATCTTGGCGGAGAGGTAAATCCTGGCACATATTTATTCAATGTAAGCGCAGAGTCAAGCTGCCCTACCCAACCAGAGCTCCCCTGTGTATACATATCTCCCGTAATATAAATTATTTAAATAATTTCTCTTCACAATGGTTTAATGATGCAAAAATTGCAGATAGCAATGGAATTCATGCTGGTATTCCTATTTGTAACTACAATATTCATCTTCTTCTTCTCATTAATCTCTTCAAGGGCATCATCTCTCTTCGGCGAGAATGCATATACCCAGACCCAGCAGCTGGCCCAGCAGATAGCACACAATATCAATACTGCATACAACGGAGGTTCTGGCTATGTCTCCAACACTATTCTGGAATCCGGTTTTGGCCTTAACAATTTCAACATATCCATATTGAGAAATGGGGAGGTAATAATCACTGCAAATCAGATAGACCAAAAGATACGCACAATCGCCTTCTCCCAGGCAAGAAATCTGTACATGGCCAATACTCTGCCTGCAAATTATATAACCACTCAAAACTTCTTCGGTTTGATATGCGTTGACATATCCTGCCCTGAAACTGGAAATTATCCTAGTTCGATAACCCTCTCAACTGAAGGCACAAGCGTCGCTAAGTTCAACGGAGTGAATAGCCGTATTGTTGCAGGAAGCACAAATCTTCCTATAGGTTCTTCTCCGAGATCTCTTTCCGCATGGGTGTATCTGTCCGGAAACGGGATTGGTTCTTCTTCCTACGGTTCTGTAATACAGGAATACGGATATCCATTCTCAACATCTGGCTTATCTGAATTGTATGTGTATCATGGCACTCTCGGTTTCTCGGCAGGAGGAGAAAGCTTCATAAGCAGTCTTAAGGTTCCAATTGGAAGATGGAGTTTTGTAGGGTATGGCTATCAATCAGGGAGCACCAGCATCACTCTTTATCTGAATGGAAACGGCCAGACAGGAAGCCTGAGCGGAGGAGCTGCACTCTCTACTCCTTCAGGCACCAGTTCTGAAATAGGCGCCGAAGGAAACACAATAAACAGCGGTTACTTCAACGGTTCGATATCCAATATACAACTGTATGACACGTTCTTGAATTCAAACCAGGTCCTCCAGCTTTTCGGGCAGGGGATCATGGGATCCGGAGTCTCAACACAAAACATGGTCGGGTGGTGGAAGCTTGCAGGAAATGCAGAGGACTACAGCGGAGACAACAATACTGGGACTATCTACGGCCAGTTAATCTTCCCTACTGTGTCCGAATCAACTGTCAAAGTTCTGGGGCAGTACGGCAATCCGATTGCAAACAGCATAACCGGCTTTTCATCAACCCTTGGCAGCATAGATAATCTTTCCTTTTCTTCTAACTATACCAACGCAAGCGGGATAGCATACGAAATTTTCAATCAGAACCTTACAAACGGTCCAAGCACCATAAATGTCACCACCTATCCCGGAAACTCAAAGGAAGAAAAAAATCTTACTGGATGGTGGCCTTTAGTTAATGGAATGGCTAAAACAACCGTGATTAAAACCAGTTATTTCTCAGACGCAATACAGAGTGCAAAATCAAGCCACCCTGGAGTAACTCTTCCTCCCAACATAGAGTATTACGTTCCTGTAACTATAACCAATTATCCTTTAAATAAGGTCAAGCCCAATTCACAGATAGCGGTGACTATAAATGCTCTCAACTACCAGAATTATTACACGTGCAATCTCAACAATGCGGAATTCTTCTATGCTAACACCGGAGCAGTAGTTCCAAGCTGGCTTGAAGGCAACTATACTAACGAAACAAATGCAAACGCCATGTGCACTTCGGCTTCATCCAAGGGTGCGCTTGTAGACTCGGGAACAATATTGTACTGGATAAATATAGGAAACAGCGCTGCAGATGGCAATCTTGGGGATATATACATGGGTTGGGCCGGGAATACTCTCTCCCCCTCAAATACTCTTATGAACGGCGTGACTACGGGAGAGGCACCGGAACTTACCTGCCCAAATCCAGCAGTCACTGCAAACTGCCCAACCTATGCCGAATACGACAACGGAAATAGCATCTTCAATTTCTACAGCAACTTCGCCGGAACGACCCTGCCTTCAGACTGGAAAGATGTAAACGGTGTAGGCTATACTGTTGATAACGGAATCCAGATTACAAGCCTTTCTAATTCGTATTCTTACATAAACGCGACAACACAAGCCTTCACACAGGGAACGGTAATGGATGCCTTGACTACATTTTCACCTTCCTGGGACGCAGACTATGAATTTGGAGGCATAGGAACAGGTGGAATAACCTCCGCAAACGTACTTATGATTTATGGAAACGACCAAGGAACCGGATCACTTTCTCCTGAGTTTTATACAAGTGTCGGTGGTGGCGATCTCATAATAACCAATTATCTCTATCCTCCAACTGCAAATGCGCCGCAACTTCTTACTATGGTATACAACGCAAGTGTTCCTTTTGCTGGTCCTTATGACACTTGGGTAATGGAGAATTACACCGATCCGTTCAGCAACACTTATATCTTTCCTTCAGGTTTTCCTTTATTCCCTGCAGTTGCTGGAGCTTATTATGGTGCATCACCCATATCCTATCAGAACACTACCTGGGTAAGGGTCAGGAACAATCCTCCGAATGGTGTGATGCCTACAGTACGAGTAGGCGGAGTAAACTATCTGCTATCCACAAATACCATCTTCTACAATCTCGGAGTTAACGGTGGTAACGAAGGTTTCGGAATCAATATCACTTTCCCTTATTCTCTTGCAGAAATACCGGGAGCGGGTTTTGCTCCGGCAAGCTTTAACGGAAATACAGAAGAAGTCAATGTTATAATATCCTCTCCGACTTCCTCATTATACATGAATCCGGAGAGTACCGGTATGAGCATATTCCTATGGTTCGCGCCCAACGAGTCAGAATCCGCATTAACCTCTAATTCTGCAACATTAATAGGCACAAGCGGCACTTCCTGTGGATACAAGCTCTGGTTTTCAGGAGCTAACTCTATAGAAGCTTCAGACAACTGCGGCAACGGTGTTCCGCTCCAGTATGCTTTCAATAGTGGTGCATGGTACAATCTCGCGATAACCATCAACAATACCTATTATGAACGATATTATATCGATGGCATCTACGCAGGAGGAGGGCAATCTACGAAGTGGTTAAGTTCCAACACCTGGAACAAATTATGCATAGCTTCAGATTGTGGTTCAGCATACTTTAAGGGATCCATATTCAATCTGCAATTATATAACACTACTCTCAATACTACTGACATATATCAGCTTTATGCTTCAGGCTTCAAACAGGAAAATACCACCACATCCTTCACACTGCAGAACTGATTCTGAACGCTTTTAAATCCATCATGTAGAGATTCAATGTGAAGGTTGTTGCTGCGTAGCACAATGGATTGCTCCAAATCCTTCAATAAGGCCTCTGCAGTCTATGCCTACTATATTCCTGCCTGGGAATAATTCTTTAAGTATGTCTATAGCCTTCTTATCATTCTCCACAGCGAATATCGGCACAAGAACTGACTTGTTGGAAATATAAAAATTCATGTAGCTTGCCGGCAGTCTCATTCCGTCCTTTTCTACCTTTCCGGGCATCGGCATTTTTATTACATTAAGCTTTTTGCCATCCTGGTCTTCAGAACCCTGAAGAATCCTGAAATTCCTATCAAGCGCTTCATAATTCGCATCGCTGCTGTCTTCCTCATATGCGCATACTACCGTATTTCTAGAAACAAATCTGGCTATGTCGTCAACATGCCCATCGGTATCATCTCCTTCAAGCCCTTCACCAAGCCAGATAACATTAAACGCGCCCAGATAGCTTCTTAGAAAACCTTCTATCTTTCCCCTGCTCAGTTCCGGATTTCTGTTTTTATTAAGAAGGCATTGTTCTGTAGTGAGGAATGTGCCAATTCCGTTTGTATCTATAGAACCTCCTTCAAGCACAATCGGAATCCTGAATCCTTTAAATTCTCGGAGAGGCATCTTCTCAGGCACATGGGTATCCTCTGCCATGCCTTCATACTTCATGCCCCACGCATTGAACTTCCAGTGTGTATAAGCAATATCTATCCTCCTGATATCACTTCTCTTTATGAATATGGGACCATAATCCCTTATCCAGACATCTGTTGTAGATATGGCATGAAAACCTATGTTTTCTTTTAAGGATCCCGTAGAATCCAGCATCTTCGCAACTCGCGCTTTCTCATCTTCATTATCAACAAGTATCTCTACTCTCTCTCCCTTCGAAAGCTCTTCGACTATCTTGAGATAAGCTCCTTCCACTTCAGCAAGAACGCTTCCCCTAAACGATTCCTGGTTTTTAGGCCAAGAAATCCATGTCGCATAATGCCTCTCCCACTCGGCAGGCATAACGTACCCCAGTTCAAAAGGTGTCTTATCAATCAACATATCCTCAATCCAAAAATCTCCGGGTTATCTCTCCATACGAGTCTATCCTCCTGTCCCTGAGAAAAGGCCATCCTCTTCTGGTGCTTTCGATCAATCCCATGTCACAGTCTGCAATAAGAATTTCCTCCTTTCCGCTTCCTGCATTGGCTATATTCTCTCCAAAAGGGCCTGAGACAAAAGATGAACCCCAGAAGATTATGTTGCCTTCCCTTCCAACTCTGTTTGCTGCAGCTACAAACACCCCGTTAGCTATACTGTGCGATCTCTGTATGGTCTTCCAGGCGGAAAGCTGGACCTCTTTCTTTTCGCTGCTGTCATCAGGCGACCATCCTATCGCAGTAGGATAAAATATTATCTTGGCACCTTTCAATGCGGTTATCCTTGCAGCTTCTGGAAACCACTGATCCCAGCATATCAGGACACCTATCTCCCCATACTCTGTTTTAAATGAGATAAATTCCTCTCCAGGTGCAAAGTAAAGCTTCTCATGATAATCTACGGGATCTTCTGGTATATGCATCTTCCTGTAAACTCCAAGAATCTTTCCAGAAGGATCTATTACAACTGCAGAATTATTGTAAACCCCTTCTGCTCTCTTTTCGAATATGCCTGCTATTATTACTGCTTTATTGATCTTTGCAGCTTCTGAAAGTTTTTTTGTAGTCTCTCCAGGTATCTTTTCTGCAAGTCCAAACAGTTCTTCTTTCTGCTCACGGCAGAAATATTTATTGTTGAAAAGCTCTGGCAGGCAAATTATTCTGGCGCCTTTTCTGGCGGCTTTTCCTATCATCTCTACCGCCTTCGCTGTGTTGGCTTCAGCATCATCTGACATAGACATCTGGATTAATCCTATCCGTATGGTCTCTTTCTTGTCTTCTGTTTTCTCATAGGCCATTATTATCCTCTATTTTATCGATTCAGATATGAAGATCATCCACCAGCTCATTTCATTATCAATGAAGGAATTCATTCTATTAATCATATCCCTTTTAGGCTGACAAGATATAAAAACACAAAACCCTGGCTTATAGGAAGTATTATATTTCTGAAAATATAAGAATTCATATCTAATATATGGGAAGATATTATGTCTGAAAAACTAAAAATAGGAAAACGAACCATCGCATTTGCTTCTGCAGTTCTGGTTCTGGTGTATCTTGCAGTACTGCCTATTGCATCTGCGCAGTCCACATCAAACACCTCAACTACGATACAGTCTACATTATGTGGCATAATCTCCACAATATCCTCTGTTATTTTCATAATAGCGATATTCATGTTTGTCCTGGGGAGCATATTGTATGGTGTAGCTCACATGTTTCCTGCAGCCGGAAATCTGAAAGGGTCGACACAAGGCTGGGGAATAGGAATGATAATAGGCGGAATAATCGCAATAGTCCTATACCTGCTCTCATCTTTCATAATAACGCATCTTGCAGCATTGAGCAATAATGGGGTAATACCTGCTATATCACAGCAGGGTTGCTCAGGAGTGAGCTTCTTCGGAAGCACAGTCGGATCTACATCATCTGCCTCAGGAGTGCAGAACCAAGCAGGCACTTCTTCCAGCTCTTTCGGCTCATCGGTAGGAACAGGATCCCATGGAACAGGCTCTCAGGCCGCATCATCCGGAAGTTC
>JAKBRL010000050.1 GCA_021845465.1 Microcaldota archaeon
AAAGAGGTCAAGATGGCAGTGTGCATCTGTAAAAGGTATTTCTTCTTCAAGACTAACTCTCCTAGTGGTTATCTGAGATAAATTCTCCAAAGAACAACCTAATTCCTAACTAATAATTTATATATGCTCATATATAAAATATAATATCAATAATTTGAAATAAAAGGATAGCCTAAATGCCGAAAAACAGAAGGATACAAAAAGGACAAACAGTAACAACAAAGCGACTCATGCGATTATGCTATCTGGCAATAGTGATAAGCTTGGTTGCCATAGTTCTATCCTCATATTCCTTCATGCAGAAAGCTGAGATTGTCTATAAAACCGTGTATATAAACAGTACCGGATCTTCAGTCCCATCCAAGGCATCCTATGCAAAATACAACATAACTAGCAGTCTTATAACTCCACTCTATTATCTGCCTACCGACCCACCAATAACTACAAACATGTCCTTCGGGCAGAGACTTACCGGAATAAACACACAGCTTAATTCTTCAGAACTTTCAATAATAAACAATGCTCCTGACTCATATTTCGAAAAAGCAGGAGCCATGTATCTGAATGGAACATTCGGCAACCTTGTTGGTGGAGTCACGGCAAACAAAGTACCTGCATTTATAGTAAACGGAAAGCCTTCAGTAATCTATCTGGGTTCAATAACCTGCTTCTTCTGCGGAGAGAACAGATGGGCAATGGCTCTGGCTCTTTCAAGATTCGGTAACTTCTCTACGCTGTTCAAAGGCTACAGTTCCTTCGGAGATTCCAATTTTCCTACCCTATATTGGGCACCTGGAAAATACAACCAATCTTCAGATGATTTCGGTTCATTCTACAACAGCAAATACCTGAACTTCATAGCAATAGAGGACACGCACCCTATACGCGAAGGTTTTGCCCTTAATCCAATACCTATAATACAAGAAAATGTGAATGCAACAGGAAATAACGCATATATAGACTCCTTCGACTACATACTAAATCTCAGCAGAGTTCAGGCAACTGCATTCCAGGGAACTCCATATACTATATGGGGAGATTATCAGCTCGGCGGTGCAGATGCCGTAGATGTAGGAAACGCCATAGGAAACAACGAATACCAGCTTACAAACATGACCCACGCTGAGGTTCTCGCACAGCTGTCTAATCCAAACAATTCCTCCTTCGGCTTAGTCGAATATGCAGCCGCAGACCTCTACGTGGCAATGGTATGTGCCTCTATAAACAATACTGCGCCAGTATGTTCTCTCTCTTCAATAAAAGCCATTGAGCGTGCAAACGGGTATTGAACATGCCCAAACACATCCAAAATAAAATGAGATACATATTTCTCAAGCGCATATTTTCCTCTCCTATAATGATTCTGGCGTTTGCTCTAATTTCAATACTCTACTACTTCCTGATTCATTTTCTTATAACTGCAAGCAGTCATGGACTCTTCCTGATAACACTGCCTTCTTATTTCATATACGTGCTTGCACTCACCTCTTCGCTTCTTATGACAATAAGCATATACCAGATTCATATTTCCTTCAAAAACCGCATCCTTGCGGCAGGAGAAGGGGCCACGAGCGCAATCACTACCATAGCAGGAGGCTTGATTACAAGCTGCGGTTGCAGCTCCCCAATACTCTCAACAATTCTATACGGCATCGGCGTAAATATTATTGGCGTAAGCGGAGCAATCTCTTTTGTAGCATCAAACCAGGAATGGCTGGTAGGAATAGCAATACTGGTAAATTTGGTACTATCTTATTATTCGCTAGGAAAACTCGACAGGCTGCAAGCAAAGAAACCAAAGGTGAAAGGCAGATAATTCCCCTCGGAAGCTCTTCAAGCAGTAAAAATGGTATATCTTTATATACTTCACATCAAAATCCAAATACTCTACGAAATCTACCAAATGGAAATCGTTTATATAGATGCCTTCCAATATGGTAGGGGCTTCTTAACCACAACATATGGTGGTTTTTGAGCTCTTATATACAATGTGTTGTGTGTTGGTTATATGGCATGGGACAAATTTTCTAACGTGAAAAAGAGAAATGGGGAGACAGTTGAGTTTAAGCCTGAAAAAATAGGGAGCGCTATACGCAAGGCAATTCTTTCCACCCGCGGAAACACTTCAAATATAGATGTCAACGCACTTACCGAACATGTCCTTAAAGGAATAGAAGTACAATACAAAGGATACAAGACGCCTGATGTCGAAGGAATCCAGAATCTTGTGGAAAGGACATTAATGGAGTTCGGCCTTTTCGATGTTGCAAAGGCATATATCCTTTACAGGGAACGCCACAGAGAAATAAGGGAGCAGCGACAGAAAGAGATAATAAAAGAGATAGAATCCGGAAAGATTTCAGTTACAAAAAGAGATGGTAGCAAAGAAGTATTCAGCAACGCAAAACTCAGGGCTCATGTTGCAAGGGCATGTGCAGGCTTTGAAGGAGTTGTAGACATAGACTATCTTGTAAGAAGCATAGAAGCGGGAATATACGAAGGCATAAAAACATC
>JAKBRL010000051.1 GCA_021845465.1 Microcaldota archaeon
AGTAGTCTGATTTGAAGAGAGAGTTGGAATCCCATGCCAGGTTAATGCGATATATGCAATTATTGCTATCACTATTGTTGCAAGAAGGATTGTTGTCGCTGTCCTATAGAGGTTTTTATGGCCCGATTGCTGTTTTATTACTGTGATTGTTGGTTCTCTGCCTTGCTCTGGTGTTTTCATGGTTTAGCTATGAAAGAATTATACTTATATAGATTTCGCCTACTGACGGAGCGGCAGATACACTATCATAACCTGTCTTTAGTTTGGATTTGCTTATACATGCAGATGTGATAAGGCATATATTACATTAAGGAGATGTCTAATAGATTCTATGAGAAGCCTTGAGGATGCCGAATCGGATATTATTTCAGTGATTAATGAGAGACAGGAGGTAACATATAATGAACTCCAGAATTTTGCAGAATCCAGGGAGATTGATAACCAATTGCTTAAGAAGAGCCTCGATGTTCTGGAAAAGGCGCATGCAATAGCTTCCAGAAGCAGTGGCGGGATATTGACTTATTATATACTTACCGAGAAGCCCACATTCAACAGGATAATGATAGTGGAAGACGACAAGAACATAAACAAGCTGATGGCGCTATCCATAGGAAAGGGATTTGAGATAGCTCAGGCCTATGACGGCCTTGAAGGGCTTAAAAAAATAAAATACGAGAAGCCTGACCTTGTTGTGCTTGATCTGATGATGCCCGGAATGGATGGCCTCGAGATATGCCAGAACATAAAGACAGACCCTAACCTGCATGATACCGTGGTAATTATTGTAAGCGCCATGGACGCGACTTCCAATAGATTTAAGGGAATAAAGTATGGTGCTGATTATTATATAAAAAAGCCTTTTGACCCTATGGAGCTTAAGAGCCTGGTAACCATATTTTTAAGGAAAAAAGGCAAGAAGTTTGATCCTCTCATAGACCTGCCTAATGAAGACAGGATATCTGAAGCTGTTGAGTCTGCGCTCAAAGACACTCAGAAGGATTATGAGATGGGAAGGCTGAAGGTTGATGGCATATCCGGCTTTGCAGCCAGATTTGGGAACTCCTCCGCTATAACCATACTTAGACTTGTCTCGCAGCTTCTGCAGGACAGTGCCAAAGAAAAGAATGTTTTTGTAGGATTCCTTAATGGAAATGATTTTGTGATTGCCGGAGATAAAAATGCCGTAGAAAAGACAGTGTCATCAATATCTTCTGATTTCAATGCTGTGCTTCCGTTTATTTACCAGGGAGAAGGCTATAAGCCCATTGAGATGGGAATGGATGATATTTATGGTGCCGAAAAGCCCAAGCTAAGCATACAGTATAACGAAATAAAGAAGAATCAGATAATAGAAAGAAGGGCCGAGGTTCTTGAAAAGAAGGAAAAGGACGGAGTCAAGGCAATAGGAGCTTACACTTACGAGGAACTTAGACATATGCTAGGCGGAGAAGATATTGATATTACCATAACAAGGGATCCGAACTACGGAGTTAGGCTTTCAATAGGCAAAAAGAGTGATGAAAAGAAAGGAGACAGCAGGCTTGACAAGGTTTAAAGAAAGTTATATACCTCGCTTCATTCCGGCATATTTCTTATGATTATCTTTTTCTTTTAGATTTTTTTCCCTGATGCCTTTCTTTTTTTGCTTCCAGGAGATGCCTTGACCGCTTTCCTTCCAGCAGGTCTGTAACGTGGGATTCGTATACAGGCCTGTCATCTCCAGAATTTTGCAGGGCTTCGCTTTCAGTAAGCGTCTTGGAGAGAAGGTCGTTTATATGTTGGCTCAGCATCAACGCTTTGAGCTTATCTGCGCTTTTTTTTGCAGGCTTGGCATGTTTTTTTGTTTTCGCCATGTCAGTCAGGTTTAATATCAAAGCATATAGGTATATATTACTTGTTTTGTTAGAGTTGTTTTGGGAATTACATAAACGAGTTTGTAGACAGAGTAAAGACGGGTATACCGGGTTTTGACGAACTTGTGGAGGGAGGCATACCTAAGGGATTCAATGTGCTCCTAGTAGGTCAGCCTGGCGCAGGGAAGACCATCTTTGGATTGCAGTACCTTGTGAATGGAGCGATGGCAGGAGAGAATGGTCTCTATATATCACTTGACAGTCCTAACGAGATGGTAAAGAGCCAGGGAAGAAGATTCGGATGGGATGTTGACGGGCTTGAGCGGGAAGGCAGGCTATCTTTTCTCAGAGTGCCACTCGACAAACCTAAGATAAATCTTTTTGATATAATGAAAGACGAGGTAAGTTCCTCTGGAGCTAAGAGGCTTGTCTTTGACAGCCTTGTAGATTTCTCTATAAACGCAGATCAGTTTGTAATACCGCTTTCTAAGGAAGGAGGACCGGTAACAAGCGAGGAAGACCAGAATGTGGTGGAGAGATACAACAGGATGAAGTATGGCATGCTGCCAGACAAGGGTAGCGACAAGAATACTGCAATATACAGAGGAGGATCTGAAAGGCGGATTACATATTTAGTGATAAATGAACTTTCAAAGCTTG
>JAKBRL010000021.1 GCA_021845465.1 Microcaldota archaeon
GCCCCATGGCACGGCGCAGGAGGATACAACTTCACTTTCTGGGAATCAAACGGCGCATCACTTCCTGGAGGATCCTGCTACCATCCTGACATCACAGTATCAGGGCCTATAACATTCACCGCAAACTTCAATCAGGTATCAACACCAACACCTACTCCAACGACTACTAATTATACTGTAACAATACAGACATCTCCTGGTTCTGCATCAAACTACTGGGGCGCATGCTTCAGTCCTTCATACAACGGAGGAACTCCGGGAGAGAACGGAACGACATGCACGAGCATACCTGCAGGCACTTCTTCCGCATCTGTAAACCTTCCTTCTGGAACAGTCATACAATACCTCTGCACTGCCCCATGGCACGGCGCAGGAGGATACAACTTCACTTTCTGGGAATCAAACGGCGCATCACTTCCTGGAGGATCCTGCTACCATCCTGACATCACAGTATCAGGGCCTATAACATTCACCGCAAACTTCAATCAGGTATCAGTTCCTATCATATCCATGCCTATTAACACTACAATCTCAGTAGGCAATCTAACTGTAGCACTTGATAATCTTACAAACGCAAATACAAATGAAGAATCAAATGCCGATCTGTTAATTTACAAGGATGGAACTTTGACAAATATAACTTCTGCAGGGCCTGTAGGCAACCATGAATTTGCAATAACAAACGCTTCAGGTTCTGAACTTGGAACATATGTACCAAAAACCTTCCATTCAAACAATACAATCCAAGCTACCTATTCATTACCAATTAAGCGTACTGTTTCATACACCTGGCAAGGAAATTATACTGCAGAAATATATGGGTTCCCTGTCAATGGCCCTATCCAAATTAGAAGTATTACTGGCAACATCTCAATAGGCGATAACCAGAATACCTTTGACCAGAATCTATTCCAAATTGGATATTCTCTTAACGGATGTCCAACAAGCAGCGGAACATCATATTCAAATTTAGCATCAATTGGCAAAGCATATGATGCCTTAAGCACATTATACTCTGCAAACATCAAAGTTGTCACATCAAACTCTGGGAAAAATCTTGTCGTACCAATAAATGTAAATTATCCTGTACCTATTCAATTACCTTCAAACTGCCTTTTCATGCTAATGAACTTCGGAACACAGAATGGGACATCAGTAGCAACTGCGAATGTCACAATAACCTATAATCAAATAGCTCCAGTATCTACCTCGCAGGAAACCACTTCCGAGGCTCTTGACGGTGAAATATGTTTCAATCATAACACCGGCTGTGAAATACAGACAGGCTCAGCCCCTGTAACTGTGGTTGAACCATTCAACATAAATCCTAATAACGGTTACACCGGATCCGAATATACTCTTCTAGGATTATATGGTACTGTATCATCAGGAACCATCTCTCTAGGAAGTGGTTATGATATAAACTACTCATACTATATGGCTCCTACATCATCTTCATGCAATGGCCGTACATTCAGTACTTATACTGGATCTTTCACAGTTCCATCCGATTGGCAACTTCTTTACACTTCTTCATTCAACCAACCAAGCAACGGATATCAGAATCAACCAGTCTTCAAACCTCTAAATATCAATTTCCGCACAAGCAACGCATGTTTCTACTGGGTATCACATATGGCAAGCGGAAGTTCTGGAGTTGATATGGAATCTCAGGTGTATGCAGAACTAAGCCCTTCAGGCCAAACGCCAACTAATGCAAACAACCGCAATTCAGCGGATGTACAACTGTTCCTTCCAGCTACAGAGATGCAATCCGTATATCTAGGTGGCAATGTAGTTACTGGTCCATTTACTGTTGTATTGGATGGAATTGGGAACGCAAATTCTACTATCTCAAATGTTGCCCTTGCCGTATACAAAAACGGAGTCCTGACAAATATAACTTCTGCAGGGCCTGTAGGCAACCAGCAAACAGTCATAATAAACGCTTCAGGTTCTGAACTTGGAATATATGTACCTAATGCCTTCTCTACATATTCCCAACAAAAAATTACAGACATACAATTATTCACTCCAGCAACAACAATGCAGCGAATATATCAGAGCAATAGCTCAATATATCCTGTAACAATACAGACATCTCCTGGTTCTGCATCAAACTACTGGGGTGCATGCTTCAGTCCTTCATACAACGGAGGAACTCCGGGAGAGAACGGAACGACATGCACGAGCATACCTGCAGGCACTTCTTCCGCATCTGTAAACCTTCCTTCTGGAACAGTCATACAATACCTCTGCACTGCCCCATGGCACGGCGCAGGAGGATACAACTTCACTTTCTGGGAATCAAACGGCGCATCACTTCCTGGAGGATCCTGCTACCATCCTGACATCACAGTATCAGGGCCTATAACATTCACCGCAAACTATCAAAGTATTGAAAAAGCGACAGAGGCACTCACCGTCCGCTCAACTCTAAATGGAAGTCTTTCTCTAAATGGCCCATGTGAACTTCAACCAAATATGACTCTGCCTCATGTCCAGCCTCCATATATTGGACCAAGCTCTTACTGTTTATCACAACTTGGAGACAGAATAGAACTAAACGCAATGCCTTCTTCAGGCTACATTCTTGAAGATTGGATAGGAACTGGAAATGGTAGTTATACTGGACCAATTCAAAATATTACTATAATTATGAATGGCAACATAAATGAGACTGCCATATTTGCAAAAACAAATTCAACTACCGTAGAACAGAATTCAAGCACTGTATCCTATACTATGGTTCTTAATCCAGGATGGAATCTCTTCTCATTTCCTATAACCAAGGCAGTATCCCTAAATACATATCCTGAAGGATGTACCTATAATGCTGTAAAAAGCCCAGTCTGGCAGCTCTCAAATGGTAATTATACTGAATTAAACAATTCCAATGTACAAGCAGGTACAGGCTATTGGGTAGATATGAATTCAACCTGCCAGATAACTCTGGATGGAACAGCTTTCTCCGGATCAGACTACCCTGTCTTATCTCCAGGATGGAATATAATAGGTGTACCTTACAACGGTTCGTTTATCAACAATATTAGGGGAACATGTGGCATACTAAGTGGTCCTTACGGCTACAATAACGAATCAGGTTACTACAATGCAACTTTCCTTATACCTGGTCATGGCTATCTGTTAGACGTAGCAAACAGCTGCAGATTAGGAAATCCTGCTGCAGTTCAACCACCATCTCTGCCAGGCTGATCTTATGGAAGATAATAAAACAAATTACAATACGGAAACTGGACAAGAACCAGAAACAAAAGTAACTCCAGAAATGGAAAAAATTGAAAGAAACAATATAAGAATTGTAGCAATTGCTATAACCGCATTAGTAATACTCTTTATTGCAGCATATCTCGGATTACATGCAATTTACAATCAAGCAACAACCAGAGCTAATACTGCCCCAGCACTGGCAAATAATAATTCTGCCAACATCAACAATGCGAATGCAATCTCTAAGAATTTATCAACCAATACCTCTTCCGTCACTTCCAATACTGAAGGAAATACTATAACTGCATCTAATACGGTAGTAATAAAAGGGAACAGCAACAAATCAGTAGTGCCACCACCGGTGCCGTGACATACAATAACAAAAGATCTCTGCAAGAAGAGAGTAACCGGCAAATCCCAGTTAGCTATATCTTGAACTTATGTCTATCTACAAACCTAGTGATATCACTCGCAGTCCTTATTCCTCCTTTCAATTCATTTCTAAAAAAAGCCCTTGTTCTGTCTGCCGGACTTTTCTTCTCTTCAATATTTCTAATTATAGGCAAAAGAAATCTTTTTTCGCTACTTTCCAAACCTTCAGCAGCAATACCTATCATCCTCTCTGCAAATCTGCTCATCTCCAGATCTCTTATCCTTCCTGACAATCCTTCTTTTACTGCAGATTCTCTTGCGAGTTTGATCTCATTTAAAGTATAACCTTCCAAAACATGTGCAGCTCTTTCACTGTTCCTTACCACTCCTTTCAATGCTGATACTATTGCTAATATCTCTTCTGTGGAAGGCTGGAAGTCGCAGGCTCTGAATTCCGCAGTTCCAAATCTAGATCTCAATCTTACATCAGGCCAGACTGTACCCTCAAGAAATCTAATGTCTTCGATATTGGGACTTACTACGGCTGTTTGCCCATCATCCATTCTATATACAACTGCCTTATTTGTATTTACAAACTCTGAAACTCTAGGTGTATCTTTCCCGAATAAAACATATGTGCTATCTTCTCCAAAATGTCTCTTCGAGATTATCATTCTCTGATCCACCAGATAATCAAAATAGCTGTTCAAATCTGTAAAAATCATAGGTATTCCTACCCTTTCTTTCTCTATGCTTCCTTTACTTGTGTGCTCATCCCAGGCAATCTCTCTATAAGCTTTGTATTCGGATGTTCTTGCCTCAATGATAGTCGAATTTGAAGCAGACGCTATCAAAACCGGAACAAATCCATTCAGGATGTTTAAGATTTTTCCCGATTCTGCCTTATTTATTTCTACATGTGCCTGTGTAGCTGCCGATATCGAAAGCCCAAGAAGTTCCTCTTCTTGAAACCTTGTTCCCATTAATTTATATCTCCTTTTAGGCATTACATTCTCAAACGAACGTTTCGCAAAAGGATGGCATCCCAAACCTAGAACCACAAGTCCTGTATCTTCTGCTCCCTTCAATACTATCTCTAAAATCTCTTTGACATTTATCTCAAGTTTCTCCATCAGGCCGCTTGGCGGTATTGTAACCTCAAATGTACATCTAGACATGTCTGTTGTAATATCTATTCCATAATTATTCAAATACATCTTGACTCCAGTAGGAAAATTGGAGACTACCTTATTGTCAATTAACAATTCTTCATAAACCAAAGACAAATTGTGATGTTTCATAGCTATATTATCAAAAAACGAAGCCAGTTTCTCAACAGAAGGTACATCAAAAGGAGTCTTAGGGTCAAAAAGTATGCCTTCTATCTCTGGGCCAAATTTTCTGGATACTAAAATATCTTTAAAGCCTTTTCTGAATTCTTCCTTTAACATATTAAGATTATCCAAAACAATTCCCAGGCTAAACAAATTCTTATCTGCTAAACGAGCATGTTATTCTGCTACAACTTCATGTGATATCTCACATGTGATATTTAAGCATTCATATTGGCCTGACATGAAGCTAAATATGGTATAAATCCAGATCAAAAACCAACAGTAATGTGCCATAGGGCAAATCTATCCAGTATGCATTCGGTGAAATATCCTCTATAGTAACCTTATTAAATTATTATATTATGAATCTAAAATTACATAAAATCGGTAATCATGGACAAAGAGAAAAAACAGCTTCGAACGGCTGTTGAAAGAACTACTCACAATGTATTAGCTACTGACACCGGCTTTCAAGCTTACCTTCAGGACATCGCAGAAAGAGTAGGGAAATCTGTTCCTCATCCTAGAAGCCACTCATCAAAAACTCATCAAGAAAAAGAAACCGATGATAAACATAACACGGACTCTTGGAAAAAAATTAGGCAAGCTGGGATTGCTCTCCTGATAGGCTTGAGCCTGGCAACACCTGGAAATTCAGAAGAACTCAGAGACTACAATCCTGGGGCAGGCGCAGCAAAAGGCATCGCTGTAACAGAAGGCAATCCAACAAAGGAGGTTTTGGCAATTGCTAAGATATATGAGAAGCCTGAAGGCATATCCTACAAATTCACATCACCTCAATTCCAAAAGGTTCCATTACTGGATGGATTTTCAATCCAGCTGAACGTTTTTGCGCATTTAGGTATAGAAACCAAACTGGCAAAAGACCCACATCTTCTGAGTGATGCTGCGATGAACAAACCGATAAAGGAAGTACGGGAAAAATCTGATGTATCACTCTGGTTGCAGAATGTGAAACATTTCATACATGAAGGGAGGAATAAGTGGAAGATTATGGATGGCGCAGACATATACAAGTTGAAATATTCTAAAACTTCAATCCAGACTATGCGTGGAAATACTCATATGGATATTATACCTATACCTGCGCTTCAAATGTCAATGGCAGCCAACAATACTAATGTAACTAATTCTTCACCAGTACTTACTTTCGTATATAATGGATTAAAAGAAGATATTAACTTTCCAATGGAAATGGCGTTTGACATAAAGATTGAAAATATAAATTCAAATACGATTAAGGTATATTTTAACAACATCCCTGTAAAACCAGACGGAGCGCTTGAATGGAAAAAGGAAACTCTTTTTGATGCTATCACATACACTGGCAATTTTTCCAATAATAATGTAAACATCTCGTTTGGGAATGAGCATCACGCCGCTCTGGTTGTTGCAGGATTTGGAAATTCACAGGATTTTGCTGCAAACAAATTTGATGCTGAACTTAGCATGTATGAAATAGGTCCCGACAAGAAGCTAGAAAAGCTAAAATTAGGCGGTTTTGAAGATCCAATGACTGCAGAAGGAATAGCCAATGTAAAAGTAATTCAGGTTTCGCCTAATACTGTTAAAGTAACAGCAAACCATGGACTATTCGATAAGGAAAAATAAATTGGAATTCGTCTCTTACCAATTATCTATAATAAAAATTGAAATCTTATCTGTGTGAAGACCGAAATAAAACAAAACTTCAAAAGCTTATGAAACTCCAGATTCTAACACTTCAAATGAATCTGAATGGGAATCAATTTTTACCTTGACCCCTAAGGGCAGTGTCAATATAGGATCAGTATGTCCTATATCTGCACCATATAATATCGGGATCTTGTAAGGCTCCGTAATCTCTACAAGTATCTTCTTCAATGTTTCTATCTCCTCCTTTCCATAATGTGTAGGTCTGCCTATTATAAGACCTTTTATGCTTGAAAGAGTACCATATAAATCAAGTTCTGTTAAGAGAGACTCAACCTCTGCAATAGGCTCCCCTTTTGTAAAATCATGGCCTTCGGGTATATCTATAAACATAATCCCACCTTTATGCTCTGGCCAGTATTCTGTTCCCTTCAGGTGCATTATCGAAGGCAGGCAGCCGCCTATAAGCTTTCCTTGCGCATTGCCCTCCCTTAGCCATTCATAGCCTTCGTTTTTTATCAATTTTCTGGGCCTCTCCAAATCAGACTTCTGAAACCAGTCCATTATCTCATTAGTCCACTTATCAGATGGCTTTATCTTACCTATAGGCTCTGGAGAGCATACTGCCTTATTGAAATAGTCTATTGTATAGGAAAGAGGCTTTGGGTAATCTGCAAACTGCGTCATTGTGCAGGGACCATAAAATGTCGTGAGTGGAGATGAAAGCGAATGCGAAAAAATACGTATAAATCTTAATGGCGTAATCTAAAACTATCTTAGTTTATGTTTTCAAAGCGGAAGGTAAAAAGAAAGAAGCCAATTCTGTCGGTATAAAATCAAAAAAGTGCGGAGGGTATTAGCTTCAGGAATTCTTGCTCTTGTAAACGTGGCTAAAGTTGCATTATTGCAGGCTATTTGATTGCAACATGCCACAGCATAAGTATATATAATAATACAAATCTTTATAATACTTAGTGTTATAATAATAATGTGGAGAGATTGGAATTCTCATTGAGACCCGTCGAAGGCAATAGCTTTGTAGGCAGAGAGAGCACCATCAAAGATCTGGTCAGCGAGATTACAAACATAAATTCGCATACAGGATTCTGTATATCTGGCAAACGAAGGGTTGGAAAGACATCCGCACTACTCGAAGCGAAAGTACTCGCTGAAAAAAACGAGAAAATAGTGGTGGCGTATCTATCTCTTTATGACCTCCCTACGTTATCCGCCAAAAATTTCGTAGAAGAGCTTATGGATTCGATAGTAACGGCTTACCAGAAGAGGAACCTCCTGCCTTTTTCAGCTAAAATGAAAGACATCTTCAAGGTGCCATTCAACGTAGCTGTTGACCTATTGAAGAGTATAAAAATGGAACTGTTAATGGAGCATTTCAAGTTAATATTTCAATACAAAGACGAGAGAGATATTAATTCAGACTATATCCGGGAAGCTTTCGGCCTGAGCGAAATCCTTGCACAAGCGACAAAGACTAAATGCGTTGTGATATTGGACGAACTTCCCGAGATTCTCAAGCTGGACGGTGGGATGCAGCTTATAAAAATGCTAAGAACCAGGTATGAGACTCAGAAGAGAACAAGCCTAATCATATCTGGTTCGATAAGAAAGACTCTCGATGCAGTAGCTCTTTCAGATGTCTCCCCTTTCTATAAGCAACTTGTGCCAAAACACCTCCTGCCTTTTACTGAAACGGAAACCATCGAATTTCTAAAGCAATACATCGGAAAGGTTGATCTAGATTACGCAAGGGAAATACACGAGCTTACCGGGGGATTACCATTTTACCTGCAATTCATAGGCAGGTCTACCCACTACCGAGGCACTCTGAAAGCAGTAGTAGACAAATTCATCAGAGAAGAAGGAGACCTATTTTTCAAGGAGGAATTCGAAAAATTGACGGGAAAGGAAAAGGAGATTGTAATTGCATTGGCTTCCGGTACAAAAAGCCTAACCCTAATCGCCGAAAAGACAAGGGAACCTACAACGACGGTAAGCAGATATCTGCCATCCATGGTCGAAGATGACATCCTGCTGAAAGAGTCAAGAGGGACGTACAGCCTTTCAGACCCGCTCTTCAAACTCTGGCTGCAAAAAACCTATGATTAATCCTATAGTCAACTTCCTTTCCATGCTCAGCAGTGCCTCGCTCAGCCGTACACTCTTACCTTTCTATAACTGCTCCTGTGCTCCGGATGCTTGTACTTTCGCATCCTTTCCTTGGCATGCGAAGTTATCTCCAGATCCATAAACAAAGATTGACCTAACATCTTATTAGAAGTTTATGACTAATTCCGGACAATTGAAAGCAATTCAAAAAGCTAAAAAATATAGTGTGCGGAGGGTGTCAACTTCAGGAATTCTTGCTCTCCTAAACGCAGCTAAAGTGCATTATTGCACATTGTTTGCCCACTATGCTATGCAACTATGACATAAGGCAACAAAGAGGGTCTTGAGACCCACAGTTAAATAACATTTACCTTGTGGCCATATTACGATAACCGACTTCAGCGCTTGCCACTGGCGCCTCGCTTCCTCGTCAAAAGGAACCACAACGACGATTGTACATGGCAACCTTTATAAACTGGCGTTAGGTTTATAAAGGAAAAAGCCGTAATAATATCGTGGTAAAATGGCAATAGCAGAGAGGAAACAGGTTGAGATAGGACTTACTGCAAAGGTAATAGAGCAATGTGGGAATTTTGCTCAGTCTCAAGAACACGGAACGCTTCTTACTTTCAAGAACCTGCCTCAGTTCATGCAAAATGGACTTTTAGCCGGTCTTGAAAATACCAAGCATTACAAGAAGGAAGGATACGTCGGATTTTACCTTGCAGATGTGGGAACCAAGATGACTGGACCTTACAGATTCAATTCAGAGGCAAAGACAATAGGGGAGATGTTCACGAATGTGTCTGAAGAGAAATGGGACAAACTCCCGTTTAATGAAAGGGCTTATTTCTATGGCGGCTATAGGCCTCTGTCGTTGTACCTCTACCGCGTGGGCAGGAACGACAGGCGCTTAAACGTCAATGGCAACGTCTCGCCTGAAGATGTCGCTCCGGTGGTGGTTATAGCCCAAGCCCAAAGCCAAGCTGGTCGCGAAGTGACCGCGCAAAAAATCAACCATGAGCTTGTCGGCAGGTTCAGAACAGCAGTCTGCAGAGGTTGAAGAAGTTTTTCATCCGGATATAATAGAAGTGTTTAAGGAAGTGCTCAGGGCAATAGAATAAAAATCTTGGAATGCTTCTAATACTGCCTAGACTTAGACGGGCCGGAAACCCTGATAAACCGTGGATCAAGTCCACCGGTGTAGCTTAGGAACCACACATCTGTCTATAGTTCCGAGGATGCTTGTATAGAGATTTCAGGACTATCTTGATGTCCATCTTTGTTGCAGCGGCCATCTTGCTTCTTTCTAATGATGCTGCGATCCTCCGGAGGTCTCCTCTTTTTGTTTTTGCCAAGTCTAATCTTTCAAGGCCCAGTTGTTTCATAGCCTCAAAGAATTTGATCAGGCAGTAGAGATTCTTCACAACAGTCCTGGAGTTTCTGCCTTTTGCTTCCAAAAACGAGACGTACTCTTCAACGTGTTTGAAATTTGCTTTGCCTATCAGCGCTGGATACTCAATTCTTTTTCCATTGATGCCCTTTTTGTACTCCCAAGCGATTCCCTGAAACTGCACTTTCAGCTTTTCTATGTCCCTATCGGCTTCATTGTACGCCATGCAGGTCAATAGCCTCCGAATAAAAAATTATACAAAGATCTACATGTGCGATTGCATAAACAACTTCAGTGCGGAGGGTGTGATTTGAACACACGGATCCACAAAGGAAACAGGCCCTGAACCTGTCGCATTTGGCCAAGCTCTGCAACCTCCGCATAAAAAATTTATTAATAAATGACTTGAGAGATTAATAACCTTTCCGTAAAAAGCCAAATTACGCATTTTCCCAGAAACAAGAAACAAATGACATATTTCTAAAAAGCGAGCAGCAATACGGGAAAAACGGGAAATCCCAGCAGCAGAAGGGTTTTAATAATTAAGACATAAAATATTATGCACCGAGGGGAGAAATTGCTTTACCTGAAATCTTTGACAATGCACAGGTTCAAATCTTTCAAGCATGCCGAGCTTATTTTCAGCAAGGGCTTCACCTGTGTTGTCGGGCCTAACGGAAGCGGAAAGAGCAACATCTGCGACGCCATGCTCTTCGGCCTGGGCGAGAGCTCTCTCTCAAGGCTTAGGGCCAGATCCCTAGATACACTGATAACGCTTGGAGGCTCAAAGTCAGGGGTAAGGAAAGCCTATGTCACAATGGAGTTCGACGGGGAGGAGCCCATAAAGATAACAAGAGGCATAAGGTCCGATGGCAAGTCCATATACCTGCTCAACGGCAAGAAGCGGACACGCAGTGAGATAAAAGACCTGCTGGCAAAGCACAGCTTCCAGTCAAACGAGACAAGCAGCATAACCCAGGGAGAGATAAACAAGATTAACGAGATGGGCTCCAAGGAGAGGCGCGAGCTGATAGACATAGCTTCAGGCATAGAGGAGTTCGAAAGAAAGAAGGAAGAGGCCATAAAGGAGCTCTCAAAGGTAGGCCAGCATATATCAGAAAGCCAGATTGTGCTTGAGGAGCGCACAGGCTTCCTAAAGGAGCTCGAGGCTGAGAAGGCAGCAGCAGAGAAATACATGGAGGCAAGCTCGAGGCTCAAAGCTTTAAATTACAGCATCGTGCTTGCAAAGAAGGCTGAGGCAGAATCAAGCATATCGGAGTACAACAGGGCTATAGCTGAACTGGATTCGAGAAAGCTTGGATTGAAATCAAATATCTCTGAAATATCCAAGAAACTGGATCTTCTGAATCAGGAGAGGCAGAAGCTGACCAAGGAGCTGGGCGAGAGCGCAAAGAGCATGGGCGCCATAAATGCAAGGCTCGAGAACCTAAAGATGGAAGCAGCAAGGCTTGAGATGCAGATAACCGGATTTAACAATGCAATATCAGAAGGCGAGAGATCAATATCGGACTACGAGTCAGAAATAAAGGAATCAAAAAAAGCAATAGAGAAGAATCTGCTCGAGATAGAAGCACTGAATAAGATAATCGCAGATAATGAGGCCAATCTCTCAAAGAGCAGAAAGCTCAAGGATAATCTGCCTTCAGGCTTCGCAGACATTGAAGGGCTGAAATCAGAAATAGCGAAGAAAGAGGCAGAATTGGAGCTCCAAAATTCAACAATGCTCTCCTTGAAAGGCGAATCCTCAAGGCTCCTTTCAGAAAAGGAGTCACTGTCAAGGGAGGAAAAGGCCATAGCAGCATCGCTTGCAGAAATCACATCAAGGCGTTCTTTATTCATGGAGCGAACCAAGGAGGAAAAAGCAAAGCAGTCAGAATTGTTGTTGAAGGCAAAGGCAATAGAATCCGAGATAGATTCATTAAACAAGAAGATATCAAATGCTGAAGAAGCCATAATAGAACTCAAACTCAAGAAAGGCTCATTCCAGTCAAGGGGAAGCTCTTCCTACGAGAAGATAGCTGAAAGATTCGGCAGAGAGAAGGGATTCCATGGCAAGGTATCCGATCTATGCACCTATGATGAAAAATATGCCACAGCCGTAGAGGCAGCGGCTGGAGCAAGAATGGAGTACATAATAGTGGACTCGATAAAAACAGCAGACCTTATAATAAAATACCTGAGGGAGAATAGCCTTGGAAGAGCCACATTCATACCTCTGGAAGAACTGAAGCCTGCAAAAGACGCAAAGCACTCAGGCTCCGGAATTCCACTCCTGAACCTTGTAAAGTTCGACGCAAAGCTCAGCAGCGCGTTCTCATTCGTATTCAGCAATACCCTGCTTGTTAATGATTCACAGGAAGCAAAATCCCTGGGCATAGGAAACTACCGCTATGTAACCCTTGCGGGTGACATAATAGAGCAGTCAGGAATAATATCAGGAGGCGCAAGCCAGAAGCGCTTCTCCATTTCAGGCATCGATAAAGAGATAAAATCGCTGACTGAGAGCACCATATCCATGAAAAGAGAGCTTAACGAGAAGACATCATCCCTATTCGGCTTAAGGAAGGAGACAGCATATGCAGAAGCCGAATCAAAATCATCCGAGAAGGAGCTTAATGCCCTTGAAGCAGAGCTCAAGAGGCTTGAGTCGTCAAAGGCATCGATATCGAAGCGGCTTGCCGAGCTTGCCAGAGAGGAGCAGAATACATTAAATGAGCTATCCAGGCTTGGCTCTGCGCACAAGAACCAGCTAGAAGGGCTGGAATCCTCAAGGAGGCTTCTATCAGAGACATACAACAGGAATGTAGAGCTTTCCAAGCAGCTTGCAAAGCATGGTATGAGCGAGAGCGATCTAGAGAAATTAGATGCATTACGCAGAGAGACTGAAACCAGGAAGATAAGAAAGGCCGAACTCCAGAAGGAGAACGAGATGCTTGAAAAGAAGTCGGCCGAGACATCTTCAAGGATAAGTTCCATAAGAAAGGCCATCTCTGAAGCAAGGAAGAGCCTTGAATCTTCAGAGAAGAAGCT
>JAKBRL010000022.1 GCA_021845465.1 Microcaldota archaeon
ATCGCTGCCTCTGTATTATATTGACATGGAAGGTGAAATTCTCACTCTTGCAAGGGTCGAGAGCCGAAATATACATAAAGTGCCCTATCTTTTCTACATCGTAGAGATGAAAAGTGATACAGTAACAGTCTCCTATTCGATACCTAACAACACCGGTGAGATACTCCGAAGGGCATCCATACTTAAGGACTTCTCATCGCTAATATCACTGGTATCCGAGTATTACACTATAGATCAGGGCAAGCTTATGCAGTACATAACATCCACACTGGATACTACTATAAAGGGAATAAGCCAGCCATACAGCACTCTATTCAACCAATACAACACTATGCTGGTAGACTACAGGGCAGTAAAGCGCCTCAATGTGGAGTTATCGGCATCAAACAGAAATCTCATAGTTCAGACGAGCCAGCTTACCGAAGAAAATAAGAAGATGTCAGAAGAGCTTCAAAAATTGAAAAAGTATTCTGACGAATCCCTAATGGTAATGGTCCAAGACTGGATAGATGTACACAACAATTCTATAGAGATAAACCAGTTTGCAAAGACATACGGGATTACAATCCCAAGGGCAGAGGAGATACTTGATAAGATGGTCTCAATGGGCTACCTCGAGATGAAAGGATAGATGGGTTTCCATATGGAATATAATATACAGATTAAAAAAAGATTCAAATACCTTCGAATATACAAAATCTCAAAGCGCATTAACGACAATACCAACATAGTCTCAAGGGCTATGCAGTCACTAGTCGATAAATATATCTTGAAAAAGACAGAAGAGTAAATTCTCATGGTATCAAAAACAATGCTTATAGTTGCTGGTGGAGCCTTACTGGGCATACTGGCTCTGATATTCATGGTGGTATACATATCATCACAGGCAACTATCCTTGTAGCAACTCTGAGATCACAGAATCTTTCCGTTCTGGGACCTTTGAATGGTAATTCCTCCATTACTTCATACGGCATATTCTCATATGAAAATTCTAAAAAAGTGGTGGAATCTGCAACCATGAAATATGATTTTCCAAACGCAACTATTGGTTATGCGATACTGCGCACCTATTCTACAAATCCAATACGCAGAGTATATCTGGTTAATACCGGATTCTCCTGTTTCAAATGTTACAGCTATTCGTCGATATACTACAATCTCTATCAATTCATGTCTATATACGGACTCATATCAAACTCGAGCAGCCTTACTATGGTAAACCTAAGCTCTATAGGCAGCCTTCCTCCAGGATCCATACTCATAATACCTTCAGGTCTCATGCCATCATCCCTGATTCCTGATTTCAATTCAGGGCAAAATTCCAGCCAAACAAACATACTGACCCTTTTATCAAATGGTGACACAATAATCTACATAGGCGACAACTTTTCCAGGTCTATAGAAAACGGAATAACCTATTTTAATCCAGAATCCTCAATGCAGCAACTAGCATCAGCAAACCTCACCACTGCCTCTCCCAAGACCCAGTCTGTGGGTGCAAATTCATTCATCTTCAACTCTTCCACATTCTCATTTTTCAGCGGGAAAACGTACGGCAGCGCATCATACAAAAATTATACAACAGGAACTCTTATCGCTTTCTCGAATTATCCTCAGAAAGGGTGGCCGAATGCCAATGCAATGAGTCTAGATCTTACAGACGCCCTGAGGTTCCGCTTCTGGATGAATATGACAGAACGGAGCAACATATCTGAATTTTCAGGCCCATCAGGGTCAGTAAACTTATTTACAATAAACACCACGCTTAACAATACGCCAGGCATAACAACAATAATAAATAATTCCTACTCACTTGTAACTGCAAGCTTCTTTAACCGTACCGCTTTTGTCGACAGGCAGATGCCTTTCAGACTTAAATTCATAAGAAACGGCACACTGAGCATGCCTGCAAGAATAGGAGAGAACCAGACAGTCCCTTTATCCCTGTCTATAAATTCAACAGCAGTACCAACAGGCAGCTCCATAAACTCCCAGCTATTTCATATAGACATATACAACGCAAGTCACGGCTATGTATACTCACTAAGGGTAGGGTTCTTCAACACCTCTCTTAATGTAGTAACCTATAACTCATTCATACTCAATCCTGGCAATTATACAGCATATCTGAAAGACAGCAACAACAGGATATATGGGACCGCGTTGTTCCATATTCCTTCGTTATACATAACCTACAACACCATTGACCTGTCAAGCGGCACCCTAAAATTCACAATTGTAAACAACAATGTAACAGCTACAAAAATGCCTTACAATATAAGCATTAATCACGAATACCAACAATCCGGAGTCATAAACAACGGAACTCTTGCATACCTGCTCCCTCACGGATCAGTAATACCTTATGGAAATGAGACCATAAATCTGACAATCTTAGGACTAAGCAACAATCTAATTTATTATTATCCAAAGCCTCTGGTAGCGGGAATACCCTCCATATATGTAGAATTTGGTATAGCAGGATTCTTCATAATAGTCCTAAATCTCCTAGTGAAAGACCCAAACAGGGATGAATTCTTCATAGATGTCCCGGCATTCCCTCCGATAGAAAAGACAGTGATCAGAGTACCCGAAGAGGAGGTGCTGGATGTATTTAAATCTGTCAACCAGAGATTCGGATGGCAACATATGCCTCTGACTGCAGACGAGATAAAGACAGGCATAAATTATGGGATAAAATACAACGATATGCCTATAACAGTAACATCTGCAAACTCCTCCGAGCTTCTTTACAGGCTTTATACCGAGGGAAAAATAGAAAATATACTCTCTTTCTTCATGCCTAAGAAATGGGAAGAAGAATCCGGCCACGATATAAAATACCTTGCCATATTCAGAAACATACATGATTTCGCAGTCAAGAATGCCCTGCTGTTTACCGATATAGACAAAGCAGGCGACTGTGATATGGTGATAAACAACAAGGGCATCCAGAGGCGCATCTATTTCTACTCTGAAAAATCAGGAACCGGAAAGATTAAAATATTAAAAGGCGCACCTACATTTCTGGCATTCATCACATCGGAAGAGCGTCTATCATTCACTGATAGACTCTACAACACATACGGCAGGGAAGAGGAGATGCTCAGGAACGCAATAGAGTCCTCAGAACTAATACTTGTAGATACGGAAAACCTCAGGCCTCTTCTTTACTGAAAATATCTTCCTTTAAATTTGAAATCAGGTGCCAAAGAATAATTGCAAGAATTATACTGCATAAATTTTCAGTTCAGGAATAAACCACTAAACCATGCATCAGAGACCCTGCGATTTCCTATACATTCCAGTTATCTTATCGTTAAGGGTTTTCTCCTTGTTTCTCAGATCAGTATAGCTTCTGTTAGCATTCTGAAGCCTTACCGCATTAAGCTCTGATCTGTCCTTTATATCTGCCAGGGCCTTCTCCTTAGTCGTCTCAACAATAACCCCTCCGACACTTATATACACTTTTCCGTCTGCCTTAGAGAGCTCCTCGTTCGCCCTCTCCATATCTATCTTCTGTCCCTGAAGCTGCTCCAGCTGCATAGCTATGCTCCTAAGCTGCTCCTGTACTATCTGATATTCCTTAAGTGTCTTTTCAAGTTCGTTTTCCTGCGGTTGTGCCTCTCCAGTTGCCATAAAATCAATCCTTATATAATATTACACTAAGGATTTTATATTGCTATTGCATATTAGGATTGGTTTTAGTGGAAGCATTAAAAAAGCGCGAAGATAAGGTTCTCGAAAGAGGAAAATTCAATGATCTTTTAGGGCTATCCAGAAACAAAAAAAAGGAAAATAACCTAAACCTGCTCAGAAATGCTACTATATCTACAATAATATTCGGGCTATCCTACATGAAGATAACCGGACTTAAACATATAGAAAACAGGATTGCAGCTATGACCGGAAAACCTTCTACGGAGATATCAGCAGCCCTCATCGGGGAGGATCTAAACTCATTCTTCCACGGCAGAATAGACGAAGACGAATATATCTCAAGGACAATGAAAAGGAACGGATGGAAAGCCGAGCTACCTGCTGTCAGAGGCATAATACATGAGAATTTCAGAGAGTTAGAAGAGACAAGAGAACTTCTAACAAGGCTCAAGAAACAGGGCTTCAAGCTCGGCCTTCTTTCAATACATACAAAAGAATGGATAGAATACAATTCAGCAAAGTTTGATTACCACAAGTTTTTTGATGCAGTCTTATATTCATTCGAAGCGGAGCTTTCAAGACCCAACAAAAAAGCATATGAAACAATACTTGAGAAACTCGATTCGAGGCCTGAGGAGTGTCTCTTTGTAGACGACAATCAGGCGAACCTCAATCCGGCCAGAGAGCTTGGCATGAAGACTCTGCTGTTTGAGAATGCATCACAGGCCGAATCAGAATTCAGGAAGATCGGACTTTTCAAGGAGTGAAGGCGCCCTCCTGCCTCCTGACTAAAGCAGCTTTAGCATAGACGTAAGCGGATTGAGCTCCCTTGTAGTCCAAGGACCGACTCCAAGTGCAGTTACAGTGCCAGGCGGAAGCTGTGTCAATCCCGCATCAGTAATAAGGGCGCAGGGTATCTTTTTGTATTTGAATGCGCCAAAAAGCTTTCTCAGGGATTCCTCATTCTCGACTTTAAGCACTATCTTTTTCCCTCCAGTCTTCAGCCACTCCTCAGCTATCTTATCATTCTCCCTTGATGCTTCCAGATAGCTCATGACTGCAGCATGGCCTACCTGTGCCGCAAGCTTTCCGATGCCCATCTTAATATCCTTTCTCACTATTATGACTTGTTTAATCTCTTCAGCAAAGACCGCCATGATACCACATAGATATCTTAAACGCAAAACTAAATAGCTCTTTTCTGAGGTTATAAAAATTCTTTAGGTAGAAGCTATAACTAAATAATTCTATGTATAATTCTATACGATAAACCTGCATGCACGGCACTCCTCAAGAAGAAGCATTTGTGACATCGCTAATACGCGATTACTACAAAGCCCATAAAGGCATAACTACCGACAGGATAGCAGAAAGGGAGTTCGGTGCTGGAACATTCGAGCGAAAGATAGCATACAGGCATCTCCACTTCAGGGACGATGCGGAGTTCTCCAGGTTCCTAATAGATAAGGCACCTGCATATGTATCATATTCTGTGGCATACTACCGTAGGCCGGATGCAAGACCCATGCCTAACAAGGGATGGATTGGCGCAGAATTGGTATTCGATCTGGACGCTACCGATATGCATCTAAAATGCCAGGATCTTCATGGAAGATCATGGATCTGTGAAAACTGCCTCTCCTCCGTGAGGTCCGAGACCCTGAAACTGATAGAAGATTTTCTGATTCCGGATTTCGGGTTCTCGGAGAAAGAGCTTGGGATAAATTTTAGCGGAAACAGGGGCTACCATGTCCATGTCAAAAAAGAATCAATCCTGCAGCTCTCAGGAAGCGCAAGGAAGCAGATAAGCGACTATATTTCAGGCAACGGCCTAAATGCCGAGACGTTATTCCCTACTATGGGAAGGCGGGGTGCAAAACTGATAGGTCCAAGCCCTGAAAATAAGGGCTGGAGGGGGAAGATAGCCAGAAATCTACTCACAAACATGGAGAAAGGAGAGGAAAACCTGGAATCGATAGGCATAGACAAGGCAACAGCCAGAAACATATACAAAAAGAGAGCCCTTATAAGCATGGGCATCAAAAATGGAAATTGGGATATGGTCTATATAAAAAACAAGGCAGAATTCTGGAAAAAGATACTTGTAAGCCAGGCTATAGCACAAAGCGACAGAATAGATAAAAATGTTACAAAAGACCCTACCCATCTTATAAGGATGCCTGGCACTATCCACGGCGAGACAGGCCTGACTTCAAAGAAGATAACCTCCATTTCCGAGCTATCCGAATTCGACCCGATGTCAGAGGCTCTGGCGTTCACTTCTGGAGAAGTAGATATACTTCCAAATAAGAGCATAGAGTTCGGGATGGCAGGAAGGATATTCTCCATTACCGAATCTAAAAAGATAACACTGCCTGTATATGCTGGCATATACTTAGCTTTAAAAGGATTAGCATCCATATATATAACCTGACTACGGCATTCGTATTTTTTTACGACTGCATTAAAGTTATCTTAGATTACAGAACCATGGTGCACAAATGGGCGCATACAAATACATCAAGGAAAGTTTCCAGGAAGGATACAAGGAGCGTAGCAACGTATTGAAAGCAAGAATGGTGGATTGGAATAGCCAACCTCCTATAAACAGAATAGAAAAGCCTACTAATATAGCACGCGCCAGAGAGCTTGGCTACAAGGATAAACAGGGAGTCATAGTTATAAGGGCGAGGATAAAAAAAGGATTGAGAAAGCGTGCAAAGCCAAGGGGAGGAAGAAAACCTTCAAAGAGCGGAAGGTTTTTCTCAAGGAGGAAGTCTTTGCAGGCCATTGCAGAAGACAGGTCATCAAGGGCATACTCAAACTGCGAGGTATTGAACTCCTACTATGTAGGAGAAGACGGAAGGTCAAAATACTACGAGATAATACTTCTGGACAGATCCCATCCTTCAATAACAAATGACCGTTCATACTCTGAAGTTGTAGATTCCAGAGGAAGGGCATTCAGGGGACTTACAGCGGCAGGTAAGAGGCATAGAGGCATAATATCAAGAGACAGGACAAGAATGGGTACAAGCGTAAGGCAGATGGAGAGAAGCTGAAGATGTTTAGATGCCTGACGCGCTGATATCCATAAATAACGGAAAAAATAACAAGGATTATATTGAAATAATGGGAAAATCAATGGACTTAAAGAGAAGCAATGTGAAGCTTGAAAGCAGAAAAGGAAAGATAATTGCAAGAATAAAGGCAGAAGATTCAAAGGCTCTTATAGCCTCAATGCAGAGCTTTCTTAAAAAAATCAGCATAGTAAGCTCAATAGACTCGAAGCTTGAGACAACAACAAGGAAGCTATAAATAGCTTAAAGAAGTAATGCTTAAAAAAATACTCAGAGTGAGAAGATGAAAAAAGGATCACTGGAATTCTGGCCGCACAGACGTGCAATAAGGCAGATGCCTCGCGTCAGAAGTTCCGTAAAGACAGAGACACCATCATTTCTTGGATATGTGGGATTCAAGGCAGGCATGACGCATGCGATGATTATGGATGAGAGTGAAGGCCCTTCTAAAGGCTCTGAGGTATTCAGGCCTGTTACAATACTTGAACTTCCCAGAGTTGTAATATACGGGATAAGATTTTATAAGAAAGGTTATGCTTATACTGAAATAGCCGGAGAAGTCTACGACCAGAATGCGGCAAAGCATGTAGGGATAAAATCCATAAAGAAGAATGATGTCTCAAAATTCAAAGAGAAAATAAACGAATGCGAAAGAGTAACTGCACTCGCATATCTAGATGCGGAGCCGGTATCAATAGCAAACAAACGCATAATGAGGTTTGAAATTCCTGTAGGAGGCAAGACAGCATCGGAGATGCTCGCATTCATAGAGCCATTCCTCGGCAAGGAGCTTAAATCCTCAGAAGTCTTCAAGCCTGGAGAGATGGTGGATACCACCTCAATAACAAAAGGCAAGGGATGGGCAGGAGTGGTAAAGCGATATAAGGTAGCAACGCAGGGCAGAAAGGTAACAAACAAATACAGGCATCTCGGTACTCTTGGCCCTTGGCATCCTGCAAAGGTGCAATTCGGAGTGCCGCAGGCGGGACATATGGGTTACAACTACAGGACAGAACGAAATAAACTTATAATTAAGATGGGAAGCCCTTCTGAAACAGAAGAGGTAAATGTAAAAGGAGGCTATCTAAACTACGGAGTGGTAAAAAGCGATTATATAGTTATTGACGGCTCAATACCAGGCCCATCAAAACGCCTTATAAGGATAAGGAAGGCCACCAGATCATTCAGGGAGACAAAGCCGCCTAAGATAACCTATCTATCGCTTAATTCAAAGCAGGGCAAATGAAAAATGAGATGTTCTAATGCAGGCTGATGTATACTCTATTGAAGGAAATAAGAAGGAAACTCTTGAACTTCCTCAGGTATTCAGTATGGAATACCGTGAAGATCTTGTAAAGAGAGCGCTTCTAAGCGAGCAGAGCGAGAGATTCCAGCCCCAGGGGCATAGCCCACTTGCAGGATTGCAGACAACGGCATTATATGTGGGAACTTATGGCGGGTACAGGCGCGGCAGGCATATGGGTATAGCAATAAGGCCAAGACAGAAACTCGGAGGAGGAGCGATGGGTGATGTCAGAAGGATACCTTCAGCTGTAAAGGGTAAGAGAGCCCATCCGCACATGACAATCAAGATAATAAAGGAGCGCATAAACAAGAAGGAGTATTCAAAAGCACTCGAATCTGCAATAGCAGGATGCGCAATCAGCACCGAGATAAACGCGAGACATCAGATAGGCAGGCAGCTCCCTATAATAATAGAGGATGCAATAGAGAAGGTAGCAAAGACAAAGGATCTTATAAAAGTACTTAACTCGCTTGGGTTTTCAAAAGACATAGAGGTTTCGCACAAGCCGAAACTCCTGACAGGAAGAGGCTCAAGGAAGAGAAAATTCAGAAAGACCCTCTTAATCATAGTAAACGATTCTAAATCTGTAGGAAAGGCAGGAAGAAATATAGCAGGAGTAGATGTAATAGGAGTAAAGGAGCTGAATATAGAAGCACTGGCTCCCGGAGCGCTTCCAAGGCCTACCGTATGGAGCAAGTCAGCTGTAGCCGCACTGCCTGCAGTGTTAAAAGAGATGTGATAATAATGGCAGTACTTCAATACCCGATCGCAACAGAGAAAGCTCTTAATATGGTAGAGACAAGAAATACCATAATCTATATAGTAAACCTATCGGCCGACAAGAAAACCATAACAGACGAATTCGAGAAGACCTTCAATGTAAAGGTAGATTATGTAAATACTTTAATAAGTCCTGAAAATCAGAAGAAGGCATATATAAGGCTAAAGCCAGAGTATCCTGCTTCTGATATAGCAAAAAAACTCAAATTAGTATGACGGTGCAAAAATGGGAAAGAAACTTAAACAACAAAGGAGAGGAAAAGGAAGCAATGCTTATACAAAGCCTCCTCTGAGCCAGAAGGCTGAGATACTATTCAGAAACGAGAAGCTTTCTTCAAAGAAAGTAGGCGAAGTAATAGACTTCATTGACGATCCGGGGCACTCCGCACCTCTCATGCTGGTAAAATATGACGATTTCAGCGAGCTTCTGCTTCTTGCACCGGAAGGGATAAAGATAGGCGACAGAATACATGAAGGTCCCGGGGCAGAATGCACACTGGGAAGCATACTCTTTCTTTCAAGCATACCGGACGGAATGCCTGTTTACAATATAGAATCAAAGCCTGGAGACGGAGGAAGATTTGCAAGAGGCGCAGGCTCCTATGCAACAATAGTAGCACATCTGGGAAACCGCGTTTCAGTATCAATGCCTTCCAAGTCTGTTGTGGATCTGGACGGATCATGCAGAGCCGAGATAGGCGCAGTATCAGGAGGCGGGCAGTCTACTAAACCTATAATGAAGGCTGGAAAGAATTTCTATATGAAGCACGCGCTCAATAAGAGATGGCCTCTCAACAGAGGTGTCAAGATGAATCCTGTCGATCATCCTTTCGGAGGAAAGCAGCACCACAAAGGGGCTTCAAGTATGACATCGAGAAATGCACCTCCTGGAAGAAAGGTAGGCCACATAGCAGCAAGAAGGGTAGGGCGATTGAAGAGAGGATAATATGGCAAGAATATATACATTCAAAGGCAAAACACATGAACAGCTTGCAGCTATGCAGGCTTCCGATTTCGTAAATCTCCTCGACTCGAGACAGCGAAGGAGCATAAAGAGAAACGGGCTTGCATACAAATCCATTCTGAAGAAGATCTCCGAAGCCAGGGCTTCTGATTCAAAGAAGATAATAAAGACTCATGCAAGAGAAGCCGTAATACTGCCAGACTGGGTAGGCCTCACATTCGGTGTACACAACGGGAAAGAATTCAAAGAGGTCAAGATAACAGAAGAGATGATGGGACACAGGCTAGGCGAATTTTCCTTCTCAACCAAAAGAGTCCTCCACTCAGCTCCGGGAATAAGAGCTACAAGAGGATCAAAGTTCCTCTCGGTGAAATGATGAAATATTCAATACGAATACCAAAAGAAGAGATAAAGGCAGGAGAGATATCTCTTGCACAGAGGTACGATCTCAACGTCAGTTACAAAGATCTCGGTGCAGTCTGTGATGCTGTAAGGTACATGAAAGCATCAGCAGCTCTGGCATTTCTAGAAAAAGCAATAAAGATGGAGGTTCCCATCGCATACAGGAGGCACAACAAGCATATGGGTTCAAGGCATGAATTAGGAGGCAAGAAGGGTAAGTATCCTGTAAAGGCATCGAAGGAGGTAAGGCTTGCAATAATCAACGCGATTGCAAATGCAGAAAACCAAGGCAATCTTGATGCTGAGAACATGTATGTAATCCACTCTGCTGCAAACAAGACGCGCATAGAGCGCAGGAGCCCGTCAAAGGGATCAATAGCATGGGGCCGCGGAATGTATGGCAGGTCTGCAATAAACCACAGCGATATCGAGTATGCAAAGGTGGAGATAGGAATAGCGAATGCTGACTATAAAGGCATGACAAAGAAGATGAAATATTTTATAGGAGTGAAGAAAGCTTCCGAGCCTAAGATAAAGGCTGCAAAGCAGCAAAAGCAGAAGCCTTCAAACGCACTGAATCCAGAGAAGACGAAGGAGAAAAAGGAGAAGACCATTGCAATTCCTGAGAAGAAGGAGGCAGATGAGGAGAAGAAGGAAAGTGCGACATCAACAAAGTGATATTATGGCATCAGAAAGAAAATTTATAGAGGATTTGAAGGTAAAATACAACATACTCAGATATATGGAAAAATCTCTCAGCAGGGCTGGTCTTTCACGTGTCGATATACAGAAAACACCTGTGATAACAAGGATAACTCCATATGTCACCAATCCTGGCAGAGTAATAGGCCGCGGAGGAGAGACAATAGACTCTCTTACCGAAAGCATGAAGAAGAAATTCCACCTTGAAAATCCACAAATAAGCGTTGCCGAAGTAGCGAACCCGAAGCTTGAGCCAAGGCTTGTAGCGAGGAACATAGTCGCATCACTCGAACGCGGCATAAACCCGAGAAGGCTTATACACTCAGCAGCAAGAGAGATTATGGAACAGGGAGCATTAGGCGTCGAGATAATCGCAAAAGGCAAGCTGGCATCAAAAGGCGCAAGGGCAAAGAAGATGAAGGTAAGATTAGGATATCTTCCAAAGTCAGGATTTGCAGTAAGCCTTGTCAGCGAGGCAAAGATAGCCGCATATCCTAAGTATGGTGCAATAGGAGTGACTGTAAGGCTGGTTCCACCAGGAACAAAGTTCCCTGACAGGGATGTTGTTGCAGTCGCACTTCCAAAGCAGATAGCAGCAGCAAGCCTGAATTCCGGAAGGAAGCCTGGAGGATACGGAGGCCAAGGCGGAAGAAGAGGGCCGCCCCACCACAACAGGAAGTGAAAAACACTTCAGGCAACCTAGGGTTAAACTTATATATTTAAACGAATAGAATGATATTTATGAAGATAAAAGATTTAAGATCCCTTACTGTTGAAGGGCTAAATGTCAAACTCTCCGAGCTCAGGCTTGATGCTGCAATAGAACAGAGAAAGATAGCCTCTACTGGAGTAGCAAGCAAGAAGGTAAAGATTAGGGAGATAAGGAGGACAATAGCACAGATTCTAACCCTTCTCAATGAGAGAGGTGCCAAGGTATAATGCCAGACATCTGCCCAAAATGCGGCCTTCCAAAGGAACTCTGTGTCTGCGATGTTCTAAACAGGGAGACAAACAGGAGAATAAGGGTATATACTGAGAAGAAGAAATTCAAGAAGTATATGACTGTAGTTTCAGGCCTTACCGGAGAAGAGATGGAGAAGACAGCAAAAGAGCTAAAGGTTGCCCTCGCATGCGGAGGCACTTCAAAAAATGGCATAATAGAATTGCAGGGAGACCATAAGGAATCTGTAAAGAAGGCTCTTCTTGAAATGGGCTATCCTGAAGACAGCATAGATGCCTGATGCCTGCATTAACTCATTCAGCTTAAGATAATGCCGACCGCTTAATGGAGCATTTCAAATTCCGAAGCCACAAGAAATGCCTATAATGCTAAGATACCCAAATCCCTGCAGTAGAGCTATCCACTCTTTTTAGAGTATATCCTAACTGATTTCCTTCCCGATTTCAATAGGTCTGAACTTGGGCATATATCTGCCAAGACACATTTTTCACATCTCTTTTTCCTTGCAGTGCATACATCCCTGCCTAGTGCTATGAGAAGATTGGAAACATTGCCCCACTCCCCTTCAGGAAAAATTCTCATCATATCCATTTCTATCTTTTTAGGATCTTTATGTCTTGAAAGCTTTAGCCTTCCCACTACCGTTATGCAGTGTGTATCTATAGCTATTCCCTGATTTATTCCGAATCCCTCATTGAGTATAACATTAGCAACCTTCCTTCCTACTCCGGGAAGCTCCATCAATTCTTCAATGGTCTTCGGAACATTTCCGCCGAATCTTTCTTCAATCATCTTAGAAGCCTTCTTCAGGTTCCTTGCCTTTGTCTTGTAATAATTAACACCATTCAGATGCCTCATAAGAGTCCTGAGGTCTGCGCTGGCATAATCATGAAATGTCTTGAATTTCCTGAAAAGCTCTGGAGTAATATTGTTTATCTGCTTGTCAGTGCACTGCGGAGATAAAAAAACAGCGACAAAAAGCTCAGTCATGTTCTTATGCAGAAGTTCGGTATGCAGGCTCCTTCCATATCTCCCCGCAAGCCTATCAAAAACCACTCTGGCAAACTTCTCCTTTTCCATAAATACGGATGCTATTCAAAAGAATAAATAACCGAGCCAATCTTCTCTTCAATGCTGGCTGTCTCTATTGCTCTTGTATATCTCCATGTACCCGCTTCCCTGGCCTGTGTTTACTACCAACCTATCGGATTTTACCTCAGAACCTCCCATTGTATATGTCATGTATCCATACACTGGTACATCGCCTATA
>JAKBRL010000023.1 GCA_021845465.1 Microcaldota archaeon
GATTAATTGAGGAACTTGACAATTCTCATTTCAAGAATGAGAAATATTATAGCCTGAGGAAAGTTGAGGCACCAGAAGAGCTGAACATAGACAAGCAATGGAAGAGAGAGCTTATCAAAGTAGGGGCAGTAGGCATCATGGCTATAATAGGTTTCTTCGGGATATTCATTCTTGCATTTGGAATGCATGGGGTTTCTGGAAGATATGTAACAGTTAATGTTCTTCTTACAGACCCGCCGCATGTGCCTTTGGGAACTGAGAGCCTTTACATAAATTATACATCAATAAGATTGCATGTAGCAAACACTACAAAATGGATATCTGTTAATGCTTCCGGAAGAATTGATCTTATGTCTTTGATAAATGTCAGTAAAATAATAGGCCTTGCAAGCATACCGGAAGGAACAAACATAGACAAGATATCATTCACAATACAGAACGGTTACATAAACATAGACAATAAGACATATGGGCTCTATATGGGAAGCAACCAGATAACAGGATCTATAACTGGCCTTAAAAAAATAAACAGTACTGAAGATATACTAGTTGATTTCTCTCCTGCGGTGCTTGCGCTTTACAATAACAATTCAGTTTCATTTGAGATGATACCTTCTCTGTCTGCAGAAGTAATAAATGGCAGGCAGCTTATACCACACAAATATGGAAATGGGGATATGTTTGCTTTTTCGAATAATGCGGAATATAACTTATCTGCCCTAAGAAACGGATTGGACATAACATCTGCCAAGATAGAATCTGAAGGAAACCTTACAAGAATAGTGGTGATTGTGAAAGACATATCTAACAGAAGCATAAATGTAAGCCACATAGAGGTCTTCGGCCAGGAGCCTGTATATCTTAATTCTAAAGTCCTGAATAGTATGTCAGATGGTGGTATAGTTTCCAGATTAGGTCAGAAGAATAGTTTTATCAACTCGTATAATTGGACTTCTGGCAATATAAATTCTTCATGGTTTGTTTATCCTGGAAGGAGAGAGTATGGAAATGAGAATGGAATTGCTTGGGTAACAATAGGAGGGTTTTTCAATATGCCCAGAATTATAAATTCGGATTCTGGAAAGTTTTCGAGCGAGGCGGTCCTCATAAACCAGGCTTATAATGTAAGTTATATGAAAGACAGGCTCGGGGTTGTAGATTTCATAATAGACAAAAATGAAACCCTTACTGAACCTTTCTCTCCACTCTTTCAAGGAGGCAGTTTCGGCTATGTGATAAATCCGGGACAGAGTGCTACGTTTGAATTCAATGGAACTGTCACTATGGGAAAGGCAGGATTGATGATAGTCAATTTTACCCCGGGAGAAATATACAGGATAGGTATAATAGGGAGCAATTGCGGATATGCTGGCAATGTTGTTATTGCAGGATAAATTGCAAGTATAGGAGTAATTTGATAATCGAGAATGTGGAGCTATGGTAGCAAGAGAGAGCAGCGATGTGATAAAGGCTGAAGGTATAGAAAAAATATATTCTACTAAGAAAGTAGAGTATGTCGCTCTAAAAAACGTCTCAGTTTCCATAAAAAGAGGAGAGTTTGTTACAATACTTGGGCCTTCTGGAAGCGGGAAGACTACACTTATGAACCTTCTTGGGACTTTAGACAGGCCGACTGAAGGGAAGATATACATAGACGGAGTGGATACCTCAGAGCTTGACGATAACCAATTGTCAGTGCTTAGAAACAGGAAGGTTGGTTTTATATTCCAGGCATATAATCTTGTGCCTTATCTTTCGACTCTGCAGAATGTTATTCTACCGTTGATGGTTGAGGGAAAGGATACACCTGAAAACATAGAGAGGGCAAAAGATATACTGAAAGAGATAGGAATAGGCAGTGAACTGGGAAAGAAGCCGAATGAAATGAGCGGAGGACAGCAGCAGAGGGTTGCTATTGCAAGAGCATTGGTTAATAAACCGCCTATAATAATAGGTGACGAACCGACAGGCAACCTGGACTCGAAGACATCCGATGCGGTGATGAGCCTTCTCATGCGCATGGCAAAAGAGAACAATACTACAATGATAATTGCAACTCATGATCCTGAAATTTCAGAGCTCTCAGAGAGGAGCATATACATGAAGGATGGTCAGATAGAAAAGCATGTGAAAAACAGGCAGCAGCATTGACATATTACAATAAAAAAGGATATATTATGGAAACAAAATTGCGAATGTGGATTCTCGCCACCTTAATTCTCTTTATGGGGATCGGAGTAGTGAACGCGGCTTCCTGCCAGACTATCAGCAGTCCTAACATACAAGTAATAGGAGTTACATGGGGCAACAGCACCCATTACATTTCAGCTTATCCAGGAGACAGGGACGTTCCGCTGACTGTGACATTGGAGACATATGGCACAGATTGCCAGTTCGAGAATCTTGTAGGGACTTTGCAGCTTTATGGCGGAGTGAGCAATTACGATGGAGGATCTACTTCCACATATTATCTGCAATCAACACAGCCTCCTTCGATGTTGAATATGGTTTTTTACTTGAATATAGCAGATAATGTAACTATGGGCCCTAACGTTACAGTATCCTATCCTCTTGTTTTGGAATGGGATTCTTCAAACGGAACGATAAACAACAAACAGCAGATAAATTTGAATATACCCATGAATGGAGCTGCAAATCTTACATTTTCTGCAAAGAAGCCGCAGGTGACTGCAGGAAAAGTAACCAATGTCAGCATAACAGTATCGAATACAGGAAGCGGAGTCGCATCAGACATATCCACTACAATATCATCCCAGCAGGGAGTGAGCTTCATAAGCCAGCCGAATGAGATAGGCAGTCTTGGGCCAGGGCAATCGAAGAACATGACATTCGGGATATATATAGCACCAAGCCAGGCAGGAAATTCGCAGGCAGGAGCATCGGTAATATTGAACCTTGATAGCCATTATATAAGTCCTTATGGCCATAATACCACACTGGAAAGCCAGGTGGGGCTCTTTACATCTTCGCCTTCTTCAGCTACTGCGATAGTTTCAGTACCAAACCAGACACTTGTTGCAGGAAGGATAACCAAAATGAACCTCACAGTATACAATTCTGGAAGCGACCCTATCACTAATCTTTCAGTGGTTCTGACTCCAGAATCGCCGCTTAGCATTATAGGCTCTGACAACCTGAATATAATACCTGTAATTAATGGAGGAGAAAAGGTAAACCTTCCAATAACATTATTCATGCAGTCTTCTTCAAGCGCAGTGTCCACACTTGACATAAGCCTCTCATATGTTCTTGACAACCAACAGGTAACCGCATCAAGAAGCATTAGTTTCCTGAATCCGGGAAATGTTAATATGAGCGTTGTAAGTACGGTAATATCTCCTTCTGTACCTTCACCTGGCGAGATATTCTCCATAACATCTACTCTGCAGAACACAGGCTCGCAGGAGGCTGTGGCAACATCCGTAACGCCGGAACCGCCTTCAGGCATAATGGTATTGGGAGAAAACAATACCTTTTTAGGCAATATACCGGTAGACACACCTACCGCACTGACTGTAAGCTTTACAGTATTGCCTAGTACAAAAGCAGGAGAGTATACAATACCAGTCTTGGTATCATATCTCAACAACCTCAACCAGAAAGAGAATGAAACATTTTATTACAATGTAAAGATAGGATCATCAGGAGAGATTTCCGGAGGCGCAGGATCCGGAGCATATAAAACAGGCAATTTTTCGAGTAGCGCAGGAAGCTATCGCAGAAAGGCATCTGCAGGTAATGGAGAAGGTATTGCGATTATAATAGTAATTGCAGTAGTTGCCATTGGAGCTTATTACATATATAGGAAGAGGAAGGCCGGAGGCAGGGAAAGAAGCAAGAAATAGTTGGCTGTATGAAGCTCAAGGATACCCTATGGTTGGGGGTTAAAGGCATATCTGAAAGAAAGGTCAGAACTCTTCTTACAGTGATAACTGTAGCCATAGGCGTAGCTGCGATAGTCGCATTGATATCATTGGTTGCCGGCAGCTCGGCAAGCATAACCAAGTCTCTAGAGAGCATAGGCCCTTCTTCGATATATATGATACCTGCAAGAGGACATATATTTACAGCTGCAGATGTTGCGGTTCTTGAGTCTCTTCCGAATGTAAGCACAGTAATACCCATGATAGAATCCAGCGGGACTCTTTCTCTTGACGGCCAGTCTGTTACAGCCACCATAATAGGAGTGAATAATTACAGCATTGTTAATGCAATAGGATCGCTTAACATATATGAAGGAGTTCCATTCAACAACTCTGCGCTTCCTCAGGCACTTGTTGGCCACGGAATCGCATTTCCTACAACAACCCAGAGCACGTCTTCTGTTACGCTTGGAGAACCGATATACCTTACCCAGACAGGAAGCTCCGGTACAAGAACAATAACGTTGCTGCCTACTGGCATACTGAATTCATATGGGTCTTCAATATATGTACAGCCTGACACGTCGATATTTCTATCTCTGCCTGAAGCTGAGAGCCTTCTTGATACATATTCGTACAATATAATAATAGTAAAGGCAAGAAACGCGAGCGACGCTTCCTCTCTGGATTCTCTGCTAACTACAATATACGGCAATAGTGCAAATATACTCTCAGTAGAAGCGATAGCGGCTACAATCTCTTCAGTCATAGGCTCAATAACTCTATTGCTTGGTTCTGTAGCTGGAATCTCGCTGCTTGTGGCAGGCATAAGTATACTTAGCATAATGATGGTATCTGTCACTGAAAGGACCAGAGAGATAGGCATACTGAAGGCTCTCGGATTCAAGAGGAGAGAGGTTCTGGCCCTCTTCCTTTCTGAAGCGTTTATAATAGGGCTTATAGGAGGCGTGGCCGGAGTTGCCATTGGAGCAGCAGGAGGATATGCATTGCCTGCACTTCTCTCTTCCCATTCAGCGACAACAAGCAGCAGTTCGCCAAGCAGCAGCGCTCCGGCTGGAGGTTCTGGATTTGCAGGAAGGGCTGGGGCTGGAGGGAGGGGAGGCGCGGGATTCGCAGCTGGAGGAGCGCCTGGAGGAGGAAGCTCATCAGGCCTCTCGATAACGCCGATAGTAAGCCCTGCTCTGGCATTGGAAGCAATTGTACTTGCAATAGTAGTAGCAATACTTTCGAGCCTTTATCCCGCGTGGAAGGCAGCAGGAATAGATCCGATAAAGGCCTTGAGATCTGAGTGATGATTGCGAAAATCAGCTGATTTTAGTCTTTGAAAAAGCAGGCAGATAATCAACTTATAGATATCTGTTACAGAATATCTAACATGCGCCATAAGAAAGATCAGAATAGTTCTACAGTGATTCTGCCCACATTGAATGAAGCTGAGAACATAAAGCAGGTTATCTCAGGACTTCTGAAAGAGTGTCCTGATTCCGAGATAATAGTGGCGGATGACGGATCTGTTGACGGAACCGATGTGATAGTAAGAAGAATGTCTAAAACTGAGAGGAGAATTATTTTTCTTGATAGAAAAAATAGGAAGGAGCATGGGCTTACTGCAAGTGTGATTGATGCAGTTTTGATTGCCAAAAAAGGGAAGATAGTAGTAATGGATGCCGATCTTCAACATCCTGTGAATAAGGTGAATGATCTTTTTGACAGGCTGGAAGATTCGGATATTGTAATAGGAGTGAGAAGCTCCGTGAAGAACTGGAGCATTGGAAGGATGATTATTTCGAGAGGCATGGAATCTGCCGCATACTACTGTTTCAAGATGCGAGGAAAGAGAACCTGCAGCGATATGATGTCGGGATTCTTCGCAATGAGAAGCAGTATTTTTAAGAGGATTATCCTTGAGAATAGAGAAATGTTCATAGGCAGGGGATACAAAATACTTCTTGATATATTGAGGCTTTCTCCACCCGACATCAGAATTTCAGAAGTGAGATACTCGGCATTTCATATGAGGAAGAAGGGACGGTCAAAATTTGGATTCAGGCATGTGATTTATACTTTGGCTTCTCTTTTCAGTTAGGTAAGATGTCAGAATCTAGGAAAATTAAAACGTTTGATCTTGTCGGAAGAATACGCGATAATCCTTATGGAGCTGGATTTTTCGCCATTTCATTGATATTTCTGGCTTTTACGGCTTATGTGAACTACTGGAGCGGATTGATACCTGTAGTAGAATTCCTTTCTATACTGGTGGCTTCGGCTTTCTTTGTCTATTCCACTTTCTTTATAGCCATGAGAAGCAGGTTTGGAATTATATCGAAGATAGGCATGTTGTCTTCTTTGCTCCTGGCAGTGCTCGCTGTTTTTTTGCTCTTCTCAGTTTCTGGAAAGGGCATAGACATTTACATCTTGATTTCTGCAATTTACCAGTCAGTTTCGCTGATAGAATATTCTATTGTATTCATATTCTTCTTTGCGCTCATATCTCTTGGCATATTCTTTCTTAAAAAGAAGCAGAAGCTTGGATATCTTTTCATAGTGGCCTCATTCTTTCTTTTCCTAATGCCTTATTACACAGTCATTGCTTCAAAGTCTGTAGTTATCTCTGATGAAGCATTTATAGGATTTGCGGATTCGAGGGTTTTTATCAACGGAATGAATCCATACACAGACAGCGTATCGGGGATTCTGCTTTCCAATTACACATCAGGAAGGGTGAATAGCGTTACCTATCTGATGTCCAACAAGGTAATCGGCATTTTGAATTATCCTGCTGGATTCCTCTTTGCAAATCTTCCATTTTACCTTCTTTCGAATGCGCTTCATGGAAGATTTATATTCGCTACCAAATTAGAAGTAGGAATCTTTCTACTCATTCTGCTTCTTGTCATTTCAAAATATTCTTCAAACAATTCCTACAAAAAACCACTTCTTGGCCTCCCCATCATCATAGCTTTGCTTCTTGGAAGCGTCTCTACACCATTCGAATTGCTAATGCTTGCCTTCTTAATATTTGCATATGCAAAAATCGAATCCAGATATGCGTGGCTGATTCTTGGAGTCTGCGCATCGCTTCAGGAACTCTTATGGCTTCCAGTAATACTGCTCATAGCATATAAAGCATCAAAAGAAGGATTACGAGAGGGAATTCGCAGCTTAGCAGGAAGCATTTTGGTATTTCTGGCATTGAACGCGTATCTTATAGCCATAGGACCTATGGTTTTTATCCATGGAGTATTCAATCCAATAGGCAACATAATCCCAGATTCGGGAGGAGTCTTTGGGTATCTCATTGCAGTAGTATATGGCACGTCAGTCTCCATTACCGGAGTATTATTTATAATAACTGCGCTCTTCGCGGTGGCGGCGTTTTTGTACATTGGTAAGAAGAGGATGATACCTGTTCTTAGCCTTCTCCCACTTTTGTTTCTGTCACATAATCTGCTATACTATCCTGTCTTTTTCATAGCCTTTGCATTTGCCTCTTTTTCAGTTAGGGAGGACAATTATGAAAAGAGTGGATTTATGCTTCATAAGAATTTAAGAAAGATGTTGATTGGAACAATGGTCGCATTGATATTCACAGGTGTAGCTGTAATTTTGTACAGCCATTCCTTGTATCTTAGATATTTTGATATGCATACTGAGTCTGTTTTTGTGAATGCAAGCAATGCAAACTTTCCGGGAAGATATTCAGTCATACTTAAAGGAAATTGCACTGATGCGTGTGGAAATCTATCTTATCTGATGTTTGGCTTCAGTGGGAACGGACCTAGTTTCTTTAATGTAGATAACAGGCCAGGAGTCGGATACGGAGTTTTGGAGTATAATGCTTCGGATTCTGGATACAGCCTAAACGCATCCCTGAATCTGAAAGAAACAGGAAGAATCTACGAGATGCAGATGCTTGTATACAATGATAAATATGCATATTTTACCAGGACCTTCTCAGGAAAAGCCGGTTAAAACCACATCAGATGCAAAGTCTTTTAATTAGGAAGGATTTAGTGATTATTGAGAGAGATGAAGATATCGGGAGAGATTTCAGAATATGTAAACTCAGTGGAATATGAGGACATTCCAGATGCTGATGTAAAAAGGATGAAGAGGCTCATACTCGATACGCTTGGTTGCGGCATAGGAGCAAAAGATGTGCCTACAATAGTAAAGGCAAGGGATGCTGTCGCAGGAATTAACGGAAGAGGATCTACAATTCTTGGTACTTCTGAAAAGAAAGAGCCGGAGATCGCTGCATTCATAAACGGGGCGATGACGAGATATTTCGATTTTAACGACACATATGATTCCAAGGAATTTTCTCACCCGAGCGATAATATAATGCCAGTGCTTGCTGTTGCCGAGTCTGAGAAGAGAAGCGGCAGGGATGTGATACTTGCATGCATTCTTGCTTATGAGATACAGGCCAGGCTTGCAGATTCTGCAAATCTCTGGAAGAAGGGATGGGATCATGTAATATACGGCCTTGTCTCTGTGAGTGCGGCAGCGTCACACCTAATGGAGTTAGACGATAAGAAAACAGAAGAGGCAATAAACATAGCCTTGAACTCACATCTTGTCATGAGACAGGTAAGAGCCGGAACTCTTTCAGAATGGAAGGCATTTGCCTTCTCTGATGTGGCCAGGAATGCGGTATTCTCAGCCAGGCTTGCAAAGGAAGGAATAACAGGACCGGATCCCGTATTCGAGGGAGAGATGGGATTTTTCAAGCAGGTAAGCGGAAAGTTTAGATTAAATACCAAAAGATTTGGAGGAAAGCGTGGAGTTTTCAGAATAGGAAAGAATCTGATGAAGTATTATCCCGCTGAGACAAGGGCTCAGGCAGCTATATTTGCGGCCTTGGAACTTCGTCGGAAGATAAAGTCAATAGAGGAAATAAGTGATGTTGAGATAGGAGCAGGGGAAGCCACAGTAAGAGTAATAGGAAGCGGAGCTGAGAAGTGGAATCCTGAGACAAAGGAGACAGCCGACCACAGTATACCATACATAGTTGCAGCTGCGCTTATGGATGGAAGGATAGGAGTAGACACCTTCAGGAAAGAGAGATTCAGAGACAGGAAGACAATTGAGTTCATGAGAAGGATCAAGGTTAGAGAAGTGAAGAAATATACTGCTCTTTTCAATAAAGGAGGTACAGTCAATGCCGCGAGCCTTAAAATAACAATGAAGGATAAGAAGACGCTTTACAAAGAAGTCTTGTATCCTAAAGGACATTGGAAGAATCCTATGAGCGACAGAGAAATTGAGGATAAGTTTAAGATGATTGCAGGAAAGAACCTCAGCAGGCAGAAGATGGATAATATTATATCGACAGTATGGAATCTTGAAAAGCTTGATGACATAGGTATTCTTTTTAAGAAATTATATTAGGTAATTTTATGGGAAAAAACACAAATATGAAGGCTTTGGATTTTGTCGAGATTGAAGAGTTAAGCAGGAAGCCTAGAAAGAAAGGGATTACAGAAGTGAGGGTTCCGTATTATGCGGCAACGCCTACGCTGACATACATAAAGGATCTTCTGGAGGAGTGGGGCGATTATTTTGACGGAATGAAGTTCGCATGTGGCACAATGAGATTGATGAAGAAGGAACACGTCAGGAAGATAATAGAGATGTGCCATAAGAATGAAGTTTATGTCTCCACAGGAGGCTTTGTTGAAAGGGTATTGATACAGGGAGAAAAGGCAGTAGACAGATATTTCAAGGAATGCCGGGAATTGGGATTTGACGTCATAGAAATATCAAGCGGCTTTGCAGATATAAAGCTGGAGGATAAACTTGCTATGGTGGAGAAGGTGCATGATATGGGAATGAAGCCAAAACCTGAAATATCTTTGATGATAGGGGCAGGGGCTGGAACCCATATAGCAGGGTATAAGCCAAAGCTAAGGCCGCTGAAGGATTTCTTTGAAGAAGCAAAACAGCAGATAAAATCAGGGGCTGAAGTCATAATGATAGAATCAGAGGGCCTTACCGAAGACATGCCTCCTGAAAAATGGAGGAAGGATGTAATATTGGAATTGATAAAGAAATTTGGATTTGGAAGGTGGATGTTTGAGGCTGCTGATCCTGAAGTCTTTAAGTGGTATCTGCTTAATGTATCCAGAGATGTCAACCTTTTCATAGACCATACGCAGGTTACCGAGTTTAATGTATGGAGGCTTGGACTCTGGGGCAATCCGGAGATATGGAAAGGTAAGAAAACCACATACAAAGGATGAATATGGCAATACGAAATAGAAAGAAATGGAAACTTGCAGCACTACCTGGAGATGGAATAGGTCCGGAGATAATTGAAGTGGTAATTCCAATAATCGAGGCAGTAAACAATAGATTTGGAATATCCATGGAGATAGTTCAAGGCAAGGCAGGCTTTGACTGTATAGAAGAATTTGGAAGCAATCTGCCAGTAGAGACCATCGAACTATTGAAAAGGAGCGATTGCGTCATAAAAGGGCCTATGACTACTCCGGAAGGAGCAGGCTCGGAAGTTAGCGCTGCCGTAAAGATAAGAAAGATGTTTGATCTCTACGCTAATGTAAGGCCGGCAAAATCGATGCCAGGCATAAAGGGATTGCGGGACGACATAGATCTGGTGATAGTCAGGGAGAATACAGAAGGCTTATATTCTGGGGTGGATTTCAGAATCGGGGATGATGCTGCAGCAAGTATGATGGTTATAACAAGAAAGGCGAGCGAGAGGATAGGCAGGTTTGCCTTTGAGCTGGCCAAGAAGAGGAAGAGACACGTTACCATAGTACATAAAGGCAATATACTGAAGATATCGAATGCTCTCTTGAAAGATTCGATAGAAAAAGTCGGGAAGGAATACAGAGGATTTACTATTGATGACGCACATGTAGATGCGATGGCACAATGGCTGATAAAGAATCCCCAGAATTATGACGTTATAGTAACAGAGAATCTTTTCGGGGACATACTCTCAGATGAATCTGCAATGGTTGTAGGAGGAATAGGCACTGGGGCTTCTGCAAATATAGGGGATAAATATGCAATGTTTGAACCTATTCACGGCTCTGCGCCAAAATATAAAGGGCTTGACAAGGTTAATCCATTAGGTACAATTATGGCTGCAAAGATGATGTATAATTGGATGGGTTATCCTGATGCGGAGAAAACCGTTGAAGATGCTGTAAAGAAATCAATAAAAAAAGGGTACAAAACTTATGATATAGGCGGAAGTAAAAAGTGCTCAGAAGTGGGAAGGTACATAAAAAAGGAGATAGAGGGGGGATTATGAAGAAGGAAACGTATGATGTAATAATAGTAGGTGGAGGAATAACTGGAGCTTCCCTTTTATACACGCTTACAAGATACACAGACATAAAAAGAATTCTTCTTCTTGAGAAGTATGATGATCTTGCAACACTTAATTCGAATAGCAGGAATAATGCACAGACTCTCCATTTTGGAGATATAGAAACAAATTATTCGCTTGAGGAAGCTGCAAGGATAAAAAATGAGGCGGAGCGCGTTCTCAGATATTTTAAGATGCAGGAGCCTAAAGCCAGAAATGGAGCCATAAAAAAATGCCAGAAGATGGTGCTCGGAATCGGCAGTGAAGAGATAGAATTTCTCGATGAACTATATAAAACAAGGCTAAAGAAGTTATTCCCATCTAGCATGAAGCTGGAACGGAAAGATATAGCCAGGCTTGAACCTTATGTTGTGAAGAAGAGGCAGAAGGATGAAGAGATAGGAGCCCTTCTTTCAAAGACAGGGTACATGGTTGATTTCGGCAAGATGACACACATGTTTGCCTCACAGGCCGAGTCGGAAGGAGGCGATAGGGTAAGAGTCCTCTTTAATGCAAGAGTAATGGGAATGGAGAAAAAGGGAAGAATATACAGAGTATATACTCCTAAAAACGAGTATTTTTCAAGATTTGTAGTATTTGCAACAGGAAGCTATAGCCTATATTTTGCAAAATCGATAGGCATTGACAAGAATCTCTCCATACTCTCGGTTGGAGGAGGCTTTTACACATCTAAGAGAGTACTGAACGGCAAAGTTTACAGGGTGCAGAAAGGAGGCATACCGTTTGCAGCAGTGCATGGAGACCCGGATATAGCAGACAAGAATATTACAAGATTTGGGCCTACTGTCAATATACCTCCGATGCTCGAAAAAA
>JAKBRL010000024.1 GCA_021845465.1 Microcaldota archaeon
TTACAAGATGAATAGCAGAAAGCCCCTAACCTTGAGTTAGGGGATGAATGCGAAATAATTTTATATTTTGTCATCATAATACCATCAATGTCATCTGCATATATCTGAAACACATCCGTGAGGAGTGTCCAGAGTTGAGTGCAGATTGCGTCAGGTTAATGTCTGTGGCATGAAACCCGCAGTAGGGAATGCGTCTGCTTCCATCCAAAGAAACAGGTCTAACGACATATCCCGATTGCATACAGACAGGGATGTATGCAAGGAGAGCACTGATACCTCCAAAGAGGCAACGCAAGGATGCTCTGCGACCTTGAAATTCGTAAGGTTCTGTAAATGTAGTGGTCATTGAATCACCCAGAACCCCCTATCCTTGAGATAGGGGAGTATGTCAGATCAATTAAAACACATTATTTAAAACTTCCTTGTCGGAGATGTGCCTGAAGCGCATCTTGTGCTTCGGGCGATGGTCTTCAGGTTCTGCTCCAGTGTCGCGGATATTCGGATTGTATGAAATCCAAACGTTCTTGGCAAACTCTTCAAGCTCAGAAATTATATTATTTAGCGCCGCATCATATTTATAGCGTCAATGTCGAAAATGTGCCTGACGCACATTTTGTGCATTGGTGGTGCAGTTATTTTTCAGGAACATTTTTACGGTCGCATGGAATGCCTCAGATAAATATAAAAAGACCAAAGTTACATTATAATGTAACTTAGGTAATTAATTGCATCTTCCCATAATAAAAAGACTGAAGAAAAGAGAGTATAGGGAGATTGCGGCGTTTCAAGATTATGCAATAGATGTCCTGTATAGGTCATACAGCAATATTGTTCTTCATGGAGGCACTGTAATCTGGAGATGCTTTGCAGGAAACCGATTCTCTAATGACATAGATGCCTATCTGGATTCTAAAATAAGTCTGAAAGACACAAGAGATAAACTGAAATTGGCTGCAGAAGAACAGGGCATTAAACTAGAAAAGGTAAAAGACACCGGAAATCTTATGTTTATAGGATTTTCTTTGGATGACATATACCTAAAAGTTGAAATAAGTCATTTTGCAAAGGGACTGAAACCAATAGCTATGCGATTCGAAAGAGCGGATGGGACATATAGTGACATTATCTCCATATCTGCAAATGATCTGCTTGCAGAAAAAATTGCAGCTTATAGAGACAGGCGCTTCATACGCGATATTTATGACATATACATATTGAGCAGCTATATAGAAAGAGACAAGAAGACAATCAGGGAAGTATCGGATTTTCTGAATAAAATGCCTCCACCAGTAAATGAAGAAGAGCTTGCTTCTCTAATATACAATGGCCCTGTTCCATCTCTCCAGTCAATGCTTATGCAAATAAGAGGTAGGCTATCATGAAATACGTAGGTTATATAAGAAGCCATTTCAATGATCTAAAATCCCCAATCTTTACAATTCATGAGCTAAAGGCAGTTCTGGGTCTGAAAGGCATAAGTTCTGCCTATCTCAAGAGGCTGATAAACTACCTGATTAGCAGTGGAGAAATATTAAGGATAAGTAAGGGTGTTTATACATTCCATGATGAGATAACTGTAGTAGGTTTTGCTTTTCGACCCTTTTATTATGGCCTAGAGAATGCACTCACCATCAGGCGCTTGTGGGAGCAAGGTACCAATCCAATAATAATAACCCCAAATAATGTGAGGCGTGGAATTAGGACGTTTAGGGGAGGCAATTACAGTGTAATGCCTATACGCAGAAATCTGTTTTTCGGTTATGATTTTGTACAAAGCGGAGGGTTCTGGATACCTGTGTCAGACTACGAGAAGACAGTTATAGACTTTATCTACTTTAATCACTATCTGCGCAGAGACGTTCTAAAAGCACTAAGGCGCAGTATAGACAAGGGAAAACTTGCATCATATCTTAAACACTATAATAAAAAGATAAACCTGAGGGTCCTTCAAGAACTTAAATTGTAGAGTATTTTGTTGTTAACCATGAGGTCGCAGGTTCAATCCCTGCTTCGGGCGATGGTCTTCAAGTTCTGCTCCAGTGCCACAAGCTATAGCTTCCTATCGTAAGCGCCTAGTGCCCATTGCACGAATGTCAATGTCTCTACGTCCTTTTCCACAACCGTTTCCCTGCCTATGGCATTGAATGTTATTAGCACACATCTCTCGGGCTTAAGCTCCTTCATCGCGCTTAAGAGAGGTCTCAGTTCCCTCTCCATATTCTTTTGATTAAGTTCGTAAGTCACCTGTATAAGTTCTCTTATCGATCCGCCTTCTGAAACTACAAAATCAACCTCACCCTCTTTGTTGTTTAAGTAATTTAGCTCGATAGACGGATTTCTTTCCTTCCTGCGTAGAAGTTCAATTAGGACCATATTTTCTAGCAATTTTCCGTATTCTGGGCCGGATATCAGCAGAGTTATTATTGCATTGTCAACAACATATAACTTCTTCCTGGACTGATTTGATCTTTTGAAGCCCTTAAAGAATTGCAATAGCTGGTAGAAGAGAAACGTCTGTTCGCCGAACTTGATAAAATTGCTTATAGTCTGCCTGCTTATCCCGAGGTTCTGGCTCTTGAAGTAGTTGTAGAGTTTCACAGTGCTGAAACCGCTGCTATACGTGTTAATTGCATATCTGAAGACCATCTCCAGCCTATTTGCATCCTCAACCCTGTACCTGCTTATTATATCCCTGTACAATATTGCATCGTAATATGAACTTATTATCCTCTTCTTTGTCTCAATATCTGTCTCAAATGCCGTTTCTGGAAACCCACCATTTGTCATATACTCCCTAGCCAAGGCATTTATTCTATGACGGTCATCGCTATGCAAGATATTTTTCCCTAGCCTTACGCCTTTTGCTGAGAGAAACTCTCTGAAAGAGAAAGGATATAACACATAGGTTATATTTCTCCCCACTAGTGAAGTGGCAATCTCTCTGCTTAGAAGTTTAGAGCTAGATCCCGTTATGAATATCCTGCATTTCTTTGAATCGTATGTTCTCCTTACCCACAGTTCCCAGTTTTTCACGTTCTGTATCTCATCCAAGAACAAAAAAATGCCAGAATCCTTTTTAGGCTGCGCCATTTCGTAATAAGTGCTTAGTATGTCATCAAGGTCGCCACTCTCCAGGTCCATCAACCTATCATCATCAAAATTTATGTAAAGCATGTTTTCCCTAGGCACATCACTTCCAGCCAGCTTCTTTATCGTGTCGAAAAGCAGATAGGTCTTGCCGGCACGCCTTACTCCTGCTATCGCTATGATCTTGTCTGCATTTAGGTCTATGTTTACATCTCTCGCTACGGTCTCAGGTAGCTTCCTAGCAAGCCATTCACTTATAATGTAGCGGAACTCCTCTTTCATAATGTCTTATATAGAAGACATAAATATTTAAATATTGCTTTCCTAAAAGACATTATAAAAATGCACTGTCGTAGATGCGCCTGTGGCGCATCTTGTGCTTAGGGCGATGGTCTTCAGGTTCTGCTCCAGTGCCACAAGCTATTTATATCCATCTATGGCACAGTGTCGCCTGTACAATCCCGAAATAAGTTCCTCACGTCAAAGGAGTTATCCTTTGTGAATTCAATAGAATTCATGAAGAAGTTGAATCAGAGGAAGTTGAGATGGATATTGAAACAAAGGGAAAAAGGAGAGTTATCCACATACAAAATTGCAAAACAACAGGGAGTGTCGGGTAGATGGGTAAGGGAACTCCATCGAAGATACAAGGACACCCCAATGGCACGTGTAAGGATCACAAAATGTGGTAGAAAAAGATACCTTTGACTAGAATCCGAGAGAAGACAATTATGGAGACAAAGACAAAATATCCTGATATTGGGGCCGTAGGTCTGGAGACAATCCTCAAATATGAAGGTGTACGTATTTCGCATAACAAAATACATCAATATCTCAAGTCGCAAGGTCTTGCGAGCACATCACCGAAGAAAGGCAAGAGGAGGAAATAAGTCAGATACGAAAGAAAATACTCGAATTCGTTGTGGCATACTGACTGGCACGAATCTTCAATAGGTCAACTAATTGCATATCTAGACGATGCATCAAGGTATATTGTTGCTTATGGGATCTTTAGTAATGCAACAACGGAAAACTCCTTGAAGACGTTCTACAAAGGGGTGGATAGGTGTGGAATACCGAAACAGCTCCTTACGGATCACGGAACCCAGTTTTGCAAGGACGAGAACGACAATTATAGGTTCAGGAATGAGGTCCAGGCGAAGGGAACAGAACTGATACTTGCAAGGGTTAAACATCCGCAAACTAATGGAAAACAGGAGAAATTTCATCATGCCTTTGATAGATTATTGCGTTACTTCGGCAACGCAGAGAAGGCAATCTACTACTACAATTTTCAGAGACCACACCGGTCACTGGAGAAGGATGGAAGGCCAATTACTCCTTACGAGGCGTTTATACTGAAAGGTGGAAAAGTAGAGAAGAGGTTTTTAAATGAAAAAGCACAAACAAATCTATCGAGAGGACATTAATTCAGGATACCACATATCGAAATGTCGTATAAAACTTATCCGCCTGCTTCGGGTGTTCAGATTTGAGGTAAATTATCAGGCACAACGTTTTTTCCAATATAGTATATATATCGTCCTGCAATGTATCACAGAAATTCCCAAAAAACTGTGTAAATGAATAAATATGGTGTGCGATAAAATTTATTTATCTAGATATTTGTTAATAGATTCAGGTAAATAATCAGGCTTGCGGGAATACGGCGTTATAGTGAAGGAAGACATAGGGCAGAACGCGGGATTACCATTCTCGTGGAATAGCTGGAAACAAATAATAGACTGTTATCAATACAGGACGGAAACTCGTATACTGCAACACCAAAAACTGCTGCTTTCTTGCAACAAAATCAGGTATCATGTGTGTCTATGGATAAAATCAAAAATGGATCACGCGGGACAGGAGGCTTGAGCCGACCAATAAATGTTGAAGCCGAAACTAAGCGCCACGATATGCAGAATGTACCTCTTAAAGCCATGCTGATAAACATGGAAGGCGAGAAGAATCTATCATTGCATGAGCCTATAGGGATTGAGATTATAGCTGCTAGGCTTAAGAACGATTTGCCAGATGTTGAAGTCAGACTGTATGATACCCAAGGCGAACTTGCCAAGACAGGAAAGATCAATACCGATGCCCTCACAATGAAGATACTTGACTTCGCAGATTCGAACAGTGCCCCCTTGCTTTTAGGAATAAGCGTGCCCATTTTTGCCTGGGAGTACACAAAATCGCTACTTATAAAATTAGAAGCTGCGGCGCCTAAAAGCCCGATGACCATCGTGCTTGGCAATTCAATACCTACATACGCGCCTTCCGCTTTAATCACTAGAGAATTCCCTAACGTCAGAATAGTTAAAGGAGAGGGAGAAGAAGCGTTCTCGTACATAGCAAGAAGGATAGTACATAAACAACCGATAGATAATATATACGAACCTGATCTGTCAGATCTTATGAACTATATCATCCCTTACAGAGTATTGACTAAGGAAATAGGCAGTTTAGGCGGTTCGATAAAAGTAGAAGCGTCGAGAGGGTGTGATTTTGGAAAATGCACCATGTGCTCCAGATGCACCGAACGAGGAAAAGATTATAGGACTGTGCCTGAATCGAAGATCGTAGAAACGCTTGAGGAATTAATTAGCCATTATGGCATAAGCAGATTTGAGCTGACCGACGAAGAGGCTTTTGCTGATGTAAGAGCTACAAAAAGGATTATCCGCGCACTTGAGAAATCCGGGCTTCCACGAATACCATTTTCTGCATCACTGCGCGTCGATGCCTTCAACAAGCTAAAACAGGAGGGATTGATACCAAGATTGCAGAAGATAGGACTTGAAAAAATATTCTTGGGTGTTGAAGGTGGTTCTGATGAATACCTAAAAACACTTGGAAAGAAGCAAAAAATAGCCGAAGCTTACACTGCAATAGATAGTGCAAGAAGTCTATCTCTAGACTATGAGATAGGCTTTATAACCTTCTCATGGCGGATGTCTTTCGAAATGCTTAAGAAAAACATAGAATTCATATCAGAGGGCGACAATATTTACCATATATCCTCAATGGCAAATAAGCTGGAGATTCGTTCCGGAACTCTTGACGAGGTAATTCTAAAGAAAAGTGTCAAGGATAAGAAGATATCCTATAATCTAGAGAAAGGTTACAACCTAAATGATTTGGCATATGTTGATGTGCCATTCTCGAATAGGCACGTGGGTGAAATCTATTCCAGGCTTAGCGCGTACTTCAACGCAGAAGCAAATGTGGACTACCCTCTGAAAGGTCTTTTGCGCTCAAGAAGCCTGAATGTGGCAGACCATAAAGCAATACAGGAATTATACAACGGGCTAATTTTATTGGGACTTGGAATTATGAGGGCCTCAGTGGGACTTTCGGAAGAAAAAGGAATAATAGAAGAGCGCAGGAAGCTTGTAGAAAGGATATATGCATTCTTCAATGGTAAAAATATACACGGAATCTCAGATGTAGTAAAAAGAGAGGCCTTAATATTCTTAAAAGAAGACAAGGAGAGAGAAACGGACCGCGGAGAACATGTAGGTGCAATGTTGGTAATTGTAGACGGGAATGGTAGAATTCTGCTGGTGCGCCCGCGTTTTGATGTGCTGTGGGGATTTCCCGGAGGCGGACTTGAACCTGGCGAAGATTCAGAATCAGCAGCAATAAGAGAGGGCAGGGAGGAGTTGGGTGGGGATATTGGCATACGTATTTTCGATAAATTGCCTTCATTTACAAAGGAGGTTCATCACGACCTCACCACAGGCAAGATCGAAAGACTGGTCCTTCACCATTATATAGCATCTGTGGAAGCAGATAAAATCGACATATGCGCTGCTGATTATGAAATTGCGGATACGTTATGGCTCAGCCCGAAGCAGATAGTAGAGGGAAAGATAAATGTGCGCGAAAACGTCTTGGAAATGGCCAAGCTAATATTGAAAAGGAAGAGCACTCAGCCAGCTGATTGACTGATTTTATACAAGAGAATCATATGGCACTCGTCGCCATAAACATTTCCTGCTTATCTTTATTTCCTTTGCTGCCAGAGACAGGATTACGCCTTTTGCTACTGGTTCCGGCAGGTTCTGGAAATTAAGTCAATGACTTTTTTAGCAAGATGTATATGTTTTCTTTTCATTATTAAAGAGAAACGTTGGGTTCCAGCCGCATCACTATATTATCTTGCTTATTGTTTTTAGGATTTGGATTCAGATTATTTAGTGTATTAATGAAAAGTCTTTTAGCTGAGCGACTGCATTTGGCATAGATCGCAGTAATAAAAAACAAGTAAACAAGATTGGAAAATAAGAGTTTGGGATAGGCGTACATTCGACCGATATACAATAATGGAACCACATATTTGTATGGAAAGTAACTTGATTCGCAGAGATGTGGGAAGGTATATAATTTAAGCTAAAAAAAAGTTGATAGAATGAAAACAAAGAAACAAATGATAGCGGAGCAGTTTATGTTGGATTCGGTATCCGGGTATGATGATGTATTTACACTCTTACATAATACAAAAACATTTGCTGTTAATATGGAAGGATACTCCAAACTGCTTATTTCCAGCAGTTATGATAAACTTTCAAAAGGAGCAGAAGGATATATTAGAAATTATAATTAAGGAAAAAGACTTTTTGATGGAGAGCTTAACAGATATGTTTGGCTTATTGCACGGATATGAAATCATGTTAAAAACAGGAATAGACACTGAGGAGAGAGATTAAGCATAAAAAAGATATGGAAACAGGCACCATACGTACTTGAGATAGGTGTAGATGGAGTTCCTATCTTAAGGCAACAGCCAAATACTAGGAGTTTGGAACCGATAAATCTATTTTTTATTTCGTATTTTTAGTAGTAGGTATCTTCTGTGGCTCCAAGGCAGGAAGGATGAATGTTGTCTGTTTTCTGCAATAGACGCGTTCATCTGCTTCTGGCTAGCTCTCTTATCACAAGGTCTGGTTTATCGCTGACTACTGCGTCGACTCCCAGGCGAATCAGCCTGCGGATCTCTGCCGGTTCGTTTGCGGTCCATGCACATATACGTTTCTTTTGGCTCCGGATTTTTTCTATGGTCCACTCGTCTATTGCGCTGTGATTTATTGATAGCATATCCGCTCCGGTGGATTTGAGGATCATGAGAGGATCTTTTGGAATATGCTGCAGAAGCATTCCTGTGCGTATTTTTGGAAAGTTTTTCTTTACAGTAATAAGCATTCCGCTAATAAAGGATATTAGATGAATATTCTCTGTATTGTATCTGCCTGCCAATTTGGCTGCAGGAATTTCTGTACCTATTCCTTTAAGCTCTATCTGCATGGATACCTTCCCTTTTGCCAGTTCCATGACTTCGCCTAGAGTAGGTATGCGCTCCCCTTTTCCCGCATCAAGCCGTCTTAGTTCACTGAAGTTCATTTCTTTGACGTGGCCTTTGCCATTTGTTGTCCTGTCTACAGTACTATCGTGTATTACAACGAGTTTTCTGTCTTTTGTAAGATGCACATCTAATTCTATTGTATTGGCTCCTAGTCTTATTGCAGTTTCAAATGACCTTAGTGTGTTCTCGGGCTCATGTGCAGCCGCACCGCGATGGCCTACAACTTCAAGCATTATACCACAAGAATTATTGATCCTTATTTATCTGTAAGGTCACTGGTATATTTTAGTATTGTTTTATTTGTAAACCAGGATTTGGAATCAGCCTGGGCACTTTTTTATAAGTTTCAGTTTTATATCTTTGATTGGAGGCATAATTTGATGGATATCGGATGGCTTATAGGGGGAGCCCAGGGAGCAGGAGTTGACACTGCCGCTAATATATTCGGTGCTGCCATTGCAAAAACAGGATATTACATATTCGGAAGCAGGGAGTATTTTTCAAATATAAAAGGCAGGCACAGCTATTTCAGCCTGGTTATAAGCGATAAGCCCAGATACAGCGTTGATACCCGGGTGAATATACTTGCTACTTTCGATGCGGAGACCATATTCCAGCATTTTGATCAGGTCAGCGAGTATATGCTTTATGACATTGCCCTTGCAGATACTGACATATTCAAAGTCAGGACAATTGAACCTGAGATAGCTGAAGACCAGGCAGAAATACTCAAGAAGGCTGGATATGGAACTACAGTATCAGAAGTGATAAGATACCTTAATGATAGGGGAGTTAAGGCAATACCCATAGATTATGGAAAGATAATGCGCGATATAATAAACACATTGAAGATGGATTCATTCTCGGTAGAAAGGGCAAGGAACATGGTCTGCATTGGCGCTTCATTCTCGATGTTGGGTTTTGATAAGAAACATATTGAGAATGCTGTATCTTCGGCTTTTGGAAAGAAGAAGGAGTTTATGGAGCTGAACAGGCTTGCGGCTGTTGCTGGCATGAATGCAGTTATGGAGAAACATTATGATTTTAAGGAATTACACATAAAAGATAGGAGAGTGCAGCTTGATGGCAATACCATCTCTGCAATTGGCAAGATATATGGCGGGCTGAGATTTCAGTCATATTATCCTATAACCCCGGCTTCTGATGAGAGTACTTACCTTGAAGCTAACCAGATATTGGAAGTGAATTCGGATAAGAAAGATTCTAAACAGGGAATCGTTGTTCTGCAGACTGAGGACGAACTTGCAGCGATAAATTCCGCAGTGGGGGCAACACTCACAGGAGCCAGGGCAGCGACAGCAACCTCAGGACCGGGATTCTCCCTCATGAATGAGGGAATCAGCTGGGCAGGCATGAATGAGGCACCAGTATTGATTACATATTATATGAGGGGATCGCCCTCTACAGGATTGCCCACAAGGAGCGGGCAGTCGGAACTTAAATCTGCACTCAATGCAGGACATGGAGAGTTTGCTAGAGTAGTGATAGTCTCCGGAGACCATAGTGAGATATTTGAAGATGCTGTAAATGCACTTAATATGGCAGAGATCTGCCAGACTCCTGCGATACATATAATAGAGAAGACCTTGGCTAATTCCTACTCAATAATGAATAGGAATGATCTCTTTTCAGATAAACTCTCTATAAAACGTGGAAAGATAGTATATCCTGAAGAGCCTGAAGATTACAAGCGTTTTGAGATAACAGAGGATGGAATCTCAAGAAGGGCTTTGCTGGGTCACGCAAAGATGTATTATACAGGGGATGAGCACAACGAGTATGGACATATATCCGAGAGTCCTAGAAACAGGACTGAGATATACGAAAAGAGAATTAAGAAGATAAAAAAAGCTTCGGATTATCTTGCAGATGATGAAAAGGTAAGGGTAGTGGGTAACTCTGATACAGTACTGCTTACCTGGGGCTCGCCGAAGGGCGCAATTTTAGATGCAATCGAGATGCTTGCAGATAAGGGAATTCAGATAGAGATGGTACAGGTCAGGCTCTTCAGCCCATATCCTTCTGAATTGGTAAAGAGAGCAGTCGCTGGGAAGAAGAGGATAATAGCAGTGGAGAATAATTACAATGCGCAGGGAGCTGAAATATTCACTGAACAGACCGGCATGGCTCCTACCGGATATATACTCAAGTGGAATGGCAGGCCTATCTATCGGGATGAGCTTGTTGAAGCTGTAATGGAGATAGTCAATAAAAATTCCAGAAAGGTTGTATTGAATGGAGGAAAATAATCAGGCGATGTTTAATGACTGGTGCCCCGGCTGCGGCGACTTTGGAATACTGCGTGGGGTTGAGAGTGCGCTTAGCGAGATGAAACTCGACTTTACCGATGCAGTGCTTGTCTCGGGAATAGGTTGCTCTGGAAAGCTTCCGCATCTCGTTTCAGGGCCCATATCAGGAGTGCACACACTTCATGGCAGGGCTCTTGCTTTTGCATTGGGAATCAAGCTTGCAAATCCCAGCCTTAAAGTCATTGTTAACGCAGGCGATGGAGATACTTTTGGAATAGGCATGGGACATTTTGTAAGTGCAGGAAGAAGGAATGCCTCGATTGTATTGATAGTGCATGACAACAGAGTGTACGGGCTTACAAAAGGCCAGGCCTCACCTACAATGCCCATGGGAGAACGCACCAAGGCACTGGCAAAGCCAAACATAAATGAATCAATAAACCCAATAGCCCTGGCTGTTACCTCTGGTTATACATTTGTAGCAAGAAGCTTTGCGTATGATACTGCGCTTACCAAGGAACTTATCAAGCAGGCAGTTTCACACAGGGGAATGGCTTTGATAGATGTTTTACAGCCTTGCCCTACCTATAATGACATAAACACTAACGAATGGTATAGGAAACGCATATGCAAGCTAGAAGGAGACCCTGAAGTGCATGATAGTTCTGAGACTTTGGGGAAGATGACTGAGGCCATAAAGAATGCCTATTTAGAAGAAGATAAGATACCGATAGGAATATTCTACAAGAATGAGCTTGTGCCTACATACGAGGAACGGATTAAGGAATATATTCCGGATTATTTGGAGAATTATCCTGCGATACACACTATCGAAAAAAATGGGAAGCCTATAACAAGCATAGAAAGAATGCTTGATGCCAGGTCTGTTGCCTGATTGTTTTTATGATTCGCCTGTGCCGCAGGCACAGTATCCTTTCTCGTCTATCCTGCTGCCACATATAGGACAGATTCCTCTGTAAGATACTTCATGGTATTCCTTATCATATATTTCCTTGTGTGCGTCCGTCTTCCTGTATTTTGTTTTTATTCTCCGCTTCAGCTCTTTTTTAGTCTTCGGGCCGGATTCTTTACTTTTCATTTAAAATACCAATATCGATTTATTCTAACTTAACTTCGCCACATTAAACCTTTAAAGGTAGTGTTGTCACATCATTTTTGATGAGAAAATGAAAGACAACGTAACACTACCATTAGGTAGTATAGCAATAACAGATAAAATAGAATCGGATT